>DASTUX010000106.1:0-9625 GCA_035759395.1 Nocardioides sp.
ACGACGAGGTCGTCGACGACCATGCCGACGAGGTCGAAGCCGATCGTGTCGTGGACGTCCATCGCCTGGGCGATCGCGACCTTGGTGCCGACCCCGTCGGTGGAGGTCGCGAGCAGCGGTCGGTCGTAGCGCTTGAGCGCGGAGGCGTCGAAGAGGCCGGCGAAGCCGCCGAGCCCCCCGATCATCTCTGGCCGGCGCGCCTTCTCGACCCAGACCTTCATCAGCTCGATCGCCTTGTCGGCGGCCTCGATCGAGACTCCGGCTTCGGCATAGGCGTTCTGGGGCTCGGTCACGAACTCTCCTGCGGGATCAGGGGTTGTTGAGGACGGGCAGGGCCTTGCCCACCGTCGGACTGGTCAGCGACGCCTCGAGCAGGTGCTTGCCGAGCAGGCTCTCGTCGGGGAGCTCGATGGGGTACTCCCCCGTGAAGCAGGCCTGGCACAGGCTGTCGGACTTCTGGCCGGTGGCGTCGACCATGCCCTCGAGCGAGATGTAGCCGAGGGTGTCGGCGCCCACGCTGGCAGCGATCTGCTCGGGGGTCAGGCCGTTGGCGATCAGCTCGGCGCGGGTCGCGAAGTCGATGCCGTAGAAGCACGGCCACTTCACCGGCGGGCTCGAGATCCGCACGTGCACCTCGAGGGCGCCGGCCTCGCGCAGCATCCGGACCTGGGCGCGCTGGGTGTTGCCCCGGACGATGGAGTCGTCGACCACGACGATCCGCTTGCCACGGATCATGTGGTCGAGCGCGTTGAGCTTGAGCCGGATGCCGAGCTGGCGCAGGGTCTGGCTGGGCTGGATGAACGTGCGGCCGACGTACGCGTTCTTGACGAAGCCCTGGCCGAACGGGATGCCGGACTCCTCGGCGTAGCCCGCCGCGGCAGGGGTCCCGGACTCGGGCACGGGGATCACGAGGTCCGCCTCGACCGGGAACTCGCGGGCCAGCTGGCGCCCCATCTCGACCCGTGCCTGGTGGACGCTGCGACCGGCGATGGTCGCGTCGGGGCGGGCGAGGTAGACGTACTCGAACACACAGCCCTTGCGCGCGGGCTCGGCGAACTGGTGGGAGCGCAGGCCGTTCTCATCGATGACGACCATCTCGCCCGGCTCGATCTCACGCACCACGCTGGCACCGATGGTGGCGAGCGCGGCGTCCTCGCTCGCGACGACCCAGCCCCGGTCCAGCCGGCCCAGCACCAGCGGCCGGATGCCCTGCGGGTCGCGGGCGGCGTACAGCGTGTTCTCGTTCATCCAGACGAACGAGAAGGCTCCCCGCAGCTGCGGCAGCACCTCGAGCGCGCGCTGCTCCAGCGTCGTGTCGGGGTGGTGGGCGAAGAGCGCGGTGACCAGTCCGGTGTCGTTGGTCGACGCCTCGTGGTTCTTGGCGTGGAGGTCGAGCTCGTCCGAGGGCCCCGGCAGGTCCGCGACCATCTGCGCGAGCTCGTGGGTGTTGATCAGGTTGCCGTTGTGGCCGAGCGCGATCGAGCCGTCCGCGGTGGGACGGAACGTCGGCTGGGCGTTCTCCCAGGTGCTGGCGCCGGTCGTCGAGTAGCGCGCGTGCCCGATCGCCAGGTGGCCGTGGAGCGAGGCGAGCGTGGTCTCGTCGAAGACCTGCGAGACCAGGCCCATGTCCTTGTAGACCAGGATCTGGCGGCCGTTGCTGACCGCGATCCCGGCAGACTCCTGGCCGCGGTGCTGGAGGGCGTACAGACCGAAGTAGGTCAGCTTGGCGACGTCCTCGCCGGGGGCCCAGACGCCGAAGACGCCGCACGCGTCCTGAGGTCCCTGGTCGTGCGGATCGAGGGCGGCGGTGAGCCGGCCGTCGCCGCCCTTGCGCGCGCTGCTGGGGTGGGGCACGGGTCCGAGTCTAGGGCCGGTGGCGGCGCACTCCCATTCACCGGACCGAAAGCGGCTTAGCGGCGCGCAATCGCGTGTGATCCGCTTAACATGTCTTTACCAACGGGGGATTCGAGGGCAATGACAACGGACACCACCGACCAGCATGCACAGAGCTGGTCCGATGCTCCTTCTCGGGACGCGCTCCAGCTGATCGCTGAGGGTGTGACAGAGCTCGCCGGGTTCGGCGTCGCGGCCATCAGCGTGGTCCGCGACGACGGCCATCTCGAGGTGATGGCCGTCGCCGGCAGTGACGCCGCCCGCCAGTCGCTGCGGGGGCGACGTACCCCCGTCGACAAGCTGCTGGCCGAGGTCGAGAAGGCCGACGAGTGGGGCCTGCTCCGCTTCGTCCCGCACGAGCGGCTGGACCGCGGCGCCGAGACCTGGGGCTGGGTCCCCGACATTGCGCCACTCGACGTACCCGACGCCTGGCACGCGCTGGACCTCCTGGTCGCGATGCTCCACGACGACCAGGGCCTCCTTCGGGGCACCCTGTCCATCGACCTCCCCACCGACGGCCTGCGGCCCGGCCAGGAACAGCGCCGGATCCTGCAGAAGTACGCCGAGCAGGCCGGCCGCGCGGTCGTCACCGCCCTGGAGCGCGAGGGCCTCGCCGCGCGGGTGCGTCTGGCCGATGCAGCGCGCAAGATCGTGCGCAGTGCGAGCGCGAGCGCCGAGTTCAGCCTGGACCGGATCCTCGTCGACAGCCGGGACGCGCTCGCCGAGGGGTTCCAGGCGCACGGCATGTGGATCCAGACCTTCGACGAGGACGGTCTCGGAACCGGCGCGATCTACTCCGCCGACGGCACCCAGATCGAGCTCCCCGACGAGCTCGTCGCGATCGCCGAGAACGCGGCCCGCAACGCCTGGGCCATGCAGCGCGTCGAGATCGTGTCGCCGGAGCGCGCCTTCGGACCCACCATCACCGCGGTGCAGGGCGAGCGGGTGCTCGCCTTCCTCTCCGGCATCGGCATCGGCTCCATCCTGTTCGCCCCCCTCGGCGCCGGTCCGGAGTGCCTGGGCAACCTGGTGCTCACCCGGCTGTGGGGGGCCCCGGAATGGACCGAGATCGAAGGCGCCGCGGCGCTCGACGTCGGGCACGACGTGGGACGCGCCATCCTGAACGCCCGCGCGTTCGAGCGCGAGCACCGGCTCGTCCAGGAGCTCCGCGCGCTCGACACCTACAAGAGCGAGCTGATCGCGACCGTCGCGCACGAGCTGAAGAGCCCCCTGACCGCCGTGATCGGCCACCTGGAGATGCTCGACGGCAACCCGGACCTCACCGCCACCTGCCGCGCCTCGTTCGCCGCGATGGACCGGGGGACGCAGCGCATGGTCCGGGTGATCGACGACCTGCTGATGCTCGCGAAGGTCGAGGACCCGAACAACCCGATCATTGCCGCGCCGGTCGACCTGCACCGGATCGTCGACGACATCGTCGACCTCTCGTCGGTCGCCGCGAACCGCAAGAACCTGACCGTCACCATCGACGCGCCGGCCGAGCTGGTGCTGGCCATGGGTGACGCCGACGAGCTGGACCGCGTCTGCGCCAACCTCGTGAGCAACGCCGTGAAGTACACCCCGGCCGGGCGCTCGATCACCGTCAGCCTGGCGCGCCAGGGCGACGAGGTCGTGCTGACCTGCGCCGACGACGGGATCGGCATCTCGTCGAAGGACCAGGAGCGGCTGTTCTCCGAGTTCTTCCGCTCCACGAACCCCGATGCCGTCGCCCAGCCGGGCACCGGCCTCGGTCTCGCCATCGTGCAGCGGATCGTGGACCGGCACCACGGCCGGATCGAGGTCGACTCCGAGCTCGGCCGCGGCAGCACGTTCCGGGTCATCCTGCCCGCCGCGATCGTCTGAGCGTCGTACCTCCCGGCGCTCGGGCGCCGGGTCGGCTCAGAGGTTCCCGAGGTGGTGCAGCAGCAGTGCCTCGGCGAGCACGACCCGCTCGAACTCCGCGAGGTGCAGACCCTCGTTGGCTCCGTGGGCGCGGGTGTCCGGGTCCTCGACGCCGGTGACCAGCACGCTGGCCTCCGGGAACGCGTCCAGGAACTCCGCGATGAACGGGATCGAGCCGCCGACACCCATGTCGACCGGCTCGGTGCCGTCCCACGCCTGCGTGAACGCGCCGCGGGCGGCGTCGTACGCCGGACCCGTGGCGTCGATCTGGGTGGCCTCACCGGTGTCGACGACCGTGAACGTCAGCTCGGCGCCCCACGGGACGTGCTCCTCGAGGTGGGCGCGGAGGCACTCGACCGCGTTGGCGGTGGTGTCACCGGGTGCGATGCGCATCGAGATCTTGGCGCGGGCGCTTGCGACCAGGGTGTTGCTGGCGCCGTCGACCTTCGGGGCGTCGAGGCCGGTGATCGACAGCGACGGCTTGGTCCACAGGCGCTCGACGACCGGGCCCTCGCCGATCCACTCGATGCCCGGGTTGGCGCCGGACTCGGCGCGCAGCCGGTCCTCGGGGTACTCGACGTCGGCGGCCGGACCGCTGTGCAGCCCCTTGACCGCGACGTTGCCGGCGTCGTCGTGCAGGCTCGCGATCAGGCGGCTCAGCGTCATCAGCGAGTCGGGGACCAGGCCGCCCCACATGCCGGAGTGGACGGCGTGGGTGAGGGTGCGGACCGTGACGTCGGCGCGGACCAGGCCGCGCAGGCTGGTGGTCAGCGCGGGAACGCCGATGTCCCAGTTGCCGGAGTCCGCGATGACGATGACGTCGGCGCGCAGCTTGGCCTGGTGCTCCTTGAGCAGCGCGGGGAGCGTGTCGGAGCCGACCTCCTCCTCGCCCTCGATGAACATCGTGACGCCGACGGGCAGGTCGTCGCCGTACACCCGCAGGGCGCCGAGGTGGGCCGCGATGCCGGCCTTGTCGTCGGCCGCGCCGCGGGCGTAGAGCCGGCCGTCGCGCTCGGTCGGCTCGAACGGCGGGGAGTCCCACTCGGCGTGGTCGTTCTCGGGCTGGACGTCGTGGTGGGCGTAGAGCAGCACGGTCGGCGCGCCCTCGGGGCCGGCCTTGTGGGCGATGACGGCCGGGGCGCCGCCCTCGGCGCTGACGATCTCGACCGAGTCGAACTTCTCGGCACGGAACAGCTCCGCGACCGCCTCGGCGCTGCGCTGGACCTCGCTCGCGCGGGCCGGGTCGGCACTCACCGACTCGATCCGCACCAGGTCCTCGAGGTCCTTGCGGATGCCGGGCAGCACCTCGGTCACGCGGCGCTTGATGTCATCGATGTCGTGGGCGTCACTCATGCGGCTCAACCTATCCGTGCCGCTCGGATCCCCCTGAATCGGCCACGACGACACGGCCGGGATAGTCCGCGACAGGACTGTCGTGATTTCGACGATTCGGCAGCATTCTCGTCGCGGACTATCGGGGAGACGGGGAGATAGTCCGCCACGTTCTTGTCGCTCTGGGGCCGCCGGACCGACCAAATCGTGGCGGACTATCCCAGGGGGAGGTACGGCGTGAGGTCGGCCCGTTCCCCGCTGGCGCGGACCTGGCCGGACTGCTCGGCCTCGGGCCAGGTGATACCGCCGGTGGCGAGGGAGATCCAGGTGGCCGCGTCCATCTCGACGACGGCGGGTGGGGTCCCCCGGGTGTGGCGCACACCGGGGACCACCTGGACCGCGGCGTACGGCGGCACGCGGACCTCGACGGAACGGCCCGGCGCGCGGGTCTCGAGCAGGGCCAGGAAGTGCTTGGTCAGCAACCGGAGCTCGGTCGGGCCCGCCTGCCCCGCATCGACGAGCGCGCGCGCCGATGCGACGTCAGCCGGGTCGGCGGGGCGGAGTCGGCTGGGCACGGCCCGAGGCTAGTCCTCGGTCGCCTCGTCGTCGGGGTAGGGCTGCAGCATCGAGAAGAGCAGGTAGGTCCGGCGGTCCGTGTCGCGCCCTCGGGTGCGCGAGATCCAGCCGTCGACCACCGCGTCGAGCTCCTCCCCGAGCTGCACGGCCTCCTCCTTGGTCAGGCGCACGGCATGCTCAGTGATGCGACGGACCGTCTCCGGCTCACGATCACTCGAGTAGGCGCGGTCGACGAGAGCGTGCGCCCACGCGGACGCCGTACGCCGGAAGACCTGGACGGCCGCCTTCCCGCCGGGTGTCTGCTCGAGATCGGCGACGTTGAACGTCAGGTTCGCGTCGGCGGCCATCCGCCAGACCCGGTCGCGCCTGTCCCGCGCCGCCTCGGGGTCCTCCTCGATCAGGCCGTACTTCGCCAGCGTGCGCAGGTGGAAGCTGGCCTGGTTGGCAGGGATCCGGAGCTCCTCGGCCAGGTCGGCGGCGCGCATCGGCCCACCGGCGCTCAGCTCGGTGAGGATGCGGTTGCGCAGGGGGTGGGCGATCGCGCGCAGCACGCGCGGGTCGTGGGTCGACTCCCCCGCTGGACGTTCGTCGCTGGCCATGGACCCATGGTACCGAAGTTTCGCAATACTTATTGCGCAAGTGTTGTTGCGCAATCTACTCTCTCCTCGTGACCGGTTACCGCACCCTCGCCCGCAACCACGACTTCACCGTCCTGTGGATCGGGCAGACGATCTCCGAGCTCGGCAGCCGGGTGAGCATGTTCGTCTTCCCGCTGCTCGCCTTCCACCTGACCCACTCCCCGATCCAGGCGGGCCTCGTCGAGGCGGCCCACCTCCTCGGCATGTGCGGGGCACTGCTCCCCGCGGGGGTCCTCGCCGACCGCACCGACCGGCTCAGGATCATGCGGCTGACCAGCGCCGCGGGCGTGCTGCTCTACGCCTCGCTGGTCGTCGCCGGCCTGCAGCACGCGCTGACCATCCCCCACCTGGTCGTCGTCGCACTGCTCACCGGCGTCGCGAACGGCGTCTTCGGCCCGGCCGAGATCTCGGCGGTCCGCGCGGTGGTCACGACCGAGGAGCTGCCGACCGCCCTCAGTCAGAACCAGGCGCGCCAGCACGTCGCTTCCCTGGTCGGCGGCCCGCTGGGCGGCCTGCTGTACGGCGTCACGCGCTGGCTTCCGTTCGCCGTGGACGCGGTCAGCTTCGCGATCTCGTGGGTTCTTCTCGGCAGGATCCGCACCGACCTGTCCGCCCCGGCCCACGCGGGACCGCGCAAGAGCCCCCGCGCGGACATCGCGGAGGGAATGCGCTTCATCCTGGAGCGACCGTTCTTCCGGGCACTCCTGATCTGGGCGGCGCTGTCCAACCTCGTGGTCAACGGCCTCTTCTTCGTCGCGATCATCCGGCTGGTCCGGGCCGGGTTCCACCCGGCCGAGATCGGCCTGGTCGAGACGGCGGCGGGACTCGGCGGCATCCTCGGCGCGATCGCGGCGCCCGCGATCATCGACCGGATGGCGACGGGTCGCCTGACGGTCCTCATCTCGTGGACCTTCGTGCCGGTCGTCGTCCCGATCATCTTCTGGAACAACCCGCTGGTCGTCGCGCTGGCACTCGGCCTCGGCCTGCTGCTCAACCCGGCCGGCAACGCGGGCATCAGCGCCTACGCCATCGCCCAGACCCCGAGCCACCTCCAGGGTCGGGTGAGCTCCGCGACCCGGTTCCTGGCGATGTCGGTCATGCCGCTCGCGCCGGTGCTGGGAGGTCTGCTCCTCAGCACCCTCGGGGGGCCGGCCGCCGTCGCCGCGATGGCCGTCGCCACGGCGCTCACCGCACTGATCCCGACCCTGTCGAAGAGCGTCCGCGAGGTGCCGCGGCCGCAGGTGTGGCAGGCGGAGCTGGCCGCTGCGGCCGAACCGGTCGAGCCCCTGGTCGCGCCGCCGACGCCGGTCGGCTCCTGAGGTCTCGAGACGGTTGCTGCGCCACCTCCTCGACCGGCGAGACGCGCCTGGCGAGCGACGTCAGCCGATGGAGTCGAGGATCTCCAGCTGGCGGTGCCAGGCCGGAGAGGTGGCGTCGATGACGACGAAGTGGTCCCCGTCGACCGCGACCAGCTCGGCCCGCGCACCGGCCGCGGTGGCGCGCCCGACGTACTGCTCGGACTGGCTGATCGGCACGATGTCGTCGGCACGACCGTGCACGCACCACACCGGTGCGTCGAGCGGGATCTGCTGGGTCGGGTCGTACGCCGCGTCGCCGGGCCCGGCCGGGTGGCCGAGGAGCGCCTGCACGGCCCCGCCACCGAGGCCGAGACCGTCGGCGGCGACCAGGTCGAGGACTCCGGCCTGCGAGATCACGTGGGTGACCGGAACGACCGGGTCCACGCGACCTGCAGCCCACGCGGCGAGGTGACCGCCGGCGGAGTGTCCGAGCGTGACCACGGTCGACAGGTCCAGACCGAGGTCGGCCAGCTTGTCGATGCCGGCCGCGACGTCGTCGAACGTCTCGGGAGCACCGCCTCCGTTGCCGACGCGGCGGTACTCCAGGTTCCAGGCCGCCCAGCCCTGCTCGACGAGCGAGGCAGCCAGAGGCCGCCCGAGCGAGAGGTCGTAGGCGGCCTTCCAGAAGCCGCCGTGGACCACGACCACCACCCCGCGCGGGGTGCCGTCGGGCAGCATGAACTCGCCGAACTGGTTCGGGTCGTCGCCGTAGGCATGCGTTCCGTCCGGCACCTTGGTCTCCCTCGTCGATCTGTCTCCGCAGGACGCCAGGAGTCCCAGCCCGGCAAGGACCACGACGCCCCTGCGGCTCGGCTGCACGACCCCATGATGGCAGCCGCCCGGCGTTAGCCTTGGGAGGAGGCGAGGGAGGTCGGTCGTGACGGACACGGTCAGCCGCAAGGTCTACGCAGCCGAGCTGCTGCGGCTCCAGCAGGAACTGGTCGACCTCCAGGAGTGGGTCCGGGACACCGGGCAGCGGGTCGTGGTGGTCTTCGAGGGGCGCGACGCGGCGGGCAAGGGCGGGACGATCACCAGGATCACCGAGTACCTCAACCCGCGGCACGTCCGCGTGGCCGCGCTGCCCGCACCCAGCGACCGCGAGCGGACCCAGTGGTACTTCCAGCGGTACGTCGAGCAGCTGCCGGCGGCAGGGGAAATCGTGCTGTTCGACCGGTCCTGGTACAACCGCGCGGTCGTCGAACCGGTGATGGGTTACTGCACGACGAAGCAGCACCGGCTCTTCCTGCGCCAGTGCCCGACCTTCGAGCGGATGCTGATCGATGACGGGATCCTGCTGCGCAAGTACTGGTTCTCCGTCAGTGACGAGGAGCAGGAGCGCCGGTTCGCGTCGCGCCTGTCGGACCCGCTGCGGCGCTGGAAGTTCTCGGAGAACGACCTGACCATCCGCGAGAAGTGGGAAGCGGTGTCGCGGGCCAAGGACGAGATGTTCGTGCACACCGACCTCGACGAGTCGCCGTGGTACGTCGTGGAGGCCGACGCCAAGCGGCATGCACGCCTCAACATGATCGCCCACCTGCTCTCGACGATCCCGTACGTCACCCCGCAACGGGGACGGGTGGAGCTGCCGCCCAGGCCTCCCGCAACCAACTACCAGCGACCACCGCGCGAGCTGTTCCGGGCCGTGCCCGACCACGCGGCGACGCTGGGGACGTGAGCGGGCAACCGTCCAGTGCTCGGTCCAGCGCTCAGCCCAGAGCGGCGGGCAGGGTGGCGGCCCACGCCTCGCGCACGACGGCCAGCGGAACGCTGAACTGGCCCTCCACGACGAGGTCGCTGCCGCCGGTCTCACCGAGCTCCGTGACAGCCACACCGTGGCGCTCGGCCAGCGAGGTCAGCCGCTCGGCGTCGTCGGCAGGCACGGTCACGAGCACGCGCGCGGCCGACTCGGCGAAGAGACCGACGAAC
>DASTUX010000107.1:0-2362 GCA_035759395.1 Nocardioides sp.
CCAGCATGACCCGGGTGACCTCGACGTCGTGGTGGAACGGCAGCACGTCGCGGCCCACGATGTCGATGTCGGCCTGCGTGAACTCGCGGTACCTGCCCTCCTGCGGGCGCTCGCCGCGCCACGCCTTCTGGATCTGGTACCTGCGGAACGGGAACTCGAGCTTCCCGGCGTTCTCGAGCACGTAGCGCGCGAACGGGACGGTCAGGTCGAAGTGCAGGCCCAGCCCCGACCGGTCCGCCACCGAGGTGTCGTCGGGGTCCGCCTGCAGCCGGCGCAGGACGTAGACCTCCTTGGAGGTGTCGCCCTTGCGCAGCAGCTGGTCGAGGGGCTCGACGGCCCGCGTCTCGACGTTGGCGAAGCCGTGCAGCTCGAAGGTCCGGGCCAGCGTGGCGATCACGGCGGACTCCACCGACCGGGGGCCGGGCAGGAGCTCGGGGAACCCGCTCAGCGGGCGGATGGGGGCGGTCTTGCTCATGGGTGCCTACAGTCCTCGGATGACGGGGTCCGCGGACCCGTCGGTGATCAGGTCCTGGAGGAACGGGTTGGTCGCGCGCTCGCGGCCGATCGACGTCTGCTCACCGTGTCCGGGGAGCACGACGACGTCGTCGCGGAGCGGCAGGACCTTGGTGGCCAGGCTGCGCAACATCGTCGGATGGTCGCCGCCCGGCAGGTCCGTGCGACCGATGGACCCGGCGAACAGCAGGTCCCCGGCGAACATGACCTCGGAGACGTCCTGCTGGTCGTACGGCGACCGGAAGGTCACCGAGCCCTGCGTGTGGCCCGGCGTGTGGTCGACCACGAAGCGCAGTCCCGCCAGCTCGAGGACCTGGCTGTCCGAGAGCTCCCGGACGTCGTCCGGCTCGGCCCACTCGTAGGCGCCCCCGAGCAGCATCTGGGTGGTCTCGCGGGACATGCCGGCCATCGGGTCGGTCAGGAGGTGGCGGTCGCTCGGGTGGATCCAGGCGGTGGCGTCGTACGTCCCGGCGACGGGAGCGACGCACCACATGTGGTCGACGTGGCCGTGCGTGACGAGGACGGCGACCGGCTTCAGCCGGTGCTCGCGGACGACCTCGGCGACACCGTCCGCGGCGTCCTTCCCGGGGTCGATGACGACGCATTCGCTGCCGGGGCCCGTGGCAGCGACGTAGCAGTTGGTGCCCCAGGGACCCGCAGGAAATCCGGCGATCAACACCCCCGCACACTATCGACCGCCGCATCGCGGCGCCGCATCGGTGCGCGGCGGTGCGCCACACCTGCGGAGGCGACGTCGTGACTAGCATGGTGCCAGCGACCTTCCACAGCTACGTGAGATCGAGCGGGGTAGAGCAGTGACGAGCCATCAGTGGGGCCGAGTCGACGACGACGGAACCGTCTATGTGAGGACGGCCGCCGGCGAACGCTCCGTGGGGCAGTACCCCGAAGGCACGCCCGAGGAGGCGCTGAAGTTCTTCACCGAGCGCTACGCCGCGCTCGCCTTCGAGGTCGAGCTGCTCGAGCAGCGGATCAAGTCCGGCGTGCTCTCCCCCGAGGAGGCCGTCGAGTCGGTGAAGACCGTCCGGGCCCAGGTCACCGACGCGAACGCCGTCGGCGACCTCGACGCGCTGATCACCCGGCTCGACGGCATCGCGCCCGTGATCGAGAGCCAGCGGGAGGCGCGCCGACTCGAGAAGGCGCAGCGCGCCGCCGAGTCACGGGTCCAGAAGGAGAAGATCGTCGCGGAGGCCGAGCGGCTGGCCGACGGCTCGGACTGGCGCAACGGCGCCAACCGGCTGCGGGAGCTGCTCGACGAGTGGAAGGCACTCCCCCGGATCGACCGCTCCTCCGACGACGCCCTCTGGCGCAGGTTCTCGACCGCGCGCACGTCGTACACCCGGCGCCGCAAGTCCCACTTCGCCGAGCAGCACGAGAAGCGGGACGCCGCCCGGGCGATCAAGGAGCGGCTGGCGACCGAGGCGGAGGGGCTCGCCTCCTCCACCGAGTGGGGGCTGACCGCGGGGCGCTACCGCGACCTGATGCGGGAGTGGAAGGCCGCCGGCCCCGCCCCCCGGGACGTGGACGAGTCGCTGTGGCGGCGGTTCCGCGGCGCCCAGGACGCGTTCTTCGGCGCCCGCGACGCGGCGGCAGCGGAGCAGGACCAGGAGTTCGCCGCGAACGCTGAGGTGAAGGAGAAGCTCCTCCTCGAGGCCGAGGCGCTGGTGCCGGTCACCGACCTGGAGGCCGCCAAGAAGGCGTTCCGCGAGATCGCCGAGCGCTGGGACGCGGCCGGCAAGGTGCCGCGCGACCGGATGAAGGAGCTCGAGGGCCGCATCCGCAAGGTCGAGCAGGCCATCCGCGGCGTCGAGGACGAGCAGTGGCGCCGCTC
>DASTUX010000108.1:0-7573 GCA_035759395.1 Nocardioides sp.
CGAGCACTTCGCCCAGGGCCGGCTCACCGCGGAGGAGCACGGCGAGCGGCTCGACCAGGTCTGGGCGGCCCGCACCCGTGGTGAGCTGACGCCGATCTTCAGCGACCTGCCCGGCCACACGACCCCGGCGTACGGCGCACCCCGCGCCGGCCGTGTCCCGGGCCGCGAGCGGCGCGGGCGCCGGGGGATCCCTGTCCCGGTCCTCGTGGTGCTCGCGATCCTGGTCGTGGTGACCGTGGCGTCGCACCTGCCGATCATCCTGATCGGGCTG
Organism: Nocardioides sp.; assembly: GCA_035759395.1. GTDB lineage: Bacteria > Actinomycetota > Actinomycetes > Propionibacteriales > Nocardioidaceae > Nocardioides. Next base: position 272 of record DASTUX010000108.1, read on the forward strand.
CTGGTGTGGTTCCTGCTGGCCTCCCGCCACGGGCACCTGCTGGCCTCCCGCCACGGGCACCACGGGTACTCGCGGCGCTGCTAGATCCCTGCGCTCAGGCGAGCAGCTCGTCGGTCCACGTGAAACATGCGGCGGCCTGCTCGGCGAGGACCCCGTTGCCCGGCACCAGGGCGTCGACCCGCGCGGCCACGTCGGCCGGCAGGTCGGTGTGCAGGTAGCGCAGCCCGAAGTCGTGGCGCCACGGGCAGTGCTTGACCCGCAGCAGCCGGACCAGCGGACCGAGCCCGAACCCCAGGTAGAGGTGCACCGCCTCGGGGAGCTGCCCGCGCCGCAGCGCGCGGTTGACCAGCCACTCGGCCGTCGCGCGACGCTGCCGGATCTGGTCGACGCCCTCGGCGATCGCGGTCGACATCGCCTTCTCGTCGTCGTGGCGCAGCTCGACGAGACCGTCCGGGTCGTGCACGACGATCGGCGTCCCGTGCCGGCGCACGTCGACGAACCGGTGCACGTCCGACAGCTCCGAGACGTGCAGGTCGACGATCCTGGTCGGCTCCTCGAGGGCGCCCGGGCGGGCCTGCAGGTTGACGAAGCACTGGCGCCCGTCGGGCCAGGTCGTCTTCGGCAGCTCCCACACGTGGTCGATCGCGAACGCCTCCCGGGCGCGGGCGACCAGTCGGTCGTGGACGGCGTCGGCCTCGCCGGGAGTGCACAGCAGATCGATGTCGAGGTCGGACCACTCGTCGTACCCACCGGTGGCGGCGGAGCCACCCACCCACACGACGCGCACGTCGGGATCGGTCGCTCCCTGCTCGGCCAGCCAGGTCATCCAATCGGCGTAGCGGGAGAGATCGGTCTGCACCCGGACACCCTACGAGCGGCCACCCGGTGGAAGGAAAGGATTGAGCCGGGGCTAGGAGCCTCGACGTCCGGTGACTAGGGTCACATCGGTTCGCACAAACTCGGAGGTGCTCGATGACCGACGCCCGACCCCCGCAACCAGGCGCCCGCACCCGCGGGCTCTGGATCGGGATCTGCCTGCTGCTGACACCGGCGATCCTTCTGCCGCTGCTGGTCCCGCTCTACGACAAGCCCGACCCGACGCTGCTCGGGTTCCCCTTCTACTACTGGTTCCAGATGGCGATGATCCCCGCCGCGGTCGTGCTGACCGTCATCGCCTACTACCTCGCGAAGACCGCCGACCGGCGTCGCCGTGAGGCGCGCGACGGGGCAGGCAACGGGGAGGTGCAGCGATGAGCGACGTCAGCACCGTCACCTTCAGCGTCTTCCTCTTCTTCTTCATGCTCGTCACCGTCCTCGGCTTCGCCGCCGCGCGATGGCGGCGCGCGCAGGCGATGGACAACCTCGACGAGTGGGGCCTCGGTGGCCGCGGCTTCGGCACGTTCATCGCCTGGTTCCTGATCGGCGGCGACCTCTACACGGCGTACACGTTCGTGGCCGTGCCCGCCCTGCTGTACGCCGGCAGTGCGATCGGCTTCTTCGCAGTGCCCTACACGATCGTGGTCTACCCGCTGATCTTCCTGTTCCTGCCCCGGCTCTGGTCGGTCTCGCACCGGCACGGCTACGTGACGCCGGCCGACTTCGTGCGCGGTCGCTATGACAGCCGCGGGCTGGCGCTGGCCGTCGCGCTGACCGGCATCCTCGCGACGATGCCCTACATCGCGCTGCAGCTCGTCGGCATCCAGGTCGTGCTGGAGGTGATGGGCTTCAGCGCGGACACGGCCAACTGGTTCGTGAAGGACCTGCCGCTGTTCATCGCGTTCGTGGTGCTCGCGGCGTACACCTACTCCTCGGGGCTGCGTGCCCCGGCGCTCATCGCGTTCGTGAAGGACACGCTGATCTACATCGTGATCTTCGTGGCGATCCTCTACCTGCCGACGCAGCTCGGCGGCTGGGACAACATCTTCGCCAGCGCGATGGACTCCTTCGACAAGGCGAATGCCGAGAATGCCGAGGCGATCAAGGCGGGTGCGGCGTCGCCGAAGAGCGCCATTCCGGCGCCCCTGCTGCACTGGGCCTACGCATCACTGGCACTCGGCTCGGCGCTTGCGCTGTTCATGTACCCGCACTCGGTCACCGCGGTGCTCTCGACCCGGAACCGCTCGGTGATCCGCAGGAACGCGGCGCTGCTGCCGGCGTACTCCTTCCTTCTCGGGCTGCTCGCGCTGCTCGGCTTCGTCGCCATCGCGGCCGGGGTCCAGGTGACCAACCCGCAGCAGGCGATCCCGCAGCTGTTCGAGAACGAGTTCCCCGACTGGTTCGTCGGCGTCGCCTTCGCGGCGATCGTCATCGGTGCCCTGGTGCCGGCGGCGATCATGTCGATCGCGGCCGCGAACCTGTGGACCCGCAACATCTACAAGGCGTTCATCAAGCGGGACGCGACGCCGAAGCAGGAGGCGACCCAGAGCAAGCTGGCGTCGCTGCTGGTGAAGTTCGGCGCGCTGGTCTTCGTGCTGGCCGTGCCCACGACGTTCGCCATCGACCTGCAGCTGCTCGGGGGTGTCTGGATCCTGCAGACGTTCCCGGCGATCGTGGTCGGTCTCTACACCCGGTTCTTCCACCGGTGGGCGCTGCTGGCCGGCTGGGCGGTCGGCATGACCTACGGGACCGTCGTGGCCTACGGCAACCCGAAGGTCGGCGACCCCGGCAGCCACTTCGGCAGCCCGCTCGACCCGTTCCCCGGGACCGAGACCCTGGTGTACATCGGCTTCACCACGCTCCTGCTGAACCTGCTGGTGACGGTGGTGCTGAGCCTCGTGCTGCGCGCCCTGAACGTCGGGGAGGGTGTCGACCAGACCCACCCCGACGACTACGGCGCCGACGTGGGTGACCCGGGAGTCGAGGAGGAGCTCGACCCCTTCGAGACGCCGGCCCACGCCTGACCCCGCGCTTGTAACGCGGTGTCCACAGCTCTTGTGCGGTGTTGCAGCACCGCACAAGAGCCGACGACACCGCGTTACAAGGCGGGTGGCTGGGTACGTTGGCAACCGTGACGACGCCCTCCTTCGAGCTCGGCCAGGACCACCTCGACCTGCGCGACTGGGTCCACACCTTCGCCGCCGACGTGGTGCGCCCCGCGGCGGCTGAGTGGGATGAGCGGGAGGAGTTCCCGTGGCCGGTCCTCGAGGAGGCCGCGAAGATCGGCCTCTACTCGATCGACTTCTTCGCCACCCAGGCCTTCGACGAGACGGGTCTCGGCATCCCGATCTTCATGGAGGAGCTCTTCTGGGGTGACGCGGGCATCGGCCTCTCCATCGTCGGCTCCGGGCTGGCCGCGGCCGGGCTGCGCGCCAACGGCACCGACGAGCAGGTCGGCGAGTGGGCACCGCAGATGTTCGGTACGCCGGGCGACCTCAAGCTCGCCGCGTTCTGCTCCTCCGAGCCCGATGCCGGCTCGGACGTCGGCGCGATGCGCACCAGGGCGACGTACGACGAGGCCACCGACGAGTGGGTCCTCAAGGGGACCAAGACCTGGGCGACCAACGGGGGACTGGCCGACGTGCACGTCGTCACCGCGGTGGTCGACCCCGAGCTGCGCACCCGGGGCCAGGCGAGCTTCGTGATCCCGCCCGGAACGAAGGGGCTCAGCCAGGGGCAGAAGTTCCTCAAGCATGGCATCCGCGCCTCGCACACCGCTGAGGTCGTCCTCGACGACTGCCGGGTCCCCGGTCGCTGCCTGCTCGGCGGCAAGGAGAAGCTCGACGCCCGGCTGGCCAAGGCGCGCGAGGGTGGACGAGCCCAGGGTCAGCCGTCGATGGCGACCTTCGAGCGGACCCGTCCGGCGGTCGGCGCCCAGGCGATCGGCATCGCGCGGGCGGCGTACGAGGTGGCGCTCGACTACGCGAAGACCCGCGAGCAGTTCGGCAAGCCGATCATCGAGAACCAGGGCATCGCCTTCGCGCTGGCCGACATGGCCACCTCGATCGAGGCGCCGCGGCTGCTGGTCTGGCGGGCGGCGTGGATGGCGCGGCAGGGCAAGAAGTTCGAGCAGGCCGAGGGGTCGATGTCGAAGCTGTTCGCCGGCGAGACCGCCGTGCGGGTCACCACCCAGGCGATGCAGATCCTGGGCGGCAACGGCTACACCCGTGAGTACCCCGTCGAGCGGTGGTCGCGCGACGCCAAGATCTACACGATCTTCGAGGGAACGTCCGAGATCCAGCGGCTCGTGATTGCGCGAGCCGTTTCCGGGGCACCTATCCGTTGAGGCTGCACGGGAGAGCAGCGCCTGCAGGTGTTGCGTCGGGAGGCGCAGAGGGAGATCGGCATGACCTGGGAGGGCCTGCGCTCATGGCGCCGGGACCGGTGGAAGGACCCGGTCTTCTGGACCGACGTCATCCAGCTCGCGAAGACCGTGGTGGCAGGGGTGATCGCGTGGCTGGTCGCCACGTCGGTGCTGCACCTGCCTCAGCCGTTCCTCGCGCCGTGGTCCGCGCTGCTGGTGGTCCACGCGACGGTCTACCGGACGTTCTCGCGTGGCGCTCGCCAGGTGGGCGCGGCGGTCCTCGGGGTGCTCCTGGCCTGGGCGGTCGGAAGCGTGCTCGGTCTTGATGCCACCGCTGTCGCGGTCGTGCTCGTGCTGGGGTTGGCCATCGGTGCCATCCCCTGGCTCGAGGGGGAGTCGACGACGGCGGCGGCGACCGCGCTGGTCGTGATCGCGACGGGCTTCTCCGACAACGACGGTGTGCTGGTCTCACGCCTCTTCGACACGGGGGTCGGGATCGCGGTGGGGTTGATCGTCAACTTCGTCGTCTGGCCGCCGCTGCGCAACCGCACGGCGATCGCCGCGCTGGACGCGATGGACGACCGGATCGGCCGGTTGCTCGTGGACATGGGGGACGGGATCGAGGCAGGGTGCACTCCTGGGGACGTCGACCGCTGGGTCGACCGCACGCGGTCCCTCGACCAGGAGCTCGACCACGCGTGGTCGCTGGTGCGGCAGGCCAAGGAGAGCGCCCGGATGAACCCCCGACGCTCGGCGGACGAGCTCCGCGACCCACGCCAGTGGGTGTCGCTGATGCGGCACATGGAGCAGGCCCTCGCCGACACCCGGAGCATGGCGCGAACCCTGTCGCACGCCCTGGCCGACGAGCAGCCGTGGGAGCCGGAGTTCCGGGACGGCCTCGTCGGGGTCCTCCGTCAGGCGGGGGGCGCGATCGAGAACGCCGACCAGCTGCAGATCCGGGCCAGCCGGGTGCGGCTCGACGGCCTTGTTGAGCTGGTGGACTCGATCACGCCGTCGCCGCACCTCTGGCCGGTGTACGGCGGCGTGATCATCAACCTGCGCAACATCCTCGACGCGATGGACGAGGTGGCAGGGGCCAACCCGATGACCCAGCCACCCCTGCCGTTCCGGTCGGGCCTGCCCGCCTAGACCGCGATCGCCCGGTTGACCCAGTTCGACGTGACCACCATGCCGACCTTCTCGTAGAGGCCGAGCGCACCCGTGCGCGAGTCGGTGGACAGCTCACAGCGCTCGGCGCCGTGCGCGACCGCCTCGCGGAAGGCGTCCACGAGCAGCGACTGGGCCAGGCCGCGGCCGCGCTGGTCCTTGTTGGTCGCCAACCGGGCGATGAAGCCGCCCCCGGGGCCCGTCTGGACGACGGCCATCGCGACGACCTGACCCGACGGGTCGGTGACGACCCTGAGGTTCCACGGCTCGAAGCCGGGCCGCCCCACGATCTCGGCCTTCCAGTCCTCGAAGGACTCGCGGTCGCGCTCCGACCACTCCAGGAAGGCGTCCTCCTGGACGGTCCAGCACGCCTTGTACTCGGACTCCTCGGCGGCGCGGACGGCGTACCCCGCCGGCAGCTCGCGCTCGGGGATCGTCGCTCCCGGGGGGAGCTGGAGCACCCAGCTGTTCCACCGGACGTGGTAGCCGAGCTCCTCGAGGAGCCGGTCGCCGGGCGAGCCCTGCGGCACGGGCATGCCGACGATGTCGGAGCCCTTCTCGCGGGCCTTGCCCTGCATCCAGCAGGCGAGGGCGGTGCCGAGGCCACGACCGCGGTGGTCGGGGTGGACGGCGGCGTCGCCGCGGTCCTTGCCCATGACCTCGGCGTAGGCCACGAGGCGGTCGCCGTCGAAGATCCCGATGCTGTTGCCGGCGAGGTCGTAGCTGGGTCGCGACCACTCGCCGACGAGGTCGGCCTCCTCGATGACGACTTCGCCGATGTCGGCGAGCTCCTGGGCGGCCATCAGCTCGAAGACGGCAGCGGAGTCGCCCAGCTCGAGCGGGCGGCTGGTGAAGTCGGGCGGGATGAACATGTCCGTATCAAGCCACAAATGCCCGAGCGGGGCCGCCCATTTTCGGGGGCCCCGCTCGGGTGGTCCAGACGGATCGCGCAGGTCAGGCGTTGCGGATCGCCGAGACGTCGAAGTCGAGCTTGATCTTCTCGGAGACGAGGACGCCGCCGGTCTCGAGCGCGGCGTTCCAGGTGAGGCCCCAGTCCTTGCGGTTGATCGCGGTGCCGCCCTCGAAGCCGACACGCAGGTTGCCGAACGGGTCGCGGGCCGAGCCGGTGGACTCGAACTCGAGGGTGACCGGCTTGGCGACGCCCTTGATCGTGAGGTCGCCCTTGATCGTCCAGTCGTCGCCGTCGCGGGACACGGCGGTGGAGACGAAGGTGATCTCGGGGTTGGCCTCGGCGTCGAAGAAGTCGCCCGAGCGCAGGTGGCCGTCGCGGTCGGCGACACCGGTGTCGATGCTGGCGGTCTTGATGGTCAGCGCGACGTTCGACGCGGCGGGGTTCGCGGCGTCGATGTGGGCGGTGCCGGAGAAGTCGGTGAACTGGCCGCGGACGGTCGTCACCATGGCGTGCCGGGCGCTGAAGCCGAGGCGGGTGTGGGTCTGGTCGATCGTGTAGTCGCCGGTGATGTCCTCGACGGCGCTCGTGGGCGCGTCGAAGGGGTGGTCGAGGACGGCGGTCTTGCTGCGGCTGAAGAAGTTCATGGGGGTGGCTCCTGATCGTGTCGGGTTCGTTCAACTTTCAACGACCATAACCGGACCCCGGTCCGTTTCATTCCCGGGATCAGGTGGTCTGGACCACTTCCACCGTACGACGCGCTCAGCGGAAGGCGGACTCGCCCGTCAGGGCCTGGCCGATGACGAGCTGGTGGACCTCGGAGGTCCCCTCGTAGGTCAGCACCGACTCGAGGTTGTTGGCGTGCCGCATGAGCGGGTACTCCAGCGTGATGCCGGCCGCGCCGAGCAGGGTGCGGCACTCGCGCGCGATCGCCAGCGCCTCGCGGGTGTTGTTGAGCTTGCCGACACTGATCGCCGCCGGCTCG
>DASTUX010000109.1:0-16512 GCA_035759395.1 Nocardioides sp.
TGCGGCCGCGAACCGGTCGCGCAACAACGATTCCCGCTCCACCATCCGGGCCCGGTCGGCATGCAGCCGCAGCAGCCCGGCCGTCAGCGACCCCGGCTCCTGCTTGCGCAGCCTCGCGGCCGCCGTCATCGCCTCGTCGGCCGACAGCGTGCCCTGGGCAGCGGGGCTGGCACGGTTCACGATCAGCCCGGCCAGCGGCATCCGGTCCTCGCTGAGCCGCTCGACGAAGTACGCCGCCTCGCGCATCGCGTCCGGCTCCGGCGCGGCCACGACGAGGAACGCCGTCCCGTCGGCCTGGAGCAGCTCGAACGTCTTCTGGGCGCGCTGGCGGAAGCCCCCGAACAGCGTGTCGAAGGCCGCGACGAAGGTCTGCATGTCACGCAGGACCTGGGCGCCGAGGATCTTGGTGAGGGCATTGGTGATCAGGCTCAGCCCCGCCGTCATCACCTTGGCCGGTCCGCGCGCGGGGGCGAGGAGCAGGCGGATGAACCGGCCGTCGAGGAAGCTCGAGAGCCGCTCCGGGGCGTCGAGGAAGTCGAGGGCCGAGCGCGAGGGGGGCGTGTCCACCACGATCAGGTCGTAGGTGCCGTCGCGCCGGGCGTCGCGGTGGATCTGCCCGAGCTTCTCCATCGCCATGTACTCCTGCGTTCCGGCGAACGAGCTCGACAGGGCTTGGTAGAACGGGTTCTCCAGGATCTGCTTCGCCTTCTCGGGGCTGGCCTGGCTCTCGACCACCTCGTCGAAGGTGCGCTTCATGTCCAGCATCATCGCGTCGAGGCCACCGCCGGCTCCCGGCCCCGTCGACTCCACGCCCTGCACCGGGCGCGGGGTGTTGTCGAGGGCCTCGATGCCCATCGACTGGGCCAGCCGCCGGGCCGGGTCGATGGTCAGGACGACCACCTTCCGTCCGCGCTCGGCGGCGCGCAGCGCGAGGGCCGCCGATGTCGTGGTCTTGCCGACACCCCCAGCGCCGCAGCAGACGATGATGCCGGTGTGCGGGTCGTCGAGCAGCACGTCGACGTCCAGCGTCGGCTCGGCGCTGTCGGTGGTCGCCAGCGGCCCGACCCGTCCGCGGGATCTCGTCATGACCCGAGTCCTTGCTCTCTGAGGGTGGCGGCGAGCTCGTAGAGCGCGCCGAGGTCGACCCCGCCCGCCAGGCGGGGCAGCTCGTACGTCGGCACGTCGAGTTCGCGGACCAGCTCACGCTGGCTCTCCTCGAGCGCGCGGCGCTCCGCGTGGTCGCGTGCCTCGGCCAGCAGGCCGTCCACCAGCACCTCGCCGTCGTCGACGCCGGACGCCTTGAGGTCGGCGAGGATGGCGGCTCGGTCGAGGGCCCCGCCGCGGGCGGCGTCGAGGTCCTCGGCGTCCAGGTCGCGAGGGCGCACGAGGTTGACCACGACTCCGCCGACGGGCAGCCGCGCCGACCTCAGGTCGACGATCCCGTCGGCCGCCTCCTGGACCGGCATCTCCTCCAGGACCGTCACCAGGTGGACGGCCGTGCGCGGTGAGCGGAACAGGGTCATCACCTGGTCGGCCTGGCTCTTGATCGGCCCGACCTTCGCGAGTCCGGCGAGCTCGCTGTTGACGTTGAGGAACTGCGTGATCCGGCCCGTGGGCGGAGCGTCCAGTACGACGGCGTCGTACTGGATCGCACTCTTGTGCCGGCTGTTGCGCTGGACGGCCTCGAAGACCTTGCCGGTGAGGAGCACGTCGCGCACGCCGGGGGCGATCGTGGTGGCGAACTCGATGAACCCGAAGCGGTCCAGCGCCCGCCCGGCCCGGCCCAGCTTGTAGTACATCGCGAGGTACTCGAGGAGGGCCGACTCGGCATCGATGTGCAGCGCGTGGACGACCCCGGGTGACCCGTCGGGTCCGCGCAGCCCGGTCGCGATGCGGCGCTCCTCGTAGGGCAGCGGGTCGACGTCGAACATGCGGGCGATGCCCTGGCGGCCCTCGACCTCGCAGAGCAGGACGTTCTTGCCGTGCGAGGCCAGGGACAGGGCGAGGGCCGCGGCGACCGTGGACTTACCGGTCCCTCCCTTGCCCGTGACGATGTGGAGCCGCACGCGGGACCAGTCGGGCTTCTGCTCTGACACGTCTTGCAGCGTAGGGCTTCCCTCCCAGCCGCGTCGCCTTGGTGGAGCCCATGACTAGGATCGCCGGGAGGCGAGGCCGGGCCGCCGGTCCGGACCAGCGGCCCTTGCGGGCGAAGGAGGAACCAGGCGTGGACAAGGTCGTGGCCAGTGCCGCGGAGGCGGTTGCCGACATCGGGAGCGGATCGACGCTCGCGGTGGGTGGCTTCGGTCTGTGCGGGATCCCGTCGGTGTTGATCGACGCCCTGCTCGAGAGCGGTGCGAGTGACCTCGAGGCGGTGTCGAACAACTGCGGCGTCGACGAGTGGGGCCTCGGGCGGCTGCTGATGGCGAAGCGGCTGCGCCGGATGATCTCGTCGTACGTCGGCGAGAACAAGGAGTTCGCCCGCCAGTACCTCCACGGCGAGCTCGAGGTCGAGCTGACCCCGCAGGGCACGCTCGCCGAGCGGATGCGCGCAGGTGGTTCGGGGATCCCGGCGTTCTTCACCGCGACCGGCGGCGGCACGCAGGTGGCCGAGGGTGGCCTGCCGTGGCGCTACGACACCGAGGGCAACGTGACGGTGTCCTCGCCGCCCAAGGAGACCCGTGACTTCGATGGACGGGAGTACGTCCTCGAGGAGGCGATCGTCGCGGACTTCGGGCTGGTGCGGGCCTGGAAGGGCGACCGGCACGGCAACCTGATCTACCGCGACTCCGCGCGGAACTTCAACCCGCTCGCCGCGATGTGCGGCCGGCTCACGATCGCGGAGGTCGAGGAGCTCGTCGAGCCCGGCGAGCTGAACCCCAACGACGTGCACACCCCCGGGGTCTTCGTGCAGCGCGTGGTCGCGCTCACCCCGGAGCAGGCCGCGGACAAGCGGATCGAGAAGCGGACCGTGCGTCCGAAGGGAGACAGCTGAGATGGCCTGGAGTCGTGAGGAGATGGCGGCGCGTGCCGCCTCCGAGCTGAAGGACGGGTCCTACGTCAACCTGGGGATCGGACTGCCGACCCTGGTGCCCAACTACGTCGCGGACGACGTGGAGCTGGTGCTGCAGTCGGAGAACGGCATCCTCGGCGTGGGCGCCTACCCGCTCGAGGGCGAGGAGGACCCGGACCTCATCAACGCCGGCAAGGAGACCGTCACGCTGCGACGCGGTGCGTCGTTCTTCGACTCGGCCACCTCGTTCGGGATGATCCGTGGCGGGAAGATCGACGCCGCGATCCTGGGCGCCATGCAGGTCTCGGCCGCGGGCGACATCGCGAACTGGATGATCCCCGGCAAGATGGTCAAGGGCATGGGCGGCGCGATGGACCTGGTCCACGGCGCCAAGCGGGTCATCGTGCTGATGGAGCACGTGGCCAAGGACGGCACCTACAAGATCGTCAACGAGTGCTCGCTGCCCTACACCGGCCGCGCCGTGGTCGAGCGGATCATCACCGACCTCGCCGTGATCGACGTACTCCCCGACGGCGGCGGACTCAAGCTCGTGGAGCTCGCCCCGGGCGTCACCGAGGACGAGGTCCGCGAGAAGACCGAGCCCGAGCTGGTCTGAGGCTCGGGCTGGTCGGGGTGACTAGTGCCGCTCCTCGAGGCCGACGGCCTCGCGGAGGCGGCGCACCGAGGCCTCGAGCTCCGGGTCCTCCTCGGACCGGGAGCTCATCAGGTCCGAGAGCGCCTCGGCGATGACGTTGAGCTTCTCCTGCGCGGCCTCCTCGGAACGGCGCCCGGCGTTCTCCAGGAGGACGAGCAGCAGCAGCGAGAGCACGCTGACCACGGTGTGGATCGCGACCTGCCACGCCTTGGAGCTCGGCCAGAACGGGAAGCTGACGAACCAGACGACGACGATCCCCACGCAGACGAGGAAGAAGGGGGCTCGGCTGACGATCTGGTTGACCGCCTCGACGAATTTCTCGAAGGGGCCACGCCCGTCGTCGCGGTGCCGGTCCTCGGCCGCATCACGTCTCTCCACCAGCCGAGAGTAGTGCCGGCAACGGCCTCGGTAGAGTCCCCGGCATGACCAAGTGGGAATACCTGACCGCACCGATCCTCGTGCACGCCGCCAAGCAGATCCTCGACAACTTCGGTTCCGAGGGCTGGGAGCTCGTCCAGATCGTCCCGGGCATGAACCCCGAGAACCTCGTCGGCTACTTCAAGCGTCCGGTGGCAGCATGAGTGTCCCCGAGGACCGGCTCGCGGAGCTCGGCCTGGCCGTCCCCGACGTGGCCAAGCCCGTCGCGGTGTACGTCCCGGCGGTGCGGACCGGCAACTACATCTTCACCTCCGGCCAGCTGCCGATGCGTTCCGGTGAGCTCATGGCCACCGGCAAGGTCGGCGCCGAGGTCACCGTCGAGGAGGCCGTGGCCTGCGCCCAGCAGTGCGCGCTCAACGCCATCGCCGCCGTCAAGGCGGAGATCGGCGACCTCGACCAGGTGAAGCGGATCGTCAAGGTCGTCGCGTTCGTCGCGTCGACCCCCGACTTCACCGGACAGCCCCAGGTCGCCAACGGGGCGTCCGAGCTGTTCGGAGCCGCCTTCGGCGAGGCCGGCGTGCACGCCCGGTCGGCGGTCGGCGTCCCCGTGCTGCCGCTGGACTCTCCCGTCGAGGTCGAGATCCTGGTCGAGGTCTGAGGCGTGCTCCGGATCCCGCTGCCGCCGCAGCTGGTCGACCAGGCCCGCCAGTACGCCGCGGGTGAGCTGACGCCGGCCGAGCCGCGCAACGCGGCGACGGTCGTGCTGCTGCGGTCCTCGGAGACCGGACCGTCGGTCTACCTGATGCGCCGGCAGACGTCGATGGCCTTCGCCGGCGGGATGTGTGTCTTCCCCGGTGGCGGCGTCGACCCGCGCGACTTCGACGCCTCGGTGGCCTGGGAGGGCCCGTCGCCGGCCGAGTGGGCCGCACGGCTCGGCACCGACGAGGCGACCGCGATCGCGCTGGTGTGTGCGGCGGTCCGCGAGACCTTCGAGGAGTCCGGGGTGCTGCTCGCCGGCGCCTCGCACGACACCGTCGTCGAGGACACGACCGGCGACGACTGGGAGGCCGACCGGGTCGCCCTCGAGGCTCGCGAGCTGGCGTTCACCGAGTTCCTCGCCCGGCGCGGGCTGGTGCTGCGCAGCGACCTGCTGGGCGTCTGGTCCGGCTGGCTGACCCCGGTGTTCGAGCCGCGTCGCTACCGCACCTGGTTCTTCGTCGCGTCCCTGCCGGAGGGTCAGCGCACTCGCGACGTCTCCTCGGAGTCGTCGTCGGTCGCCTGGCTGCCGGCGATGGGAGCGGTCGAGGCCGTGGAGGCCTCCGAGATCCTGATGCTGCCGCCGACGTACCTCACCTGCCTGGAGATCGGGCAGTTCGGTACGCCGGGCGAGGTGCTGGCCGCGGCTGCCGGCCGCGAGGTCGACATGTTCACCCCCCAGGTCGAGGGGGAGGGCGAGGACGCCACGCTGTCGATGCCCGCCGCGCTGCGCCCGCTCGTGGAGTCCCGGCTCGGATGAGCCGACCGCGATGAGCTGGACGGGCGGGTCGTTCGGGTCGCGCGCCGAGTGTGTGCTCGCGCCCAACGCGAACATGATGACGCTCGACGGCACCAACACCTGGGTGCTGCGGGAGCCGGACGCCCGCCGCTCGATCGTGGTGGACCCGGGTCCGTCGATCCCGTCCCACCTCGACGCGATCGCGGAGGTTGCGGGTCAGGTCGGGGTCGTCCTGCTGACCCACCACCACGCCGACCACTCCGAGGCGGCCCGCGAGTTCGCCGAGCGGATGGGGTGTGGCGTGCGGGCGCTCGACCCGGCGTACCGCCTGGGCTCGGAGGGCCTCGGCGACGGTGACGTGGTCGAGCTCGACGGCCTGGAGGTGCGCGTCGTCGCGACGCCGGGCCACACGGCCGACTCGCTGTCCTTCCTGGTGCCGGCCGAGGGGGCGGTGCTGACCGGCGACACGGTCCTGGGTCGGGGCACCACCGTGGTGGCTCATCCCGACGGCCAGCTCGGCGCCTACCTGGACTCCCTCGACCGCTTGCATGCGCTGGCCGACGCGCACGAGATCGCCTCGATCTGGCCGGGCCACGGGCCGGTCATCACCGATGCCCTCGGTGCGCTGGACTTCTACATCGCCCACCGGCGCGAGCGGCTGGAGCAGGTCGAGTCAGCGGCGGTGCAGCTGGGCGGCGTCCCCGGTCGTGAGCGTATCGCGACCGGGGACCTGCCCCGCCGGGTCGTCGAGATCGTCTATCAGGACGTCGACCCGGTGCTCTGGGGTGCTGCCGAGCTCTCGGTGCGGGCGCAGCTGGCCTATCTGGCGGACCGCGCCTGAGGCGGTCAACCGATGTGACGGGCGTGCGACCGGCGCTCCTCGAGCTCGCGGAGTGTCCGCTCGACGTCCTCGCGCTCCAGCCGGCGTGCGGTCAGCACCTGCATGGCCGAGCGCGCGTTGGCGCGGGCCACCTCGTGCTGGGATCGGACCATGTTGGTCCAGACGACAGGCCACGGAGTGAACGAGCGGGCGACGGTGGACGACGACAGGGAACGGTGCTGGGAAGGCATCCCCAGACGGTAGGTCGGACAGGGGACTAGTCGGCACCCCCTGTTCGGACCACTAACGTAAAGACTCGGCGGAGTCAAATACCGGCCCCGGGGCCGCCGACGGCCCCGGAATCACTCCGGATTCAGCGGGCGCGACGGGCCAGGCGCTCGACGTCCATGATCACGACCGAGCGCGGCTCGAGGCGCAGCCAGCCACGCGAGGCGAAGTCGGCGAGCGCCTTGTTGACGGTCTCGCGGGAGGCGCCGACCAGCTGGGCCAGCTCCTCCTGCGTGAGGTCGTGGTGCACGTGGACGCCGTCGTCGGCCGTGCGCCCGAAGCGGTCGGCGAGGTCGAGCAGCGCCTTCGCCACGCGGCCGGGGACGTCGGAGAAGACCAGGTCGGCCACGACGTCGTTGGCCTTGCGGAGCCGGCCGGCGAGCTGCGAGAGCAGCCCTCGCGAGACCATCGGGCGGCCGTCGAGCCAGCGGAGCAGGTCCTCGTGCGAGAGGGAGGCGAACGACGCGTCCGTGACGGCCGTGACCGTCGCCGAGCGCGGACCGGGGTCGAAGAGCGACAGCTCGCCGAACATCTGGCCCGGGCCCAGGATCGCGAGCAGGTTCTCGCGGCCGTCCGAGGAGGTGCGGCCGAGCTTCACCTTGCCGTCGAGCACGATGTACAGCTTGTCGCCGGAGTCGCCCTCGTGGAACAGCACGTCGCCACGGCGCAGCCGGCTCTCGGTCATCGAGGCACGCAAAGCGGTCGCGGCCTCGTCGTCGAGCGCGCTGAACAGCGGAGCCTGACGCAGTACGTCGTTGTCCACGAGTCCTCCTAAGACATCGCCGGCCCACACGGGCGTGCGCCGATCCTAACCAGTGGGATTGGTCACAGGAACCACCGCGTGCGGGAAGTCGGCACCCGAAGCCGGTCTGTCCAGCGCCGTAGGCTGGGCGCGTGCCCGACGTCGAATCCAGGACCGGCCTCGTCCGCCGCGCCCGCAAGATCGATCGGGTGCTTGCGGAAACCTACCCTGATGCCCGCTGTGAGCTCGACTTCGCCAACCCTTTCGAGCTGCTCGTGGTCACCGTGCTGTCCGCGCAGACCACCGACAAGCGGGTCAACGCGGTCCGGCCCACGCTCTTCGCGGCCTATCCCGACGCCCCCGCGATGGCGGCAGCGGAGCGCGAGAAGCTCGAGCAGATCATCGGCCCGCTGGGTTTCTTCCGCGCCAAGACCGACTCCCTGCTCCGGCTCAGCCAGGCCCTCGTCGAGAGGTACGACGGCCAGGTGCCGGGGCGGCTCGAGGACCTCGTGACGCTGCCGGGCGTGGGACGCAAGACCGCCAACGTCGTCCTCGGCAACGCCTTCGACGTCCCGGGCATCACCGTCGACACCCACTTCGGCCGACTCGTGCGCCGTTTCGGGTGGACCGAGGAGACCGACCCGGTGAAGGTGGAGCACGCGATCGCGGCCCTGTTCCCCAAACGGGACTGGACGATGCTCAGCCACCACCTCATCTGGCACGGACGACGCCGCTGCCACGCCCGCAACCCCGCCTGCGGCGCCTGCCCGGTCGCGCGCTGGTGCCCGGCGTACGGCGAGGGGCCGGTCGACCCCGAGGCGGCCGCCAAGCTCGTGCGGACGGAGGGGCGCGCATGAGGCGCCTCGTGATCGCGCTCTGTGCCGTCGTCCTGGCCCTCTCGGGCTGTGCGAACGCCACCGACCGCGGACTGCAGCCCGGGCGGGCGGACGTCGACGTGGACACACCGAAGCTGCGGCAGCTCAAGCAGGCCGCTGGTGTCGAGGCCTGCGCCCCGGGAGCCGGGGAGGCCGTCGAGGGGGGCCTGCCGGACGTCACGCTGGCCTGCCTCGGGGGAGGGCCGGACGTCGAGCTCGGCTCCCTGCGCGGGCCGATGGTCGTCAGCCTGTGGGCGTCGTGGTGCACCGCGTGCCGCAAGGAGATGCCACAGCTGCAGGCCTTCCACGAGCGGTACGGCGACCAGGTGCCGGTGCTCGGTGTCGACTACCAGGACGTCCGTCCGGATGCCGCGATGGAGCTGGTCCGCGACACCGGTGCGACGTACCCGCTGCTCGCGGACCCGCAGAGCGAGCTCGACGGCGCTGCGCCGTTCCCCGCTCTGCGCGGACTGCCGTTCCTCGCGCTGATCGACCAGGACGGCCGCGTCGTCCACCAGGAGTTCACGATCATCACGTCCGAGCAGCAGCTGGTCGACCTGGTCGACGAGCACCTCGGGGTGGCGTTGTGAACGCCCCGCTCCCGGACTGGCTCCGGCCGGTGGCCGAGGCCGCGGAGTCGATCACGGTCCACGAGCTGACCCGGTTCATGCCGCCGGAGGACTCCGACGCACGCCGGGGCGCGGTGCTCATGCTGTTCGGCGAGGGGCCGGACGGTCCCGACCTGCTGCTCACCGAGCGGGCCCACCACATGCGCTCGCACCCTGGCCAGGTCTCGTTCCCCGGGGGCTCGCTCGACGAGGGGGAGACCCCGCGCCAGGCGGCCCTGCGCGAGGCGTGGGAGGAGACCGGTGTCGACCCCGAGGGTGTGGAGGTCTTCGCGGAGCTCCCCGAGCTGTGGCTGCCGCCGAGCAACTTCGCGGTCACCCCGATCCTCGGCTGGTGGCGCGAACCCATCGAGGTGGCGGTCGTCGACCCCGACGAGGTGCACGAGGTCTACCGGGTCCCGATCAGCGAGCTGGTCGACCCGACGCACCGGATCGCCGTCCGCCACCCCAGCGGCTGGGTGGGCCCGGGGTTCCTGATCGGCGAGGACAAGGACGTGATCCTGTGGGGGTTCACGGCCGGCATCATCGCCCGCCTCTTCGACTTCCTGGGCTGGACGAGCGAGGTGGAGGACGCGCCGATGCGTGACGTCCCCACCTACATGCTGCAGGGTGAACCCGCGCGGTCCGACATCGTGCCCAACACCAGATTCGAGGAGCGCCGGTGAACCTGCTCGACTGGTTGCTGGTCGTCCTGGTCCTCGCCTACGCCCTCTCGGGCTACTGGCAGGGGTTCGTCACCGGTGCCTTCGCCACCGGCGGGCTGCTGCTCGGCGGGCTCTTCGGCGTCTGGCTCGCGCCCGTCGCCCTCGGGGACGCGACGCCGTCGCTGCTGGTCTCGCTCGGCGCGCTCTTCATCGTGATCCTGTCCGCGTCGCTCGGCCAGGCCCTCCTGCAGTTCGTCGGCGCCCGGATCCGCGACAAGATCACCTGGCAGCCGATCCGTGCGCTCGACGCGATCGGTGGCGCCGCCCTGAGCATGGCCGCGGTCCTGCTCGTGGCGTGGGCGCTCGGCGTCGCCATCTCCGGCACCCGGATCGGCGCGATCACGCCGATGGTGCGCGGCTCCGCCGTGCTCCGCGAGGTCGACCACGTGCTGCCGACCTCGGCGAGCGGACTCCTGCGTGCCTTCAACAACGTGGTCGGCACCAGCTTCTTCCCCCGCTACCTCGAGCCGTTCGCCCCCGAGCGGATCGTCGACGTCGGCCCCGGTCCCAAGCGGCTGCTCCAGGACCCCGACGTCATCGCGGCCCACGACAGCGTGCTCAAGATCCGCGGCACCAACGACTGCGGCCGCGGCGTCGAGGGGTCCGGCTTCCTGTACGCCGACAACCGGCTGATGACCAACGCCCACGTCGTTGCCGGCGTGGACAACCCCGAGGTCGTGACCGACGAGGGCTCGCTGTCCGCCTCGGTCGTCTACTACAACCCCGACATCGACGTCGCGGTGCTGGAGTTCGACAGCGGGGACCTGCCGCACCTGGGCTTCGACCAGGGGGCCGAGTCGCCTGACGGCGTGGCGATCCTGGGCTACCCCCAGGACGGGCCGTACGACGTGGAGCCGGGCCGGATCCGTGCCGAGCAGCGGCTCCGCTCGCCGAACATCTACGGCGACGGCACGGTCATCCGCCAGGTGTTCTCCCTGCGCGGCCTGATCCGCCCCGGCAACTCCGGTGGGCCGATCGTCTCCTCGGCAGGTGACGTCGTCGGCGTGGTGTTCGCCGCCTCGGTCACCGACCGGGACACCGGCTACGCACTCACCGCCGAGCAGGTGGCCCGGAGCGCCACGATCGGGATGAGCAGCGACGGTTCGGTGTCGACCGGCGACTGCGCTGGCTAGGCCTTGCCCTTGAGTGCGCTCGGGATCTGCTTGCCCTGCTTGATCGCAGCCTCGGGGCCGCGCACCTGCTTGACCTTGCGGACACCGGCGAGGACGAGCAGCCCGGCGACCACGAGGTAGAAGCCGAACACGATCAGGAACGCCCAGTGCAGGTCGAGCCCGTGGCCGTTCCAGTTGATCAGGTAGGCGATCGCGACCGACAGCATGATCACGGCCAGCAGGGCGATGAACCCGGCGGCCGCGAACAGGCCGATGCCCACGCCGCCGGCCTTGATGCTGACCTTCAGCTCGGACTTGGCGAGCTGGATCTCCTTGGAGATCAGGCTCGAGATGTCACGACTGGCGTCGGTGACCAGACGACCGATGGTCGGATCGGTGTCGAGGACCGGTTCGGTTCCCATGCGGTAGTTCCTCTGGCTGGTGGGCGATGTGGCTGGCGGACGATCCGTGCTGACCCTACAGAACGCGGGGACGGGTTCTCACTGGTAGATGTCGGGTACGCCGTCCCCGTCGTCGTCTCGCTGCTCCTCTGCCCAGAGTCGGGCGTACACCTTGTTGCGGGCGCGCAGCACGACCGTGGCCAAGAGGGTGGCGACCAGCGAGCCGATCAGCACCCCTACCTTCACGTTGTCATCGCGCGGGGTGCCGGAGCCGAACGCCAGCTCGCCGATGAGCAAGGAGACCGTGAACCCGATGCCGGCCAGCATGGCCATCCCCATCACGTCGAGCCAGGTGAGCTCCGAGTCGAGGTCGGCCCCGGTGAACGTCGCCAGCAGCCAGGTCGACCCGGCGATCCCGATGGCCTTGCCGACCACCAGGCCCGCGACGATGCCGAGCGCGATCGGGTCGCTCAGGCTCTCGGCCAGGCCGCTGAAGCCCCCCACGGTGACGCCGGCAGCGAAGAACGCGAAGACCGGCACCGCGAGCCCCGCTGACAGGGGCCGGACAAGGTGCTCCAGCTGCTCGGCGAGCCCCGGGCCGTCGGCCCCGTCGCTGCGCAGGACCGGCACCGTGAAGCCGAGGAGGACGCCTGCCACCGTCGCGTGCACCCCGCTCGCGTGCACCAGACCCCACGCGATGAGCGCGAGCGGGACGAGCAGCCAGGGCGAGCGGATCCGCCGCTGCACCAGGACGGCGAAGGCCGCGACCGGGACCAGCGCCACGGCGAGGAAGAGCGGGTCGAGGTCATCGGTGTAGAAGAGCGCGATGATGGCGATGGCCAGCAGGTCGTCGACCACCGCGAGCGTCAGCAGGAACGTCCGCAGCCCGCTCGGTAGGTGGGTGCTGATCACCGCCAGGATCGCCACCGCGAACGCGATGTCGGTCGCCGTCGGGATCGCCCAGCCGCGCAGGTCTCCGCCGCCACCCAGGTTCACCGCGACGAACACCAGAGCGGGCAGGACCATGCCACCGACGGCCGCCGCCACCGGAAGGGCGGCCCGGCGCGGGTCGCGCAGGTCGCCGGCCACGAACTCGCGCTTCAGCTCGAGACCGGCCACGAAGAAGAAGACGGCGAGGAGTCCGTCGGCCGCCCAGGTGCCGAGCGTGAGGTGGAGGTCGAGTGCTGCCGGACCCACCGTGAGATCACGGAGATCGCCGTACGAGTCGGAGAGCGGGGAGTTGGCCCAGACGATCGCAACGACCGCGCCCGCGATGAGCAGCAGGCCGCCGGTCGTCTCGGCGCGGAGGATCTCCGTGACCCGGGAGGCCTCGGGGAACGAGCCGCGCGAGAACAGGCGGGGTCGGATGGCGGGGCTGGTCACGGGGCTCCTCGAGGGGTCGACTACGTCATGCCGACCAGACTTCCCGGCGCACCTGTGTCCACCTTATCGGCCCGGGTCAGTGCTCTGTCAGTCCTCGGCAGAGCCGGAGGCGAGACCCTCGGAGATCAGGTTCATCACCGAGGAGTCGGCCAGCGTCGTGACGTCGCCGACCTCACGGTGCTCCGCCACGTCCTTGAGCAGCCGCCGCATGATCTTGCCGGAGCGGGTCTTGGGCAGCTCCTGGACGATCATGATCTGGCGCGGCTTGGCGATCGCACCGATCTCCTTCTGGACGTGCCTGCGGAGCTCCTCGACGATGTCGTCACCACCGTCACCGGCGTGCTCGCGCAGGATCACGAAGGCGCACACGGCCTGCCCGGTCGTCTCGTCGGCGGCGCCCACGACGGCTGCCTCAGCGACCTTCGGGTGCGACACGAGCGCGGACTCGATCTCGGTGGTGGAGAGCCGGTGGCCGGACACGTTCATCACGTCGTCGACGCGGCCGAGCATCCAGAGGTCGCCGTCCTCGTCCTTCTTCGCGCCGTCACCGGCGAAGTAGAAGCCCTGCTTGGCGTAGCGCGACCAGTACGTCTCCTTGAACCGCTCGTCGTCGCCCCACAGGGTGCGCAGCATCGCCGGCCACGGCTCGGTGAGGACGAGGTAGCCGCCGGAGCCGTTCGGCACCGACTCGCCCTCGTCGGTGACCACGTCGGCGCTGACGCCCGGCAGCGCCTTCATCGCAGAGCCGGGCTTGCCGTGCGTGACGCCGGGTAGCGGCGAGATCATGATCTGGCCGGTCTCGGTCTGCCACCAGGTGTCGACGACGGGCACCTTGCCGGCCCCGATGGTCTCGCGGTACCAGATGTAGGCCTCCGGGTTGATCGGCTCGCCCACCGAGCCGAGCACGCGGATCGAGGAGAGGTCGAACTTCGCCGGGATGTCCGAGCCCCACTTCATGAACGTCCGAATGGCGGTGGGGGCGGTGTAGAAGATCGTCACGCCGTACTTCTCGACGATCTCCCACCAGCGGCCCTTGTGCGGGCTGTCCGGCGTGCCTTCGTAGATGACCTGCGTCGCGCCGTTCGCGAGCGGGCCGTACACCATGTAGGAGTGGCCGGTCACCCAGCCGACGTCGGCGGTGCACCAGTAGACGTCGGTGTCGGCCTTGAGGTCGAAGACCGCCCAGTGCGTGTACGACGTGCCGACGAGGTAGCCACCTGTCGTGTGCAGGATGCCCTTGGGCTTCCCGGTCGTGCCGGAGGTGTACATGACGTAGAGCGGGTGCTCGGCGTCGTGCATCTCGGGCTCGTGCTCGGCCGACGCGGCGTCGACGGCGTCGTGCCACCACACGTCGCGCGAGTCGTCCCACGCGACGTCCTGGCCGGTACGCCGGACCACGAGGACCTTGTCGACGTCCTGGCCCTGCTCCTTGGCCTTGACCACGGCCTCGTCGACGGCAGGCTTGAGCGCGGACGGCGCGCCGCGCCGGTAGCCGCCGTCGGCGGTGATGATCACCTTGGCCTGGCAGTCGGCAACCCGGCTGGCGAGCGCGTCGGCGGAGAATCCGCCGAAGACGACCGTGTGCGGGGCGCCGAGCCGGGCGCAGGCGAGCATCGCGACGACGGTCTCGGGGATCATCGGCAGGTAGATGGCGACCCGGTCGCCCTTCTTCACCCCGAGCTCGGTCAGCGCGTTGGCAGCCTTGCAGACCTCGTCCTTGAGGTCGCTGTAGGTCAGGTCGCGGGTGTCGTCCTCGGGCTCGCCGACCCAGTGAAGCGCGACCTTGTCGCCGTTGCCGGCCTCGACGTGCCGGTCGACGCAGTTGTAGGCCGCGTTGATGGTGCCGCCCGTGAACCACTTCGCGAAGGGCGGGTTGTCCCAGTCCAGGACCCGGTCCCACTTCCGGCCCCAGTCGAGGCGCTCGGCCTGCTCGGCCCAGAACCCCTCGCGGTCGGACGCGGCCCGGTCGTAGGCCTCCGCCGTGACGTTGGCGTGCTGCGCGAGCTCGGACGGCGGTTCGAACCGGCGCTCCTCACGGCTGAGGTTGGACAGGGTCTCTTCGCTCACGATGTCTCCCGAATCTCACTGGCAGTGGCTTCCGCCACCATAGGACCTGGGGGCCCGGTCAGCGGAAGTCGATCAGGAGCATGTCCGTGTCGGTGCCGTCGGACAGGCCGTGGTGCAGGTCGTCGTCGGGAAGGTGCGGGCCCGTGTCGGTGCCGGCGTCCGGGCCGGTCGGCCCCTCGTCGGCGGCACCCGGCCGGTCCACCACCGCGGCACGGAAGCAGTTGCAGACGTAGGGCAGCTGCATCCCGTCCATCCCGCGGCCGTAGTCGTCGTAGAACGCCAGCACCTCGGCCATCTTCGCGGCCCGCGCGTCGGGGTCGAGGGTGGCCACGTTGGACCGCGACAGGACGAGATCCTGGATCGACTCCCGGTCCACGTTCTGCCAGAACCGGAACGACTCGTCCTCGACGAAGCCGAACAGTGCGGACTGCACGAGCGGCTCGGCCGGCTCACGCAGCTGGTCCTGGGTGCCGATCAGGGTGCCGAGGCGGCGTACCCACGGGATCCGCTCGTCGCGCTGGTTCCACACCAGGGCGAGGCGGCCGCCGGGCTTGAGCACCCGGGCGATCTCGGGCAGGGCCCGGTCGAGGTCGAACCAGTGGAAAGCCTGCGCCGACACGACGACGTCGACGGAGCGGTCGGGAACCGGGAGCTCCTCGGCGGAGGCGAGCGAGGTCCGGACGTCGGGGAGCCGACGCTCGAGGATGCCGAGCATCTCGCGGTCCGGGTCGGTGGCGTGGACGTCGTGACCCATCGCCGCGAGCTGGGCGGTCAGCTTGCCGGTCCCGGCCCCGAGCTCGAGGACGGTCACCGGCTCGGCGCCGACCAGCCAGGCTGCTGCCTCACGGGGGTACGGCGGGCGGCCGCGGTCGTAGGCCTCCGCGACGGAGCCGAAGGAACGCGCCGCGTCGGGCGCAGTGGGCCTCAGCTCGTCACTCATCTCCTGCAGGTTACCGGCTGGGTGAACCCGGTCCGGGAGCCACTGGCTAGCCTTCGTGGCCATGAGCGCGGATCCCCTGGCCTGGTTGACGTCCCTCGAGGGGGTGCCGTCGGCCTACGCCTCGGCGCGCGACGGGATCGACGTGATGCTGCGCGACCGCGGGCTGCGTCGTACCTCCCCCGAGACGACTGCCGAGTCGCTGCTGCGCGGTGCGCACGCGAGCGCCGTGCTGGAGGGGTCCACGTCGTCCCTGGCCGACGTGCGCGAGGGCAACGGGGACGAGATCGCCCAGTCGGCGGTCCGGGTCTCGACCGAGCTGCTGTCGCTCTCGCCCACGCTGTCCCGCTCACCCCTGCAGGCGCTGGCCCGGATCCACGCACTCGCGGCCGGGGGCTCCCTGCCCGACGAGCAGCTGGGCCGGCCCCGGGACGCGGTCGCCTCGGACCGGCTCCGCGCGCTCGCCGAGCTCCTGACCGCGTCGACCACCGCGCCGGCCCTGCTCGTCGCGGCGATCGTCCACGCCGACCTGGCCACCGCGGCACCGTTCGGATCCCACAACGGCCTGGTCGCCCGGGCCGTCGAGCGGCTCGTCCTGGTCTCTCGCGGCGTCGACGAGAAGTCCCTCGTCGTGCCCGAGGCCGGGCACCTCGCGCTGCGGGCGGAGTACGAGTCGAACCTGCGTGGCTACCGCGAGGGTGGCCAGGCGGGGGTGCACGCGTGGTTGCTCTACGGGGCCGAGGCGTTCGCTGCCGGCGCGGAGGCGAGCCCCCTGCGTCGGGGCCCCGACGCGTCCTGAACATGCGAGCGGCACCCGAGTCGATGAGGATTCGGATGCCGCCGCTGACACGTGATTCCGCTGGCTACCAAGCGTGCACCAACTAATTGCTGCCCCGGGATTTTCCCGGTGAGGCAAGCGCCCTGAAGGAAGGGTAGATCGCCGCGTGGGTACCAAGATCACGTGCGGACTGTGGAGTTCTTGTGCTCCGTTCTACCCTTCGCCGCCGAGGTCTTCAAGG
>DASTUX010000110.1:0-3910 GCA_035759395.1 Nocardioides sp.
CGGACTATCCCGGTGGTGGGGTCAGGAGGAGAGGGCGCGGTCGAGGGCGGCCTCGACGTGCAGGGTGGTGCACGGGAACACCGGCAGGTCGACGTCGGCCTGGTGGATCAGCAGCTCGAGCTCGGTGCAGCCCAGCAGCACCCCGGCGGCGCCGGCGTCCCAGAGCTCCTCGACGATCGAGACGACGCGGCGGCGGGTCCGGTCGAGCACGTGGCCGTGCACGAGCTCCTCGTAGATCGCGGCGTTGAGCCACTCGTGGTGCTCCTGCGCCGGCACGATCGCGGTCACTCCGTGCTGGGCGAGCCGGTCGGTGAAGAAGCCGTCCTCCATCGCGACCTTGGTGCCGATGAAGCCGACGGTGGTCACGCCCTGGGCCTTGCACGCCTCCGCGACCACGTCGGCGAGGTGGATGACGGGGATCCCGACGGCCGCCTCGACCTGGTCGGCCACCTTGTGGAACGTCGTGGTGCACAGCAGGAGGAAGTCCGCCCCGGCCCGCTCCACGCCCTGCGCCGCGTCGGCGAGCAGCTCGCCGATCTGCGGCCAGCGCTGGCTGTCCTCGAGGTCGGTCAGCTCCGCGAAGTCGACGGTGCTCAGCACCAGCCGCGGCGAGGAGAGCCCGCCGAGTCGCTTCTGCACGCCCAGGTTGAGGTCGCGGTAGTAGACCGCGCTGCTCTCCCAGCTCATCCCGCCGACAAGTCCGATGGTCTGCACGGCGTCAGTCTTGCATCCCTCGGGGGGCAGGTCCCGGGTCACGACACTCGGTGGACCTTGTGCTGGGCGGCCTGGGCGCGCGGCCGGATCACCAGCTCGTCGATGTTGACGTGGGAGGGCCGGGTCGCGATCCAGGCGATCGCGTCGGCGACGTCCTCGGCGACCAGGGGGTCGGGTACGCCGGCGTACACGGCCTCGGCCTTGTCACGGTCGCCGTCGAAGCGGACCAGCGAGAACTCGTCGGTGCGGACCATGCCCGGCGCCACCTCGGAGACCCGGATCGGCTCGCCGCACAGCTCGAGGCGCAGGGTCTCGGTGACGACCTGGGTGCCGTGCTTGGCGGCGGTGTACCCGCCCCCGCCCTCGTAGGCGACCCGCCCGGCCGTCGACCCGACGTTGACGATCACGCCGTCGCCGCCGGCCCTCAGCGCCGGCAGCAGGGCCTGGGTGACGTTCAGGACGCCGAGCACGTTCACGTCGTACATCGCGCGCCACTGCTCGGGGTCCGCGGACTCGACCGGGGCGGCGCCGAACGCGCCTCCGGCGTTGTTGACCAGCACGTGCAGCTCGCCGCCGACCGACGCCACGGCCTCGGCCAGCCCGCGTACGGACTCCGGCGAGGTGACGTCACAGGCGACCGCGACCCCGCCGATCTCCGCGGCGAGGGCCTCGACCCGGTCCTGCCTGCGGGCCGCGCAGACGACCCGGAATCCCTCGGCCGCGAGGGCCCGAGCGGTGGCCGCGCCGATCCCGCTGCTGGCTCCGGTGACGACGGCGGTGCGTTCTTTACTCATGTCTCGATTCTGCAGTGGCCCTGTTTGCTGCCGGCGAGGCGGTGGCACACTGACCTGTCGAGTCGTCTGCACGTCACCGAAGTTGGAGCGTCATGGACCTGAACACCATCGCCCGCGGCTCGGGCCTCGTGGGAGGTCTGTGCTGGGTCGCGCGCTTCGTCGTGGATCTCGTCGGATCCGGCACCGGTGGCCTCGCCGACCTCCTCTATCTGGCCGGCCTCGTACTCATCGCCGTCGCGCTCTTCGCGATGGGGGCCGGCATGGTCCGGGCGGCCTGGCTGGGTGCGATCGTCGGGGTGGCGTTCCCCCTGCTGGTCTGGTCCGTGCTCGAGGTGCTGCACCCGGCCGCGAACCCGCGCGCGGTCGACGGGGTCTTCGGCCTGCTCGTCGCGGTCACCGCCGTCGTGCAGATCGCCCGGCACCGGCCCGAGCCCCGGGAGCGGCACCGCCACGCGGGAGCCCACTCCTCCCGCTGAGCCCCCCATCGCGGCTGCGGGTCGGCAGGTCAGTCGTTGCGACAGACGTCCGTCGCGCCCGGCAGGCGGTACCGGTTGCGGGCCACCCAGGCGTACGACGGCGCGGCGACCGGGCGCAGCGCGCGGCTCCCGACCAGCCAGCCCAGCCACCGCACGGGCCTCCAGCGCGAGCTGCGCAGGGTCATCGCGATCGCCTCGTGACCGCGGTACAGACGGTGTCCGTCGACGTACCACGCCGCCTCCGTGGCCTGCTCCTCGGTGAGCCCGGCGGCGGCCAGGTCGGTCGCCTGCCACGGCTGCGCCGGGCAGGTGGCGCCGAGTCGTCGGGCCCAGCGCAGGCTGCGACGGCAGAAGCCGCAGTCGCCGTCGAAGATGAGCACGCCACCACCCTACGGATTCGAAGTTCCGCAAACGGGGAATCGTTGAGAGCCCGACGCGGTTCTCATCGGGTGGAGCCGTCAGACGAAAGGGGCCACGTGGAGCGCATCAGGCGAATGGCGATGATCAGCCTGCACACCTCGCCCCTGGACCAGCCGGGGACCGGGGACGCGGGCGGCATGAACGTCTACGTGATCGAGCTGTCCCGGCGCCTCGCGCAGCAGGGCATCGAGGTCGACATCTTCACGCGCGCCACCGACTCGACGCTGCCGCCGGTCGTCGAGGCCGCCGACGGCGTCCTGGTCCGGCACATCCACGCCGGCCCGTTCGAGGGGCTGACCAAGGGCGAGCTGCCCGGCCAGCTCTGCACCTTCGCCCGCGAGGTGCTGCGGGCCGAGGCGGTCCAGCCGGTCGGCCACTACGACGCGCTGCACTCGCACTACTGGCTCTCCGGCCAGGTCGGCGCGCTGGCCCGCGACCGCTGGGGCGTCCCGCTCGTGCACAGCATGCACACCATGGCGAAGGTGAAGAACGACGCGCTCGCCGACGGCGACACCCCCGAGCCGCTCGCCCGGATCATCGGCGAGGAGCAGGTCGTCGAGGCCTCCGACATGCTGATCGCCAACACCGACATCGAGGCCAAGCAGCTGATCAACCTGTACGACGCCGACCCGGCCGCCGTCGAGGTCATCCACCCCGGCGTCGACCTGTCGGTGTTCCGGCCGCTCGACAAGGCCACCGCACGCGCCGGGCTCGACCTGCCGCTGGACGCCCACGTGCTGCTCTTCGCCGGCCGGATCCAGCCGCTGAAGGCGCCCGACGTGCTCCTGCGGGCCGTGGCCGAGCTGCTGGCGCGGACGCCGTCGCTGCGGTCGAGGCTGGTCGTCCCGATCGTGGGCGGCCCCTCCGGCTCCGGCCTCGAGCACCCCGAGTCGCTCGCGCAGCTCTCCACCGAGCTCGGGCTCGACGACGTGGTCCGGTTCGTCCCGCCCGTGGCGCAGTCCGAGCTGGCCCGCTGGTGCGCGGCCGCCACCCTGGTCGCGGTGCCGTCGTACAACGAGTCCTTCGGGCTGGTCGCCGCCGAGGCACAGGCGACCGGCACCCCGGTTGTCGCCGCGGCCGTCGGCGGCCTGACGACCGTGGTCCGTGACGGGCACAGCGGCCTGCTCGTCGAGGGGCACGAGGCCCGCGACTGGGCGCACGCGCTGCGCCGGGTGATCGAGGACGACGACCTGCGGCTCCAGCTGGAGGCCGGCGCGCTCGAGCAGGCCCGCCAGTTCTCGTGGGAGCTCACCGCCGAGCGGACGCTCGACGTGTACGAGCGCGCTCGCGCCGGCATGCGAGAGTCCTTTGCATGATCACCCCACGAAATTGCTCGCTGCGCTCCCGATTCCGCGGGGACCCCGAATGACAGTGCAGGTGATCCGCGACTACCTGGCCGACAACGAGATCGAGTTCGACGAGAGCGCCGAGGGCGTCTTCTCGTTCTCCCTGCCGGGTGAGAAGAAGCTGCAGACCGCCGTACGCCTCGACGTCGGACCGCACGCG
>DASTUX010000111.1:0-3697 GCA_035759395.1 Nocardioides sp.
ACGTTCCCTCAGACGAGTAGGTCGCGGGTGACCTGCTCGAGGGTCGAGGCCCCGGAGAGCGCCATCGTCAGGTCGAGCTCGGCCCAGATGTGCTCCATGACGGCCTGGACCCCCGCCGCCCCGGCGAGCGCGAGGCCGTAGACCCACGGCCTCCCGACGAGCACGGCCTCGGCCCCGAGGGCGAGGGCCTTGAATGCGTCGGCGCCGCTGCGCACCCCGCTGTCGAACAGCACCGGGATCTGGCCGTCCACCTGCGCGACGATCGCGGGCAGGGCGTCGAGTGACCCGATGGCCCCGTCGACCTGACGGCCGCCGTGGTTGGACACCACGATGCCGTCGACGCCGTGCTCGATCGCCAGCGCGGCGTCGCGCGGGTCCTGGATCCCCTTGAGCAGGATCGGCAGCTTGGTGCGGGCCCGCAGGTAGTCGAGGTCGTCCCAGGTGAGCGACGAGCGGGAGAACACGTCGAGGAAGGTCTCCACGGCCGCGCGCGGGACGGGCGAGCGCAGGTTGTCGACCAGCCCGCCCGGGTAGTGGCGGGCCATCGAGAACAGCGCCTTGACCGCCGCGAAGGTCGGCCGGGGCGTGGGCTCGCCCGAGGGGTTGGCGGCGCGCTGCTCGGCGAGTCCGCGGAAGACCGGGTCGCTGGTGTACTGCGCGATCCCTTCGGCCCGGGCGAAGGGCAGGTAGGCCACATCCAGGTCGTGCGTGCGCCAGCCGAGCACGTGGGTGTCGAGGGTGACGACGATGGCCTCGCTCCCGATCGCCTCGGCCCGCGAGATGAACGAGTCGACGACGCCGTCGTCCTTGCTCCAGTAGAGCTGGTACCAGCGGGGTGAGTCGCCCAGGGCCGCGGCGGTCTCCTCCATCGGGATCGAGCCCTGCGTCGAGATGACCATCGGCAACCCGAGCGCCTTGGCCGCCTTGGCCACCGCCCGCTCGGCGTCGCGGTGGGCCATCTCGAGCACCCCGATCGGCGCGAAGAGCAGCGGCGCCGGGAGCCGGCGACCGAAGAGCTCGACCGACAGGTCGCGATGCTCCACGTCCACGAGCATCCGGGGCACGATCCGGTGCCGGTCGAACGCGTCGAGGTTCGCCTTGACGGTCTTCTGCTGCCCGGCACCGCCGTCGACGTACGACCATGCCTCGGGCGTCATCCGCCGCTGCGCGGCCGACTCGAGCGCGGCCGGCTCGACGGGTACGACGGGCCGGTGCCCGAAGACCCCGTCGCGATAGATCCGGCTCTGCACCTCCCGGCCCATGGCGATGCCCGTGGGGGTGCTCGTGGTCCCGGTCCGGTCGTTGCTCGTCGTGTCGGTCACGGAGCAGAGTCTCCTACGTGAGCGGTTCTTCCACCGGGTGGGCGTCTCGGATCTTGAAGACCTTGTCGAGGCTCGTGATCGTGAAGAGCCTGAGGATGCGCTCGTTGCTGCACACCAGCGAGAACGACCCCTTGAACGCGTGGGTCATGCGGCGAGCGCCGATCAGGGCCCCGAGCCCGGTCGAGTCCAGGAAGGTGGTCTCGTCGAGGTCCACCACCAGGTGCACGTGTCCCGCGACCACGAGGTCGTTGATGACCTCCTTGAGCTTCAGCTGGCTGACGAGGTCGATCTCCCCGCGGGGGATCACCACGTGATGGCCGCGCTCGGCCCTGACCTCGATCTCCAGCTGCATGGCGCCTGTCTTCGTGAGCGGCGTTGACCGTCCACCACAAGACGCACCGCCCCAAGTGTCGTCGGTGCGAGCGCCGCTGGCCAGTCCTGGACCCCGATTTCACCCCTGCGGGTGACGCGTGTGCCGCTAGGGTCGATCCGTGAAGGCTGTGACGCGGTGCAACGTGCACGAGTCGGGGCGCCCGGACGGTCAGCCGATCGTCTTCGCGCACGGCTTCGGCTGCGACCAGAACATGTGGCGCTTCGTGGCGCCCGCGTTCGAGGACCGGTTCCGCGTCATCCGCTTCGACCTCGTGGGCTGCGGCGGCTCCGACCTCGCCTCCTACGACCCGCAGCGCTACTCCTCCCTGCAGGGGTACGCCGACGACGTCCTCGACATCTGCAACGAGCTCGGCCTCCGCGACGTGGTCTTCGTCGGGCACTCGGTCTCCGCGATGATCGGGGTGCTCGCCGACCTGGCGGCACCCGGGCTCTTCGACAAGCTGGTCATGGTGGGCCCGTCGCCGCGCTACATCGACGACGCGTCGTACGTCGGGGGGTTCGGCCAGGCGGACATCGAGGAGCTCCTCGACTCGCTGGACAGCAACTACCTGGGCTGGTCGAGCGCGATGGCCCCGGTCATCATGGGCAACCCCGACCGTCCCGAGCTCGGCGAGGAGCTGACGGAGAGCTTCTGCCGGACCGACCCGGACATCGCCCGGCGGTTCGCGCGCGTGACGTTCATGTCCGACAACCGGGCGGAGCTGTCCCGGGTCACCGCCCGCACGCTCGTCCTGCAGTGCGCCCAGGACGCGATCGCGCCCGTTGCCGTCGGTGAGTACGTCCGCGACGCCATCCCCGGCAGCACGATGGTGCTGCTCGACGCGACTGGCCACTGCCCGAACCTCAGCGCTCCGGAGCAGACCACGGCAGCGATCTCGGAGTTCGTGGATGTCGGCGGATCCTGACTCTGCCGAGGCCCTGTACGACGAGGCGCCGTGCGGCCACCTGTCGACCACGCCCGACGGGCTGATCCGCAAGGTCAACCAGACGTTCCTGACCTGGACGGGCTACACCCGCGACGAGCTGGTCGGCCGCAGGACCTTCGCCGACCTGCTCACGCCGGGGGGTCGGATCTACCACGAGACCCACTACGCGCAGATCCTCCGCCTGCAGGGCACGGTGCGCGAGATCGCCCTCGAGGTCGTGTGCGCCGACCGCACCCGCTTGCCGATCCTGGTCAACGCGAACGCCCACCTCGATGAGGAGGGCGCCGTCGCCGGCATCCGGGTGGCCGTCTTCGACGCGACCAGCCGTCGGGAGTACGAGCGCGAGCTGCTCAGCGCCAAGCGCAGGGCCGAGGAGTCCGAGGCCCACGCGACCGCCCTGTCGAGGACGTTGCAGCAGACGCTGATCCCGCCCAGCCCCCCGCACATCCCGGGACTGGACATCGCTGCGGTCTACCGACCCGCCGGCGACGGTGGCGAGGTCGGGGGCGACTTCTACGACGTGTTCCAGGTGGACGAGGACGACTGGGCCGTCGTGCTCGGTGACGTGGCCGGCAAGGGGGTCGGCGCGGCCGTCCTGACCAGCCTCGTGCGGTACTCCCTGCGCGCGATCGCGGTCCGCGTCGACAAGCCCGGCGAGGCTCTGCGGGAGCTGAACGAGGTGCTGATGCGCAGCGAGACCGAGCGCTTCTGCACGATGACGTTGCTGCGCCTGCGCCGGCTCAACGGCGCCTGGACCGTGACGATGAGCTCGGGGGGCCACGCCCCGCCGCTGCTGGCCGTCCGCGGCGAGGACCCGAGACCGATCGGCGCGCACGGCTCCCTCGTCGGTGCCTTCGAGACCGGGACCTACCCGGACAGCTCGCTCGTCCTCGAGCCCGGGCAGATGCTCCTGCTCTACACCGACGGGGTGACCGAGGGCCGTCGCGGCGCCGAGTTCTTCGGGGAGAGCCGCCTGCACGCCAGCGTCGCCGGCCACGCGGGCAGCGCCACGGGCCTGACCCACGGGCTGCTCGAGGACGTCCTCGAGTTCCAGCG
>DASTUX010000112.1:0-7147 GCA_035759395.1 Nocardioides sp.
CGTCGGCGTTGCAGCGCTCGGCCAGACCGGGCTCGGCAGGCCAGGACCCGATGACCAGGCCGGTGGGTTCGAGGCCGCGCGCCCGCAGCGCGCCGACGGTGAGCTCGGCGTGGTTGAGCGTGCCGAGCCCCGCGGCGGCGACGACGACCACTTCGACCGGCACCGTCCCGGCCAGCTCCGCGGCGATGTCGAGCAGCGTTCCGCCGTCCCGGTCGAGCCGGACCAGCAACCCACCCGCGCCCTCGACGACCACGGCGTCGTGGAACTCGGCGAGCACCCGGATCCGGTCGGCGTACTCAGCGACCGGCGGGATCGACACCCCCTGCCGCCGCGCGGCCGTGTCGGGTGCGAGCGGATCGTCGAGGGCGGTGAACTCCTGGACGGCGCAGCCGGTCAGTCGGTGCACCTCGTCGGCGTCGCCGGGGGAGCCGTCCCCGATGCCGGTCTGCGCCGGCTTCACCACGACCACCGAGTCGCCGGCCTCGGCGGCCCGCAGGGCCAGCGCGGCCGTGACGACGGTCTTGCCGACGCCGGTCGAGGTGCCGGTGACGACGACGACGCGTCCGCTCATCGGGTGCTCACCCGAACTCCTTGACCACCGCGACCAGCACGTCGGTGGCCCGCGCCCAGTCGACGTCGCTCAGCCCGGCATTGCTCGTGATCCGCAGCCGCGAGATCCCGTCGGGGACCGACGGTGGCCGGAAGCAGCCGACCCGGATGCCCTGGGTCAGCGCCGCGGCCTGTGCCGCCAGCGCGACCCGCGGCGACGGCATCGGCACGGAGAGTACGGCGCCCGCCGGCGGCTCGACGCCCAGCGCGGCGGCCAGGTCGGTCACCCGCCTGCGCACGAGCGTCGAGAGCTCCGGCTGCTCACGCAGGATCCCGAGCGCGGCCAGCGCGGCCGCGGCCGGGGCGGGCGCGAGGGCGGTGTCGAAGATGAACGGTCGGGCCCGGTTGACCAGGTGGTCGACGAGCTCGGGGGAGCCGAGGACAGCCCCGCCCTGGCTGCCCAGCGCCTTGGACAGGGTGGCGGTGACGACGACGTGGGGGAGGCCGGCCAGCCCGAGCCGGTGCACGACCCCGGCCCCGTGCACGCCCAGTCCGTGCGCCTCGTCGACGACCAGGAGGGCGCCGTACTCCTCGCAGAGGCCGGCGAGCTCGACCAGCGGTGCCTCGTCGCCGAGCACGGAGTAGACCGACTCGGCCAGCACCAGTGTGCGGCGACCGTCGGATGCGGCCAGCGCCTCCCGGACCGCGTCGGTGTCGTTGTGCGGCACGACCGTGAAGGCTGCGCGGGAGAGTCGCACGGCGTCGACCAGCGACGCGTGGATGTGGGCGTCCGAGACGACCAGGCAGTCGCGGTCGGCCAGGGCGCTCACCACCGACAGGTTGGCGTGGTAGCCGGTCGAGAACACCAGCGCCGCAGGCTGGGCGAGGTAGGAAGCGAGCGCGGCCTCGAGGTCGGCGTGCAGCTGGAGCGTCCCGGTGACCAGGCGTGAGGCGCCGGCGCCGCCGCCCCAGGTGACGGCCGCCTCGGCCGCGGCCGCGACGACGGCCGGGTGCCGCGACAGCCCGAGGTAGTCGTTGCCGGCCAGGTCGACGACGTCGTCGTCCGCGCCGCGCGGTCGCAGCGACCGGCGCAGCCCGTCACGTTCGCGCCGGTCGGCCTGGTCGGCGAGCCAGTCGCGCCAGCCCTCGGTCGGCCCGGTCATCCCACGACCGCCGCGGCCTCGATCGCCGTACAGATCCTCGCGACGTCCTCGTCGGTCGTGATGTACGGCGGCATGGTGTAGATCAGGTCGCGGAACGGTCGCAGCCACACGCCCTGCTCCATGGCGGCCTCCGTCGCCTTCACCACATCGACGGGGTGGTCGAGCTGGACCACGCCGACAGCGCCGAGTGTGCGGACGTCCGCGATGCCGGGCAGGTGCCGCAGCGGGGCGAGGCCGGCGGCCAGGCCGGCGTTGACGCGCGCGACGTTCGCCTGCCAGTCGCTGGTCTCCAGCAGGTCGAGGTTGGCGAGGGCGACGGCGCAGGCGAGCGGGTTGCCCATGTACGTCGGCCCGTGCATGAGGACGCCCGAGTCGGAGTGCGAGACCCCGACCGCGACCCGTGAGGTGCACAGCACGGCGGCCAGCGTCAGGTAGCCGCCGGTCAGCGCCTTGCCCAGGCACATGATGTCGGGGGTGACCCCCGCGGCCTCGGCGGCGAACAGGGTGCCGGTCCGTCCGAAGCCGGTCGCGATCTCGTCGAAGACGAGGACCAGGTCGTGGCGGTCGGCGACGTCGCGCATCACCGCGAGGCAGGCGGCGGGGTAGGCGTGCATGCCGCCCGCGCCCTGCAGCAGCGGCTCGACGATGATCCCGGCGAGCTCGTGGGCGTGCTCGGCCGCGAGCCGCTCGAACCCCTCGGCCCAGGTGGCCACGGCCGACTCGTCGTCGGAGAGGGCAGGCGGCCGGTCGGCGAAGACCTGCTGGGGCAGCACGCCGGCGAACATCGAGTGCATCCCGCCGACCGGGTCGCACACGCTCATGCAGCCGAACGTGTCGCCGTGGTAGCCGCCGCGCACGGTCAGCATCCGGGTCCGCTCGGGGTGGCCGGTGCCGCGCTGGTACTGCAGCACCATCTTCAGCGCGACCTCCACGCTGACCGAGCCGGAGTCGGCGAGGAAGACGTGCTCGAGCCCGGTCGGCGCCAGGTCGACGAGGCGCTGGGCGAGCCGGACCGCTGGCGCGTGCGTCAGCCCGCCGAACATCACGTGGGCGAACTCCGCGGCCTGCTCGGTGAGCGCCGCGTTGAGGACGGGGTGGTTGTAGCCGTGGAGCGCGGCCCACCACGACGACATGCCGTCGACCAGCTCGGTCCCGTCGTCGAGCCGCAGGCGCACGCCGCTCGCGGACGTGACCAGGCGCGTGGGTGTGGGCTCGGTCATGGACGTGTACGGGTGCCAGACGTGCTCGCGGTCGAAGGCGAGCAGGTCCGTGGCGGCAGGAGAGGGATCGAGGGTCATCGCTCACGGAGTCTACGAGCGGCGACACGCGCGCCGACCTGCACGTCCGGTGCACGTACGCCGCACGTCCGACGCACGTCCGGCGTACGTCCCGGTCAGCGGCCACCCGTCCGCCGCCCCGGTCGCGGCCGTTACCCTGCTGGGCGTGACTGACATCCTGGAGCGTGCCCGTACGAAGGTCCTCGACGGCGGGGAAGGCCTGTCGTACGACGAGCTGGTCGAGGTGCTGCAGCTGCCCGACGAGCAGGTCCCCGAGTTGCTCGAGCTCGCCCACGCGGTGCGCATGGCGCACTGCGGGCCCGAGATCGAGGTCGAGGGCATCATCAGCCTCAAGACCGGCGGTTGCCCGGAGGACTGCCACTTCTGCAGCCAGTCCGGCCAGTTCACCTCGCCGGTGCGCTCGGTGTGGCTCGACATCCCGCAGCTGGTCAAGGCCGCCGAGGAGACCGCGGCCACCGGCGCCACCGAGTTCTGCATCGTCGCCGCCGTCCGCGGCCCCGACGAGCGGCTGATGTCGCAGGTCCGCGACGGGATCAAGGCGATCCAGGCGGCCGTCGACATCAACGTCGCCTGCTCGCTCGGGATGCTGACCCAGGAGCAGGTCGACGACCTCAAGGACATGGGCGTCCACCGCTACAACCACAACCTCGAGGCCGCGAAGTCGTACTTCCCGTCGGTCGTCACCACGCACTCCTACGAGGAGCGCTGGGAGACCTGCGAGATGGTCCGCGACTCCGGCATGGAGCTGTGCTGCGGCGGCCTGGTCGGCATGGGCGAGACCCTCGAGCAGCGCGCCGAGCTCGCCTCGCAGCTGGCCTCGCTCGACCCGCACGAGGTCCCG
This sequence comes from Nocardioides sp., assembly GCA_035759395.1. Taxonomy (GTDB): domain Bacteria; phylum Actinomycetota; class Actinomycetes; order Propionibacteriales; family Nocardioidaceae; genus Nocardioides. The sequence continues at coordinate 3,852 of DASTUX010000112.1, forward strand.
CTGAACTTCCTCAACCCGCGTCCCGGCACGCCGTTCGGCGACCTGCCGATCATGGGCTCGGCCGACGCGCTGCGCACGATCGCGGCGTTCCGCCTGGCGATGCCGCGCACCGTCCTGCGGTACGCCGGCGGCCGCGAGCTCACCCTCGGTGACCTCGGCACCCGCGACGGCCTGCTCGGCGGCATCAACGCGGTCATCGTCGGCAACTACCTGACCACGCTCGGCCGCAACGCCGACGACGACCTCGAGCTGCTCTCGGACCTGAAGATGCCGATCAAGGAACTCGCGAAGACCCTGTAGATGAACGAGTTCTGCGGTCACTGCGGCGAACCGGTCGATGCCCGCGACCACACCGTCTGCGAGCGTCAGCTGGTCATGGAGCCCCCGCGCTTCTGCACGTCCTGCCGGCGCCGGATGAAGGTCCAGGTGCACCCGCGCGGCTGGTCCGCCGAGTGCGTCGAGCACGGCACCCTCACCAGCTGAATCGGGATAGTCCGCGACGAGAATGTCGTGATTCCGTCGATCTCACGACAACTGCGTCGCGGACTATCCCAGCGGACCGGTCTCGACGTCGGCGCCGTGCAGCTCCGCGAGGAGTACGGCGCCCGCGAGGTCGAGCCGCGTACGTCGCAGCCGGGCGGCGGCGAGGTCGACCCGGTCCAGGCTCGCGCCGCGCAGGTCCGCCCCGCCGAGATTCGTGTCGCGTAGGTTCGCTCCGTCGAGCTGGGCGCCGCGCAGGACCGACCCGCTGAGGTCGGACAGCGAGAGATCCGCCTCGCGCAGGTCCAGGCCGGTCAGGTCGAGCTTCGTGAGGTTGGTGCCGCGGATCGTCACGCCCCGCCACTGGCCGCCGACGACCTTGATCGGCCGCAGCGTGCACTCGGCGAACACCGAGCCGATCATCTTGCAGCCCTCGAACGTCGCGTCGAAGAAGCTGACCCGGCGGAAGTCACAGGCCACGAACGCCGAGCTCCGGTGGGTCGAGGCGTTGAACCGCCCGCCGTGGAACGTGCAGCTCTCGAACATCGCGCCCGACGTGGTCGTCTCGCTCAGGTCGACGTCGGTGAACGTGCAGTCGACGAACCGGGTCGCGCCGAGGTCGTCGCCGTACCAGTCCTCGTCACGGAACTCGCGACCGACCGCGGCACCGTCCGCGGTGGAGTCAGACATCGAAAGACCCCCCGCTGCGCCAGTAGACGCCGTCCTGGCGGGTGAGGAACTGCGCCTCCACCAGGTAGCGACGCAGCGCGGCGAAGTCGGGGTTGGCCTGCTCGAGGACGGCGTTCACTTCCTTCTCCTCGTAGCGACGGCCGGGCTCGAACGCCTGCGCCAGGTGGTCGAGCACGACGAGCAGCTTGCTGTACTTGGTCGGGATCGTGTGCAGCCGTCCGTCCTCGGCGAGGAAGTTCCGCAGCACCCGGTTGTCGCGGTCGTCCATCTGACGTTCCGTCTCCTTGCTCACACCGCGGGGGTCAGCGCCAGCAGCCGGCGCGGCTTGGTCGCCGTGTCGAGCCCACCCTGGACCGCGCGCTTCTCGAAGTGCAGGTGGCACCCGTCGGGTGCGCCGTTGTCGGACGCGTAGGCGATCAGCGTCCCCGGCTCCACCCGGTCGCCCTCGTCGACGAAGACCCTGCGCGTGTGCGCGATGACGAGGTCGAAGCCCAGCCTGCGGTTGCGCAGCAGCAGCGGGTTGTCGCCGTACGCCGGGCCGAGCGAGTCGTTCGACACGACGCGGACCCGGCGCGCGGCGAAGAGCTTCGTGCCGCACCGCATCGCGATGTCGATGCCGTGGTGGAAGCCGCGGTTGTGCCGGCAGCGCGGGTCGGGGGAGTAGTACGGGGCGCGCGTGCAGCCGAACGGCACCATGATCCGGTGCGAGCCGGCGAACCACGGCGAGGTGTACCGGGTCGTGTCCGAGGTGTAGAACCGCCAGCGCGGATCGGGCTCGGCCTGCGCCGGTGCTGCCGCGACCCCGAGCAGCAGGACCAGCGTCGCGACCAGTCGTGTGAGCAGCCTCATGCGGCAACGCTAGTACGCCACGCTGGTCCGGAGGCGCTCGCACTCCTCGATCAACCGCTGCCGCAGCGGCGCCCCGCGCTCGGCGAAGCCACGCTGCGCCGCGGCGTACTCCTGCTTGCCCTCGGGGGTCTCGATGCGGACCGGGTCGAAGCCCAGGTCGGCGAGGTCGTACGGCGCCGCGCGCATGTCGAGGACCCGGATGTCCCGCGCCAGCTCGAAGCAGTCCGCCACCAGGTCCGAGCAGACCATCGGGGTCAGCCGGAACGCGTGCTTGTAGAGGTCCATCCCTCCGTGCAGGCAGCCCGGCTGCTCGAACGCCGCCCGGTCGGACGACGTCGGCGACAGCGTGTTGAGCGGACGCGCGGGCTCGGTGAAGAAGCGGAACGCGTCGAAGTGCGAGCAGCCGATCTTGTGCGACTCCACCACCTGGTCGGTCCCTGCGGGTCCGAGTCGCAGTGGCCAGTCCGAGTGGCGGGTCTGTTCCTCGGTCATCCGGTAGACCATCGCCCACTCGTGCAGCCCGAAGCACCCGAACTGCGGTGCCCGCCCGGCGGTCGCCGAGAGCAGGGTGTGCAGCGAGTCGAGCAGCGGCCGCTGCGCCGCGACGTACGCCTCGGAGACGGTGACGAGGTTTCGAGACGGTTGCTGTGCAACCCCCTCAACCAGCGAGTGGGGCGCAACCGTCTCGACACCCGAGGAGTACCCCTTGAGCCCGTCGTACGCCGAGGCGTCACCGCCGAGCCCCACGCCGAACCCGGGGTGCCAGCGCCGCAGCTGTGCGGGCCGCTGGGAGTAGTAGGTGAACAGGAAGTCGTGGACCGGGTGCTTGACCCGCTCGGAGCGCCGGGCCAGGTGGGGCGCCACGAACGCGTCGACCCGGGCCTCGTGCGCGGCGGCACGGGCCCTCCAGACCGGCTCCGCCAGCACCTCGACCGTCACCCCACGAGCGTACGAGGATGGCGAGATGGACCGTGCCTCAGGTGCGCTCGACCGTGCCCACACCCATGCCCTCAGCTGGCTCGACTCCACGTGGCGCGGGCGGGCGGCGCTGCGGATCTCGGTCAGCAACCGGTCGACCTCCGACGAGGACGTACGCCGCACCCTCGCGGCGCTCACGGCCGCCGCGTCGGAGGCATCCTCACAGGACGCGACCGACCGGGGGAGCGCGACGGCCCCCGGCTAGGCTCGGACCCGTGCGTATCGCGAGGTTCACCACCGGAGAAGACCCCCAGTACGGCGTCGTGACGGGCGAGGTCGACCAGTTCGGCCAGCCCGAC
>DASTUX010000113.1:0-4702 GCA_035759395.1 Nocardioides sp.
GGCCGCCGACGCCGGTGGCGTTGCCGACCACGACGACCTGCGCCTGGTCGAGCTCGACGCCCGAGGAGCAGGAGGCCACGGCCGAGAACAGGTCGCGGTTGTGCATGACGTCGGCGTCGGTGGGCATCTCGATCTCGCCCAACGCGACGGCGATGCCGAGCGCGGTGACTCCGTTGGAGAGGTCCATCGACTCGTGGGTGTGCTCGGTCCACACGGACTTGCCCCGCGACTTGGCGTCGCGGATCGTGTGGATCGTCAGCAACGGGGTCTTGGTCTGCACGTAGTGCACGTCGGCGGGGTCGGTGATGCCGGCCTTGGCCATCGCTTCCTTCACGGCGGCGGCGACCTTGGTGATCATCGGCGTACGGCCGATCTCCTCGGGCAGCAGCTGCTCGCTCATCGCGAAGCCGACGGTCAGCCGCGGCTCCTCGGTGGGCTCGGCGTCGGTCGTCGCGAAGATGGTGGCGTGGGGGCTGATCACGCCGTCGGTGCCACCGGACCACACGATCGGGACCTGCTTCACCTGGTCGGCGGGCGCACCCTTCTCGATCAGGACCTCACGGAAGGCACGGTCGGCGATGATGCGGGTGTAGTCGTTCACCCCGCCGTTGCCCTCGGTCTTGCCGATGATCGCGATGACCCGGCCGGCCTCCATCACCCCGTCGTCGATCAGCTTCGCGAGCTCGGAGGCGTCGGCGACCGAGTGGATCGGGACCTTGCGTACTTCGATGGCGTCAGGCATGGGGCCCTCCTGGGGGCTGGTTGGGTACGACGACGGTGCCGGCGCTCTGCCCCTGGGGGGCGACGACGGCGTTGACGATGTTCTCGAGGTTGGTGATGACCGACCGCGCGCCGCCCTGCTCCACGAACCGGCAGGCCGCATCGACCTTGGGGCCCATCGAGCCGCTGGCGAAGTGCCCCTCGCGGGCGAGGGCGCGCATCTCGGAGACCGTGACGGTGCCGAGCGGCTCCGCATCGGGCTGGCCGAACCGCAGCACGGCCTGGGGCACGTCGGTGGCGATGACCAGGACGTCGGCCTCGACCGTGCGAGCGAGCACCGCCGCTCCGAGATCCTTGTCGATGACGGCCTCGATGCCACGCAGGCTGCCGTCGGGCTCACGCACGACCGGGATCCCGCCGCCGCCGTTGGCGACCACGACGAAGCCCGCCTCGACCAGCGCGTGCACGGCGGGGGCGTCCACGATCTCCCGCGGCTCGGGTGAGGCGACGACCCGGCGCCAGCCCTTCTCGCCGCGGTCCTCCCACGTCTCGCCGTGGGAGATCAGGACCTCGGCCTCGTCGCGGCTCAGGAAGCGGCCGATCGGCTTGGTGGGGTGCGTGAAGCCGTCGTCGTCGGACGCGACGAGCGTGCGGGTGACGAGCGCGGCGCTCGGCCGGTCGACCCCTGCCCGCGCCAGCGCGGCGTCGAGCGCGTTCATCAGCACGAAGCCGAGCGTCGCCTGCGTCTGCGCACCGCACCAGTCCAGCGGGACCGGGGGTACGACGGCCGCGGCGAGCTCGTTCTTGACCAGCAGGTTGCCGACCTGGGGGCCGTTGCCGTGGGTGATCACGACGTCGACGTCGTGGGCGATCAGGTCGACCACGGCCGTCATCGCCACCTGGGCGGCGGCGACCTGGTCCTCGACGCGGGCCCGCCCGTCGGGACTTGTCATGGCGTTTCCGCCGAGTGCGAGCAGGACCCTCATGGGCACGAACCTAGTCACCGCGAACGGGGCCGCGCACGGGCAACAACAACCACGGAGCGCCCGATCCGCTGGCAAGTCTTGCCATCCACCGGCCGGCGGTCACCTCACCCGCTGCGCGGAGTGGGCTCCTCCTCGTCGAAGCGCGGGTCCGCCAGCAGGTACTGCGTGAACCTGCCCGGACGCTTGCGCGCGGGCCGCGACGGCTCCGGCACCATCCGCCCCTCCGCCATGTCCCAGAACGCGTCCACGACGTGCATGACCCGGCGGACGACCAGGCCGACCAGGCCGGTGTGCGGGGTGTAGGGATGCGGTCGACTGGGCGCCGAGGACTCGGCGCGGTGCAGCCGCTCGGTGAGGGCGTCGAGCTCCGCGGCGGGCACCTGCCCGGCCAGCGCGTCCACCAGCTCGGTCTCGCACCGGCGGTGGGCACCCAGGGCCTCGGCGACGTCCTCCCAGACCGCGTCCCACGGGTGGCGGACCTCGAACGCGGAGCCGTAGACGTGCGCCTTCGCCTGCGCCAGCGCGATCTCGAGCCCCTTGGCCGAGTGCAGGTAGTCGTGCACCAGGTGCTTGTGGTCAGGCAGCCGCTTGTTGACCTCGGGCAGGATCACCGCGTCCACCGCGTTGAGGTGCTTGCTCGCGGCGGCCAGGAAGATGTCGACGTGCTCGTAGCCCTTGCGGGGCTGGTCCGGCGTCTCGACGATGACGCTCGCGGTGTCGAGGCGCGCGGCGAGATTGTCGTGCGTGTAGCGGACGGAGCTGCGCAGTACGTCCATCGTGCCCATGGCCCTCACCTCACCTGAAGAGGCACCACTTCCATGGTCCTCCGCCGCCACGGTGCAGACAAGGGTCCGAGGTCTCGGCAAGACTGCTCAGGTGACGACGCCGCAGACGGAACAGGGGGTCCGGGCCGCGTACGACGAGGTCGCCGACTCGTACGCCGACCACTTCCGGTCAACGGAACCCGAAGCCCCCGTGGAGCTGGCGATGGTCGAGCACTTCGCGTCCCTGCTGTCCGGCGAGAAGCGGGTGCTGGACGCGGGGTGCGGCGCGGGGCGTCTGCTCCCCGTGCTCGCCGAGCTGAGGTGCAGCGTCGAGGGCGTGGACCTCTCCCCCGGCATGATCAGTCGGGCCCAGCAGGACCACCCGTCGTTCGCCACGCGGGTCGCCTCGCTCACCCACCTGCCGCACCCGGACGGAGCCTTCGACGGCTACTTCTCCTGGTACTCCACGATCCACAGCCCCGACGAGGACCTGCCGCGCATCTTCGGTGAGGCCGCCCGCGTCCTCCGGACAGGTGGCGTCATCCTCGTCGCCTTCCAGTCCGGCCGCGGGACCCGGGACCTGTCGGCCGCGTACATGCGCCACGGCCACGACATCACCCTGGAGCGCTACAACCGAACGCCCGAGCAGGTCGCGACGGCGCTCGCGGCCGCCGGGTTCCAGGAGGTGGCACGCCTCGAGCGCCAGCCGGCCGGAGCCCACGAGCGAGACAGCCAGGGGGTCGTGATCGGTCAGACCAGGTCGACCGCCGCGTACGCCGCCCCGTCGGCGGCGAGCCGGGCGTAGCCCGGGCCGCGGTCGAAGAACGCCTCACTGGCGTCCGGCCGGCCCGCGCGCTCGGCGGTGGTCGCCGCCTCGTCGAAGCCGAGCGAGTCGTCGTCGAGCGAGCCGGTCAGCACCACGCCGTACGACGCGAGCGCCGCCTCGGGTGAGACCTTGCGCCACACGACGTCGCGGACGACGAGGGCCGGGTCGCGCTCGAGCGGGTTGCCCCAGCCGCCGCCACCGGTGGTCCGGATCCGGATCACCTCGCCGGCCTTCACGGGCTCGTCGTCGGCGAGGGCGTCGACCTCACGCTCGTTCGGGCCACCGGGGTCGATGACGACCTCGAACGGCTTGCCGGCGAGACCACCCTTGACCCCCCAGCAGGCGAGGATCGAGCGGTCCGCGATCGACATGAAGTGGCCGTCCTTGAGCATCCGGACGTGCTTCTCGTAGCCGAGGCCGCCGCGGAACTTGCCGGCACCGCCGGAGTCGACCGCCAGGCCCAGGCTCTCGACCCGGAACGGGAAGCGCGCCTCGGTGAACTCGCTCGGGAGGTTCCGCGAGTCGGGCACGACGTGGATCGTGTCCTCCCCGTCGGCGTAGTAGCGACCGCCGGAGCCGCCGCCGAGCACCTCGCGCATCAGGTAGGGACGGCCGTCGAGGTCGTCGCCGTACACGCCGGTGTAGCGGATCGTCTCCTGGTCGGCCGGCATCTTGCCGTCGACCGCCTTCGCCACGACGCCGGCGAGGACGCCGAGCAGCCGCAGGATGACGAACGTGCGGGCGTTGGTCGGGGCCGGGAAGACCGGGGTGAGCAGGGTGCCGGGCGGCGGGAACCGCATCTCGATCAGCGGCACGATGCCCTCGTTGACGTCGAGCTCGGCCATCCGCTCGGGGGTCTCGGCGAGGTTGCGCAGGATCGGCGCGAGCCACTTCTTGAGGAAGACGCCGTCGCTGTAGTCGCCGCAGTGGTTGATCGGCCCCTTGGCCTGCGGCGAGGTGCCACCGAAGTCCAGGATCAGCCGCTCGCCGTCCGGGTCCTCGGCCGGCGTACGGGTCAGCGTGATCCGCTGCGTGTGCAGCATCGGCTCGTCGACGCCGTCGTGCTCGGCGTAGTCCTCCCACACCCACTCGCCGACCGGGATCTGCGAGAGGATCTCGCGGCGGTACGTCGTGGTGGTGCGGTCGATGATCGCGTCGAAGCAGGACTCGACCGTCTCGACGCCGTAGCGGTCGAAGAGCTCACCGAGCCGGCGCGCACCCATCAGGCAGGCCGAGCACTCGGCGTCGAGGTCGGCGGAGAGCGACTCGGGCATCCGGGAGTTGCGGGTCATGATCGACAGGGCCGCGCGGTTGGGCACGCCCGCGTCCCAGAGTCGGATCGGGGGGACCATCAGGCCCTCCTCGAAGACGCTGGTGGCGTGTGAGGGCATCGAGCCCGGCACGGC
>DASTUX010000114.1:0-10487 GCA_035759395.1 Nocardioides sp.
CGCGACACTGGCGACGGCGTTCGCGACCGGCAAGGCGCTGAAGAAGACCACGATCCTGGTCAAGGACAGCCCGTCCTTCATCGTGAACCGGCTGCTCGGCCGCTTCATGGGCGAGGTCGGCAAGATCGTCGACGAGGGCACCCCGGTCCCGGTGGCCGACGGCGCGTTCGCGGGCGTCGCCCCGATGCCGCCGTTCATGTTGCTGTCGCTGGTCGGCCCGGCGATCGCGCTGCACAACAGCGAGACGCTGCACCGCGCGTTCCCGGACCGCTTCCACGTCTCCCCCGCCCTCGAGCGCGTGGTGGCGGCGAAGAAGTCGTCCTACTACGGCGCTGACGGCGGCATCGACCCCGAGATCGAGGCGCTGCAGGAGAAGCCGGAGAACCCGGTCGTCCTCGAGCCCGCCGAGGTGCGCACCCGCGTGCTGTCCGGGCTCGCCGAGGAGGCGCAGCTGATGCTCGACGAGGGCGTCGTCGCGGCTCCGGAGGACCTGGACCTCGCGATGATCACCGGCGCGGGCTTCTCCTTCTGGAACGGCGGCCTCACCATGCTGCTCGACCGCGAGGGCCTCGGGAAGTTCCACTGAGCGTCCCGCTCCCCTGATCGACAGGTGTGCGACAACCGGCCGGCCCGTAGCATCGGGCCGGCCGGTTGCGTTTTCGTACGATGGGGAGCCCGATGACCTTCACCACCGCCCGCCGAGCCCTGGGCGCGATCGTCCTGGTCGTTGCGGTGATCGCGACCGCGGCTCCCGCGCAGGCCGGTGAGGCCTGGGTCGAGAAGGCGCAACGCCGCCTCAACCACCTGGGCTGCCAGGCCGGACCTGCTGACGGCAACTTCGGCGGGTGGACCCGCTCGGCCGTGATCCGTTTCCAGTCCGCCCGCCACGTCGCGCAGACGGGCAGGCTCGACCCGCTCACGCGCCAGCGGTTGTACGCCGCCCGCGCGCCGCGCTGCGACGCCCGTCCGGTGCCGGCGCACTCGGGCAGGGGACGCCGGCTGGTGATCAGCCAGCGGCAGAACTGGGTCTGGCTGGTCGGCCCCCGGGGCGGGGTCGTGGCGCAGGGCGGCATCGTCGACAACCCGTCGGTGCTGCACCGTGGCAGCTACGGCACCGGCTCCTACTGCGGACGAGCGGCGCGGATCAAGCGCAACTCGACGACCAGCAACGAGGTCTGGCTGGAGAACTTCGTCCGGTTCGCACCGTGCGGCGTGGGCTTCCACCGGATCCCGACATACAAGTCGAACGGGCGCCAGATGCACGCGGACTGGCTGCTCGGCACGAACATGGCCGAGTCCCACGGCTGCATCCGGCTGAGCCGCGCGATGTCGCTGAAGGTCTGGAACTTCACCACCCGCCGCACCCCGGTCCGAGTGGTCTGAGCCCGACCCGTCAGCCGACGCCCCACAGCGCGGCCACGTGCCGCGCGTCGGTCCCGCAGCAGCCACCCACGATCGCCAGCGAGGGCAGGGCGGGTCGCAGCGCGTCGAGCGTCGTGGTGAGGACGTCGAGGTCGCCCTCGTCGAGCTCCTCCGCCTCGTCGAGCTCCGCATGGGTCAGCGTCGAGGCGTTGGGGCGCAGGCCGGCGATCCGCTCCTGCCACGCTCCGCCGTCGAACGCTGCCGCGATGTGGGTCGGGTGGGCGCAGTTCACCAGGAACCAGTCGGGCGCATCCTCGGCGTCCACGGTCTCGACCGCCTGCCGCAGCGGCGTCCCGTCCGGCAGCCGGCCGTCGGTCTCCACCGTGAACCCGATCCCGACCGGGATCCCGGCGGCCCGGGCGGCCCGGACCACGCCCATCGCCTCCTGGGGGCTGGTCAGCGTGATCGCCGAGACCAGGTCGGCCCCCGCCCCGGCGAACGAGCGCACCTGCGCGGAGTGGTAGTCGGCGGCCTCGTCGGGATCGGGGGTCTCGCCGGCGACGTACCCGTCGCCCCGCGGCCCCATCGCGCCGACGAGCAGCACGTCGACCAGGTCGGCGTAGGCGTCACGCTGCCGCGCCACCAGGTCGATCGACGCCCGGTTGACCCGGTCCAGCGCCTGCGCGTCGTAGCCGACCTTCGCCGCCCAGTCCGGGTTGGCCCGCCAGGTCGCGGACTCCAACAGCAGGCCCGTGCCCGCCCGCCGGGCCACGTCGGCGTACCCGTCGTAGTAGTGCCGCAGCAGCGAGGCGCCCTTGTCGTCCTCGACCAGCGGGAACGCCGCGAACTCCGGCAGGTCGGCGCCGTGGTGGAAGATCAGGTCGGTCTCGAGGCCCCCGTCGGTGACGAAGGGCCCGCGGGACAGCAGGGGTGACCCGGTGGTCGATGTGGTCATGGTGGCCTCCTGGCCACCCACCCTGCCGTCCCGTCCCGGCCGGTGCCATGCCCCGACCGGGTGGTGTCAGACGGTGTCGTGCGTGATCTCCGCCGCCTGGTCCTGCCCGGGCGCCAGCCGGCTGTGGTGGCGGCCGTAGGTGAAGTAGATGACCAGGCCGATCGCCATCCAGACCGCGAAGCGCACCCAGGTGCCGCCGGTCAGGTTCAGCATCAGGTAGAAGCACAGCAGCACGGATGCGGCGGACACGACGTACACGGCCGGGGCGCGGAACGACCGCGGCAGGTCGGGGCGCTTGCGGCGCAGGATCACCACGCCGACGCTGACCAGCACGAACGCGAAGAGCGTGCCGATGCTGACCAGGTGGACCAGCGTCTCGAGGTCGACCAGGCCACCGATGATGGCCACGGCCACCCCGGTGATGGCGGTGAAGACGTACGGCGTGCCGAACTTCGGGTGCACCTTCGCCAGGCCGCGCGGGAGCAGGCCGTCCCGGGCCATCGCGAAGCCGACGCGGGTCTGGCCGAGCATCAGGATCATGACGACCACGATCAGTCCGATGCAGGCGCCGATCGAGATCAGCCGGCCCATCCAGTCCAGGCCGACGGAGTCGAAGGCGGTGGCGAGCGGTGCCGCGTCGTTGGGGTCGATCTGCTTGTAGCTCTGCATGCCCGTGACCACGAGGCTGACCACCATGTAGAGCACGGTGACGATGGCGAGCGAGCCGAGGATGCCGCGGGGGATGTCGCGCTGGGGGTTGCGGGTCTCCTCCGCGGTGGTCGCGACGATGTCGAAGCCGATGAACGCGAAGAACACGACCGAGGCACCGGCGATGACGCCGGCGATGCCGTAGACGGCGGGGTCGATGCCGAGAAGCCAGCTGATCAGCGTCTGGTCCATGAAGCCTCCGGAGCCCTTCTCCGCGGGCTCGGACTTGGGGATGAACGGCGTGTAGTTGCCGGCCTTGATGTGGCTGATCCCGAAGACGATCACGGCCGCGACGACGAGGAGCTTGATCGCGACGATGACCTGGTTGATCACGCTGGAGAGCTTGATGCCGGCGATGAGGACGCCCATGACCAGGAGCGAGATGACGACGGCGGGGAGGTCGACGACACCGTCGGCGGCCGACCCGAGGGACGTCGGCACCTCGAGGAAGCTGCCTTCCACGACCTCCTGGAAGTAGCCCGAGAAGCTGGTGGCCAGTGCCGCGGACCCGATGGTGAACTCCAGGGCGAGGTCCCAGCCGATGATCCAGGCGATCAGCTCGCCGAAGGTCGCGTAGCTGAACGTGTAGGCGCTGCCCGCGACCGGCACCGTGGAGGCGAACTCGGCGTAGCACAGGGCGGCCAGGGCGCAGGCGAGACCCGCGATGGCGAACGAGAGCGTGATCGCCGGCCCCGAGTTGGTCGCGGCCACGGTCCCGGTGACCACGAAGATCCCGGCGCCGATGATCACCCCGACCCCGAAGATGATCAGGTCGAGGACCCCGAGGTTCTTCTTGAGCCGGTGCTCCGGCTCATCGGTCTCCGCGATCGACTGCTCGATGGACTTCGTGCGCATCACGCTCATGGGCACAAGACCGTAGCGGACCGTGCGGCTAACCGGCAGAGGGGCTTGAGCTCGGGCTCCGGGACGGGCTCTCCGAGGGCGACGGCAGGGACTCCGGGTCGAACGTCACGATGATCAGCCGCGCGGCCTTGCGGGCGAGCTCGTCCGCGTCGATGCCGAGCTGGTCGAGGAGGACCTCGTCGGGGTCGGCCTCGGGCTCCCCCATCGCCTCCAGCAGCGTCCAGAGGGTCGACTCGCCGAACGTGGAGGCGACGTACTCGCACGCCCACCACGCCAGGGCGTAGTGCGCGCTGGAGTCGGCGTCGTTGAACGTGTCGTCGGCGGGGAGGCCCGGTACGCCGATCTCGGCGGCGGCGACGGCGTCCTCGGCGATCAGCCGGTCCTGGGGGGCGAGCGGGCGCACGGAGACCCATTCGGCCAGCCCCTCGCTCAGCCAGACGGGCACCTCGTCGTCGCGCTCCCCCACCGCGACGTGGGTGATCTCGTGGCGGACCAGGCGGTCCCGCTCGGCTCCGGGGTGGTCGAGCATCCGCGGGTTCAGCGCGAAGCGGGTGGCCGCCATCCGGTGCCCCCCGGGCTTCGAAGGCACCGGGAAGGCGACGCCGTCGATCGTGTCGGGGTCGTCCCCGGGGAGGTCGTCGACGGCCCCGAGGAAGGCCGTGTCGGAGAGCGCGTAGACCACCACCGAGCGCGACCACGCGAAGGGCACCACCGCGGCCACGGCCGCGATCCCCCGCTCGACCGACGACACGATCCCGTCGGCGGAGTCGATCGTCGTGTCGTCGAAGATCGCGAGCACGCCGGACCCCGACAGCACGTGGATCGGCCCGTCGTCCCAGGGCTGGGGTCGGATGTTGTTGCGGCTCTCCCACGCGCGGTCGGTGACGGAGGTGAGCAGGTAGCGGGCGGGGTGCTTCGGCGCCGGTGCGAACCGGTAACGGTCGGGCATCGTGACGGGGAGGTCGTCGTACCCCTCGAGCTGCATGGTCAGGTTGACGACCGCCGAGTAGGCGTCGCCCTCACGGACCAGGCTGGCCGGGTCGAGCGTGTAGGCGAACCGGGCCAGCGGAAGCTGGGCGAGGTTGGCCAGGTAGGTGTGCTGCGCGGTGACGAACCCCCGCCGCGAGCGGTCCAGCCCGGCGTCGAAGGCCCCGCGGTCCCCGCGCTGCACGGCGGTCGCCCGCCGGTCCAGCGCCCGGGTCAGGCCCGCGACGACGTCGGCGGCGACGGCAGGCTGTTCCGGCTCGGGTGCGTCGTCGTCACCGGAGCAGGCGACCAGGCCCGCGACCAGCACGGCGAGCGCGACTGCCCCGCGGAGGGCACGTCGCGGTCGGCAGAACCTAGGGCCGCCGGTCGGCATCGACCAGCGCCCGACCCTCCGCGAGAGCGGTCATGTCCTCGACGATGCCGAGGGCGAGCGCCTGCGGGGTCAGCCCGATGCGTTCGAGGATGGTGGCCCGCTTGGCGTGGTCGAGGAACTCCTGCGGGATCCCGTGCAGGCGGAAGGGCGTGGTCACACCGGCGTCGTTGAGCGTCTGCAGCAGCATCGAGCCGCAGCCGCCGACGCGGCCGTTGTCCTCGATGCTCACGACCATCTTGTGCTCGCGCGCGAGCTGCACGATCGCCGGGTCGACGGGCAGCACCCAGCGCGGGTCGACGACGGTGACGCCGATCCCCTGCGCGACCAGGCGGCCGGCCACGTCGACGCCGACAGTCGCCATCGAGCCGACGGCCACGACGAGCACGTCCTTGGTGCCGTTGCGGACGAGCACGTCCGCGCCACCGGCCTTGCCGACGGCGGGGATGTCCTCGGGCGGCGGGCCCTTGGGGTAGCGCACGACCGTGGGCGCGTCGTCGACGTCGACGGCCTCGTTGAGGAGCTCGCGCAGGGTGGCACCGTCGCGGGGCGCGGCGAGCCGCAGCCCGGGCACGACCTGGAGGATCGACATGTCCCACATGCCGTTGTGGCTGGCGCCGTCGTCGCCGGTCACGCCGGCCCTGTCCAGCACGAACGTGACGCCGCACTTGTGCAGGGCGACGTCCATCAGGACCTGGTCGAAGGCGCGGTTGAGGAAGGTCGCGTAGACCGCGAAGACGGGGTGCAGCCCGCCGATCGCGAGGCCGGCCGCCGACGTCGCGGCGTGCTGCTCGGCGATGCCGACGTCGAAGGTGCGGTCGGGGAACCGGGCCTGGAAGTGGTGCAGCCCGACGGGGTGCATCATCGCCGCCGTGATCCCGACGACGTCCTGCCGGCGCTGGCCGATGTGCACGATCTCGTCGGCGAAGATGTCGGTCCAGATCCGGCCCTTGGGGATCTCCTCGCCGCTCTCGATGTCGAACGGGCCCGGGCCGTGGAACTGGTCGGCCTCGTGCGCCTCGGCGGGGTCGTAGCCGAACCCCTTGCGGGTCAGCGCGTGCACGATCACGGGGCCGCCGAACCGCTTGGCCTGGGCCAGCGCGTGCTCCATCGCCGCCCGGTCGTGGCCGTCGACGGGACCGACGTACTTGAGGCCGAGGTCCTCGAAGAGGCCCTGCGGGGCGATCGCGTCCTTGAGCCCCTTCTTCATCGCGTGGAGGGCGTCGTACGCCGCGGGGCCGACGCCCTTGACCGCGGTGAGGCGCTTCTTGACCAGGTCGAGGATCTGCTCGTAGCGCGGGTTGGTGCGCAGCGCGGTGAGCGCGTTGGCGAGGCCGCCGATGGTGGGCGTGTAGGAGCGGCCGTTGTCGTTGACGACGATCACGAGGCGGCTGCTCTTAGCGATCGCGATGTTGTTGAGGGCCTCCCAGGCCATGCCGCCGGTGAGCGCGCCGTCGCCGATGACGGCGACCACGTGGCGGTCCTCGCCGCGGATGGCGTACGCCTTGGCGAGGCCGTCGGCGTAGCTGAGCGCGGTCGACGCGTGGGAGTTCTCGACGATGTCGTGGTCGGACTCGGCCTGGCTCGGGTAGCCGCTGACCCCGCCCTCCTGGCGCAGCTTGTCGAAGCCGGACATCCGGCCGGTCAGCAGCTTGTGGACGTAGGCCTGGTGGCCGGTGTCGAAGACGACGCGGTCACGCGGCGAGTCGAAGACCCGGTGGATCGCCATGGTCAGCTCGACGACGCCCAGGTTCGGACCGAGGTGGCCACCGGTCCGCGAGCAGGTCTGGACGAGGAAGTCGCGGATCTCCGTCGCGAGGGTGGCGAGCTGCTCGTCGGTGAGACGACGGAGGTCGCTCGGGGTCGCGATCGACTCGAGAATTCCCATGGCGGCGAGTTTACGGCCCTAGAGATCGATGACGGCGATCGCGGGTTCGAGCAGGCTGCCGAGCCAGACCCGGCCCTCGTGCTCCCGCACGCCGGTGACCATGTGGTAGCTGTCGGCCGCGAGGTCGACGTCGTGGACCAGCGTCCCGTTGTCGTCGTACGCCTGGACGCGCACGGTGCGCTTCGGCTTCGGCTGGAGCCGCTCCGGGATCCGGGTGACCTGGCGGCGCAGCCAGGCTGGGCCGGCCTGGAGGCGCTCGACGAGCGGGTCCTTCGGTGAGGCGATCGTCACCCAGATCAGGCCGTCGCTCCCCCGCGCGATGTTGTCGGGGTAGCCGGGAAGGTCCGTCACCAGGTGGTCCCTGGTACCCGCCCTCGGGCCGGCGAGCCAGCGGCGTACGACGGTGCGGGCCGCGGTCTCGGCGACCGCGACGTAGTCCTCGTCCTTGCTGAGCGCGACGCCGTTGGCGAAGGCGAGACCGTCCTCGACGACGTCGATCTGCCCGTCGGAGGCGAGGCGCACCAGGCGACCGGTGCGGGTGTCCTGGACGAAGTCGTCCTTCCAGTGCTCGATGCCGAACTTGGTGGAGGAGTCGGAGAACCAGACGGTCCCGTCGGAGGCGATCGCGGCGTTGTTGCAGAAGACCATGGGAGTGCCGTCGACCGAGTCGGTCACCCGCTCGATCGCGCCGCTCGCGGTGTCGATGCGGAGCACTCCTCGGTGGGCGTCGCACACGAGGAGCCGCCCGTCGAGGTCGATCTCGATGCCGAGCGGTCGACCCTCGGTGTGCGCGATGCGCTCGAGGTGGCGGCCGTCGTGGCTGACCCGGAAGATGCTGCCGTCCTCGGTGCCTGTGAAGACCGCGCCTTCGTCGCGGCCCTGGGTCCCGACGACAACGTCCTCCGCGCCGTGGGCGGGAACGGGGATCACGGTCAGCTGCTGGGCTTCTGTCCTTGGCGTGGTCATCCGCACAGGCTCCTGTAGAGGTCGGAGTCGAGGAAGGCGGGCAGGGCGATCGTCGCCGCGGCGGTGAGGTCGAGCTTGCGAGCCCGGTCCGGGTCCACGAAGACCATCTGCCTGCCCTCGTTGCACTCGATGTCGTCGTCGGTCCGCTCGGTCGCGGCGGCGAAGAGCTGGAACTCGTCGTCGGCGTTGGAGTGCTCGTGGAAGACCGTGAACTGGTCGAAGAGGGTGAGCCCGCCGTCGACGATCCGGACGCCCGTCTCCTCCTCGAGCTCGCGGTACGCCGCCCTCTCGTAGGTCTCCCCCGGCTCCACCATGCCGCCCGGGAACCCCCACTTCTCCGGATCGATCAGCGGGTGCTCGTCACGCTCCTGAAGGAGGACCCACCCGCGCGCGTCGACCAGGACGATGCTCGAGAACCGGTGCATGCGCGCCACGGTAGCTGCGTTTCCATCCGCGACCCACGCCGGTCGAGCCTGTCGAGAGCCAAGAATTTCTTTACCTCCGACTTTCCCCAGACCCCAGGATCAGGCACTTCCACGCCCAGAACTGTCGGTGCCCCCTGCTGGAATGGACCCATGTTCGAAGTGGATCAGTTGGGTCAGCCGGTCGTGGTCGAGGACCTCGACGCCGACTGGCTCCTGGCCCTGCTCGAGGACAAGGAGGCCTCGGCCCGAGCGGCCGAGCGCGGCAAGCTGCGGCTCGCCGCCCAGTGGTGCGTGCTCCACCCGGCCACCGCCGACACCGGGGTTGCCTTCTGGAGTCACGCCGGGTTGCCGGGGATGCGGCAGCACGACGAGACCCTCGGCGGCGAGGGCACGCCTCTGGTCGCGGCGTTCACTCCCGAGCCGTTCGCCGCTGCACTGGGCATCTCCACGTTCGCCGGGATGCAGCTGCTCGCCGACGCCATGGACCTCCAGCACCGGCTCCCGGGCATCTGGCGCAAGGTCGACCAGCTCGACGTCGCGCCGTGGAAGGCACGCAAGGTCGCCCAGGCCACGCGACTGCTGTCGAAGCGGGCGGCAGCGTACGTCGACTCCGAGCTCACGACCCGTATCTCGACTTGCGGTGCGGTGATGATCGAGCGGGTGGTAGCGGCAGCGATCGCGAAGTTCCACCCCGAGCTCCTCGCCGAGCGCGAGAAGAAGGGCAAGGCCGGCTGGCACGTCAGCCTCCACCAGCCGTCACCCGGCGACTTCGCGGGCACGTCCTACCTCGACGTGGCCGGCGACACCCTCGACCTCGACAAGTTCTACGCACTCGTCTGCGACCAGGCCGCAGCGATGGCCGCAGCCGGTGACACCGATCCCCTCGAGGTCCGCAAGGCCAAGGCGCTCGGCGTGATCGCCGACCAGCAGGCGCAGGCCGACCTGATGAGCCTGCTCCAGGACCAGACCCAGGACCCGGGCGGTCAGCCGTCACCAGCCACGGCTGGCCGCTCCTCACGCCCCGCCACCCGGACCGCGCTCTACCTGCACGGCTCGATCACCGACTTCCTCGGCCTCGTCGGTTCGTCGGTGGAGCCTGTCGAGGCCCCGCTGGGCGAGGTCGAGAAGCTCGGCCCGGCCACGCTCGAGAAGATCCGCGAATGGCTCGGCCACTCCAACGTCTCGATCCGCCCCGTCATCGACCTGAACCACTGCGACGCCGTCGACGCCCACGACCCGCCGCCCCGGGTGCGCGAGCAGGTCATCCTCCGCGACCGCCACTGCGTGTTCCCGTGGTGCAGTCGCGACGCGCGCTCCTGCGACCTCGACCACATCGAGCCCTACGTCGAGGACGGCCCGCCCGGCCAGACCAACCCAGAGAACCTCGCCCCACTCTGCAGGCGACATCACCGCTGCAAGACCTCCGGGCGCTGGCGATATCGACGCCAGCCCGACGGCAGCTACCTCTGGCTCGCACCCCACGGCCGCGCCTACGTCGTCACCCCGCGCGGCACCATCACCCTCAACGAGAACTGAGCAGCAGGCTCGATCACCCGGCAGTCGTCGGGCGATCGAGCGTGCCCGCACGTTGAACGCCGGAAGCCCACGGCGACCCAACGCCGGTCGAGCTTGTCGAGACCCGGCGGAGCGGCCCACAGCGCGTCAGACAAGACCTGAGTACGAAAGCCGATGTTCGGGGCATGGCGCTGAGTCACCCTGTGAGGCGTGAGCACAGAGACGTCCGACGCTGACGAGGCAACCCAAGGCAGGTCTCCCCTGCTCCTGGCAGTTCTCCTCAAGCTGGTCTGGGGACTGACAGTGGCCGGCGCGCTGGCACTGATGCTCCGCGGCCTGTGGGCCGGGATCTACTTCGAACCGACCGGGGAAGCGATCGCCGAGGCTCGGTGGGGCAGCACCCTGGTGGGCGTCGCCTGCAGCCTCCTCGTTGCCGCAGCGGGGTAC
>DASTUX010000115.1:0-16914 GCA_035759395.1 Nocardioides sp.
TCCTACTCCCCGACCTCGCGACCCATGGGGCGGTTCTCGTACGGGGTGCTGAGGACGATCGTGGTGCGGGTGGAGACGTTGGCGGCGGCGCGGATGCGGGCGACCAGGTCCTCGAGGTCGCGGGGGGTGGGGACGCGGACCTTGAGGATGTACGACTCGTCGCCGGCGACTGACCAGCACGACTCGATCTCGCGGATGTCGCGCAGGCGGTCCGGGGAGTCGTCGGGCTCCGAGGGGTCGATGGGGCGGATCGAGACGAACGCCGTCAGGGGCAGGCCCACCTGGTCGTGGTCGATGGTTGCGCCGTAGCCCTTGATCAGACCACGCGACTCCAGCCGCTTGACGCGCTGGTGGACCGCGGACGTCGAGAGACCGGTCGCCTTGCCGAGGTCGGTGAACGACATCCTGCCGTCGGTCGCCAAGAGCTCGAGAATCCTGTGATCGGTGTCTTCCACGCGGCACAGACTAGCGCCCCGGTCATGGCAGGATGCGGGCCGTGACCAGCGACGAAACGGGCCGCTTGATGCTGCTCGACACGGCCTCGATGTATTTCCGCGCCTTCTTCGGAGTTCCCGAGATCGCGGCGCCGGACGGTACGCCGGTCAACGCGGTGCGCGGCCTCCTCGACTTCATCAGCCGGTTGGTCGCGGACTACCAGCCCACCGACCTCGTCTGCTGCTGGGACAACGACTGGCGGCCCCAGTGGCGCGTGGACCTGATCCCGACGTACAAGGCGCACCGCGTGGTCGAGGAGGTGCCCGGACCGGCACCCGACGTCGAGGAGGTTCCCGACCCGCTCGAGGTCCAGATCCCGATCATCCTGGAGGTGCTCGACGCGCTCGGCATCTGCGTGGTCGGTGCCGACGGCTACGAGGCCGACGACGTCATCGGCACGCTCGCGACCGGCGCCGACCGCCCGGTCGACATCGTCACCGGTGACCGCGACCTCTTCCAGCTCGTGGACGACGACGCCGGGGTGCGCGTGCTCTACATCGCCCGTGGCGTGGGCAACCACGAGCGGGTCACCAACGACTGGGTGCGCAACAAGTACGACGTCGACGCCCGCCAGTACGCCGACTTCGCGACGCTGCGAGGCGACACCTCCGACGGACTGCCCGGCGTCGCGGGGGTCGGCGAGAAGACTGCCGCCACCCTGCTCAACCGGTTCGGCAACATGGACGGCATCGTCGCTGCCGCGGCCGACCCGGACGCCGACATGGGCCCCGGTCCGCGCGGGAAGATCAAGGCGGCCTCCGCCTACCTCGAGGTGGCCCCGACCGTCGTCGCCGTCGCTCGCGACATCGACCTGGGCAAGCCGGACACCACGTTGCCGTCGACGCCGCGTGACGCTGCCCGGCTCGAGGAGCTCGCGGCCCGCTGGGGCATCCAGAGCCCGGTCGAGCGGCTGCTGGCCGTCCTCGGCGGGAACGGCACGCGGTAGCGGCGACCGGTGGGCGCTCACTCGATTGAACGCCCACCGGCCTCGCAGGTCACCGATTCTGACAGGGGATCAGCCGGCGGCCCGGATTTTGTCGGATTGCGCTTCGACCAGCGATGCGCGCCACGCTGAAGTGACTCAGCCAGGACTTCGACGAAGAGATGCTAGACCCGAGAAGCGTCCGTTCAGGGAACTTTCGCGCGAGCCGTTCATTCCGCGAGACCGGAGTAGGCCACGACACCGCGACGCAGGCGACGTACGACCTCGCGGGCGGTCGCCCGGAGGGGCGAGTCGCCAGCGGCGTCGGCGACCTGTCCGGCGACGTCGAGCAGCTGCTTCATCCAGCGCACGAAGTCACCGGCCGCGAGCTCGCTCTCCCCCAGCACGTCATCGAGGTCGTCCCCTTCGGCCCAGCGGTAGGCGATCCAGGCGAAGCCCAGGTCCGGCTGGCGCAGGAAGTCGAGCTTGTTGTCGCGCTCGAGGGCGTCGAGCTCGCCCCAGAGCCGCACCATCTCCCCGATCGCCTCCCTGACTTCGCCCCCGGGGATCCGCGGAGCCGAGGCGTCGTCGGGACGGCGTGCCTCGAACACGAGCACCGACAGGGCAGCCGCGAGACCGGACGGCGAGAGGTCGTCCCACAGGCCGTGCCGCAGCGACTCGGCCGCGACCAGGTCCATGTCCGAGTAGAGCCGCTGGAGGTGTCGGCCGCGCGGTGTGACGGTGTCGCCGTCGAGGTACTCCAGCGCTGTGAGCACGTCGCAGACCCGGTCGAACTGGCGGGCGACGGTGTTGGTGCGCTGCTCGACCCGACGCTTGAGGGTCCGCGAGTCACGGTCCAGCTTGAACCAGCGCTCCGCCCAGCGGGCGTGGTCCTCGCGCTCGGGACAGCTGTGGCAGGGGTGGGCCTTCAGCGCGTCGCGCAGGCCGGCGATCTCCCGGTCCGTCGAGGACGGCGCCGATCTCGACGAGCCTGGACGGTGCGCGGCGCCCTCGTCGGTCATCCGGGCCTTGGGCGGAGGAGGCGTCAGGTTGTGCGTGCGGGACCGCAGCGCGGACGCGAGGTCCTTGCGCATCTGCGGGTTGCGCCCGTTGAAGTTCTTGGGCACCCGGAGCCGGGTCAGCGCGTCGACCGGCGTCGGGAAGTCCATCAGTCCGAGTCGCCGGGCCTGCCGCTCCGCGGTCACGACGTAGGGCCGCGGACCCTCGGGCGAGTCTCCCGGGTCGACGACGACCGCGAAGCCCGCGAACTTCCCCGCGGGCACCTCGATCACGTCGCCCGGCTTGAGCTGCGCGAGCGACGCGAGCACCTCCTCGCGTCGGTCGGTACGACGCATCCGGGCGGCGCCCTTCTCCGCCTCCCCGATCCGGCGACGGATGTCGGCGTACGCCATGAAGTCCCCGAGGTGGCACGTCGCGGCCTCGGCGTACCCCGCCAGCGCGTCCTCGCTCTTGGTCAGCTGGCGCGCGAGTCCCACCACGGCCTTGTCGGCCTGGAACTGCGCGAACGACTGCTCGAGCAGCTCGCGCGAGCGCTGGCGGCCGAACTGGTGCACGAGGTTGACGGCCATGTTGTACGACGGCCGGAACGACGAGCGCAGCGGATAGGTGCGGGTCGAGGCGAGGCCGGCCACCTCGCGGGGGTTCATCCCGGGCTGCCAGAGCACGACGCCGTGTCCCTCGACGTCGAGGCCGCGCCGTCCCGCGCGACCGGTCAGCTGGGTGTACTCCCCCGGCGTGATGTCGGCGTGGGTCTCGCCGTTCCACTTGCTGAGCTTCTCGATCACGACGGTCCGCGCCGGCATGTTGATGCCCAGCGCGAGGGTCTCGGTCGCGAACACGACCTTGCAGAGCCCGCGCACGTAGAGCTCCTCCACGCACTTCTTGAAGGTGGGCAGCATGCCGGCGTGGTGTGCCGCGACGCCGCGGGTCAGGCCGTCGAGGAACGCGTGGTAGCCGAGGACGTGCAGGTCGTCCTCCGGAAGGTTCCGGCAGCTCTCCTCCACGAACTCGAAGATCGCGTCGCGCTCCTCCGGTGAGGTGAGCCGGATGCCGGCGCTCAGGCACTGGGTGACCGCCGCGTCGCAGCCGACGCGGCTGAAGATGAAGACGATGGCCGGGAGCAGGCCCTCGCGGTCGAGGCGCTCGATCACGTCGAACCGGCTCGGGATCCAGACCCGGCGACCGTTGCCGACCTGCTTGGGCCCGCCGTTGCGGGGACCCGACCGTCCCTTCGGTGAGCGACGGTCCTTCATCCGACTGCTCGCCCAGTCGTCGCGCGCGATCTTCTGCAGCTCGTTGTTGACCGGGGCGCCCTCCTTGACGAAGCCCGCGGCGGCGTCGACGTCGGACGACGCGAACAGGTCGAGCAGCCGCTTGCCGACCATCACGTGCTGGTACAGCGGCACCGGCCGCTTCTCCTCGACGATCGTGGTGGTGTCACCGCGCACGGTCGCCAGCCACTCCCCGAACTCCTCCGCGTTGGAGACCGTCGCCGACAGGGAGACCAGGGCGACCGACTCGGGCAGGTGGATGATCACCTCTTCCCACACGGCTCCGCGGGCGCGGTCGGCCAGGTAGTGCACCTCGTCCATCACCACGAAGCCGAGGCCCAGCAGCGTCTGCGACCCGGCGTACAGCATGTTGCGCAGCACCTCGGTCGTCATCACGATGATGGGCGCCGAGCCGTTGACCACGTTGTCGCCGGTCAGGAGGCCGACCTTGTCGTGGCCGTAGCGGGCGACCAGGTCGTTGTACTTCTGGTTCGACAGGGCCTTGATCGGCGTCGTGTAGAAACACTTGCGGCCGGTCTCGAGCGCGAGGTGTACGGCGAACTCGCCGACGATCGTCTTGCCGGATCCGGTCGGCGCGGCGACCAGGACTCCGCGGCCCTCCTCGATCTCGTGGCACGCCTCGATCTGGAACCCGTCCAGCGGGAAGGGGTAGAGGCTCTCGAAGTCCCGGAACACCGGGTGCCGTCGCCCGTTGCGGTAGCCGGCGTACTGCTCGGCGGGCGAGAGGTCCTCGGGGGTGCTCATGCCAGCACGGTAAGCGCTCGGGGGGCGCACTCGATGGTCAGGGGCAGCGGACCGAACCGCTCCCCGTCGGCGTAGGACACGATGCCCGGCGCCGCGACGGTGACGGTGCGGGCGAGGTGGTGCTCGTACTGCGGGTGCGTGACGTGGGTGCCCTTGAACAGCTTGGGGTAGGTGCGGATCAGGCCCATCTTGCTCATCGGCTTGATGATCACGACGTCGAGCATCCCGTCGTCGAGGACGGCGCCCTCGGTGATCCGGAGCCCTCCCCCGAACGACGGGCCGTTGCCGACGGCGACGAGCATCGCGTCGAGCCGTCGGGTGACCCCGTCGAGCTCGAGGGTGTAGGGCAGCGGCGAGAAGGTGCGCAGCTCGGCCGCCGTCGCCAGGTTGTAGCGCATCTGCCCCTTCGGCCAGGTCATCGCATTGGCACGCTCGTTGACGACGGCGTCGAACCCGGCGGCAAGCACGGTCGCGAAGTACTTCGAGCCGCTGCGAGCAAGGTCGATGGTGCGGGTGCGCCCGGCGATGATCCGGTCGGCGGCGGCGAGCGGGTCCTTGCGGGGGATGTCGAAGTAGCGGGCGACGTCGTTCCCGGTCCCGGCGGGGAGGATTCCGAGCCTGGTGGGCGTGTTGGCGACCGCCTGCACCCCCAGGTGCACCATGCCGTCGCCACCGCAGACCACCAGTGACTCGAGCCCTTCCGCGACGCACTGGCGGGCCAGGTCCAGGGCCTCGTCGGCGTCGCGCCCCTCGAGGTTGCGGACCACCAGACCGGCGGCCCGGAGCCGCGGCAGTGCCGCGTCGCGAGTGCGTGCGCCCTTGCCCTTGCCGGACGACGGGTTGGTCAG
Organism: Nocardioides sp.; assembly: GCA_035759395.1. GTDB lineage: Bacteria > Actinomycetota > Actinomycetes > Propionibacteriales > Nocardioidaceae > Nocardioides. The sequence continues at coordinate 5,322 of DASTUX010000115.1, forward strand.
GAGGGCGATCTCACGAGGGGTGCCGGCCACGATCCGAGCCTAGGGCACGAGCTGTCGCGCCGGGCCTCGATCAGCGCGCGCGGCGCGGCCTCTCCACGCCGATCCGCAACCGGACGGCGTAGTTGTCGGCGGACGCCCCGACGCCCTTCGCCAGCCGGCTCAGGGCGTCCAGCACGAGGTCGGCGGTGAAGCCGGTGCCGGGTACCGCGAGGGTCAGGCGGGTGCGCTGCTCGACGAGCAGGATCTGGCCGTGCCGCCAGGCCTGGTGCGCGCGCAGGCGGACCTCGTCGTCGGCCACGGGGGCCGGGTAGGCCTCGTCGACGGCGAGCAGGTCGCACGGCAGCTCGCGGACAGGATCCTCCGCGCGCAGGTGCCCGGCCACACGGTGACCGACGCGGACCCCCTCGTCGGCCACCCACGTCACCTCGGTCTCCCCCAGCCAGTCGGGCAGGTCGAACGGGTCGAGGTCCGTCATCGGCTCGGTCACAGCGGCGACAGCTCGTCGTCGGACCACTGGTCGGTGCGGTGCTCGCCGCGGCCCCGCGCCCGGTCGGAGACGCGTGCGACGACCTCGGCGACGAAGAACAGCACCAGCATCGGCAGCGCGAGCATCAGCATCGAGAACGGGTCGGTGGACGGCGTCGCGACGGCCGCGAAGATGAACGTGCCGATCACGATCCACGGCCGGTAGCGGGCGATCTGCTTGCCGGAGACGACACCGGCCAGGTTGAGCATGATCACGAAGAGCGGGATCTCGAAGGCGATGCCGAAGACCAGCAGCATCCGGGTCAGGAAGCCGAAGTACTCGCCGAACTCGACCAGGCTCTGCAGCTGGGCAGGGGTGAAGCCGATCAGGACCTCCAGCCCCTTCGGCAGCACGTAGTAGCCCGTGGCCACACCCACGAAGAACAGCGGACCCGCGATCGCGGCGAAGACCCGCGACCACTTGCGCTCGTTGGGGTGCAGGCCGGGGACGATGAAGGCCCAGATCTGGTAGAGCCAGTACGGGCTCGAGGCCACGACCGCTGCGACACCGCACAGCTTCAGCTGGAGCATGAGCGGCCCGGTCGCGCCGGCGACGTACGCCGTGGTCTGGGTCTTCTGGTCCAGCGCGGTGCGCGCGTGGTTGTAGGGCCGGAGCACCAGCTCGAGCAGCTGGTCGTAGAAGAACAGCCCGACGACGAAGGCCAGCAGCAGGAAGAGTGCCGACCGGATCAGGCGCGCACGCAGCTCGCGGAGGTGGTCGGAGAGGGCCATCCTGCCGTCGGCACCCACGGGGTGCTGGGGTGCGCCGCGCAGCAGGCGCGTCACACCGCCGAAGGAGAAGCCCACGTCCGGCAGGTCAGGCAGTCGTGTCGTCGCGGTGCTCGCGCGCGATCCGGTCGGCCTCGGCGTCGGCCTCGGCCTGGCGGGCCTCGAGCTCGATCTGCTCCGGGGTCTTCAGGTTGTCGTCGTCGGCAAGGCCCTTGGTCTCGGCCTTGAAGATGCGCAGGGCACGACCGCTGCCGCGGGCCAGCTCCGGCAGCTTCGAGGCGCCGAAGAGCAGGACGATGACGGCGAGAATGATGAGGAGCTCGGTGGGACCGAGTCCTGCGACGAGCGGGTTCATGGGGGTCCTCACGTGATGGTGACTGACGTGTTCATCGTACGCCGGGGGGTGAGTACAACCCGAGCGCATCCTGCGCGGCGGCGAGGAACGTCTCGGTGAACTCTGGGGGTGTGACGACGCTCGCGTGCGGCGCGAGCCGCAGGAGCAGGCGCTGCAGCCAGCGCTCGTCGGCGACCAGGAGGTCCACCTCGAGGCTGCCGTCCGGCTGGGGACGCACCTCCTCCACCGGGTAGTACTCGACGACCCAGCGGGCGGGCGGCGCGAGCCTGAGCGTGGCGACGGTGGTGTCGGCCGAGCGCGCGAAGAGCCCGTCGCCCAGGTCCCGCGGAGCCTCCGCGGGCGTCTCGATGGCGGTGTCGAGCACCTCGGCGGCGTGGATCCGGTCGAGACGGAACAGCCGTGGCGCCTCGGCGACGTGGCACCAGGCGTCCAGATAGGTGAAGCCGTGGGCCGAGACCACACCCCGCGGATCGACGGTGCGCTCGGACTCCTCGTCGCGCGACGGAACGAAGTAGGTGAGCCGGACCTGGCGGCCCCGGTCGACCGCGTCCTGGAGGGTACGGCGCAGCCGTGACTGGTCGGGTTCGACGGGTTCGTCGCCGGGGTCGATCCGGGGCGCGGCCGAGCCCTGGGCGGCCGCCGCCTCGAGCTTGGCCAGCGCCCGGTCGACGATCTCCCGGGTCTCGTCACGGGCCCCGTTGCGCAGCGCCCGCAGCGCCACGATGATCGCGGTCGCCTCGGTGGGCGAGAGCCGCAGCGGTCGGGCCAGGTAGTCGGCGTTCGACACCCGGATCACGCCGTCGGCCTCCGGGCCCTCGAGGGCGTCGAGGTCGACGTCGATCAGGTCGTCGGGGTAGCCACCGGGCAGCCCGCACATGAGCAGGACCTTGAGGTCCTTGACCAGCTGGGTCGCCGGAACGCCGAGGGCGGCGGCGGCATCCTCGAGGCGAACCTGGCCGCGGGCGTTGAGGAACGGCACCAGCGTCAGCAGGCGGGCGACCTGGTCCTTGGCGCCGGGAGCGGGGCGGGCGGCGGTCACGATCCCGCTCCGACCACGGCGGTGAGCCGGTCGACGACCGCTTGCCGAAGGCCCTCGGGCTCCTCCACGAACACGTCGGCGCCGTAGCCGAGCAGCTCGTCGGCCATCCCGGTGCCGCCGCTGGCCAGCACGAGCCGGTCCCAGCGTGAGCGGTCGTCGGGTCCGTCGACGCCGGCGTCCACGCTCTCGGCGTTGCGGCGCAGGGCGTGACCGGTCCCCTCGCGCGCCAGCACCACGGCACGCTCTGTCGCCGGAGCCGGAGCGAGCCGGCGTGCCGTCTCGCGTACGTCGGTGCCGGGCGGCACGTCGTACGACCCGGGCTCGCCGACCTTGCGCGCCGCACCCTCCACCCGGGAGAGCCGGAAGACGCGCTCCTCCCCACGGTCGGTGTCGAGGCCCACGGCGTACCAGCGTCCGGAGTAGCGCACGACGCCCCACGGCTGCACGTGGCGGGTGGAGACGCTGCCCTGGCCGGAGCGGAGGTACTCGAACTCCACCGGCGTGCGCTCCTGGGTGGCCTCCCAGAAGACGTCGAAGGCCGGCTCGTCCGCGCTGAGCCGCGGTTCCGCGATGTCGAGGGCCGAGACGTCGAGCGGCACCCCGAGGGCGGTCAGCTTCCGGACCGCCTCGGTGGTGGCCTCGGCGAGCCGTGCGTGCTCCCACACCTTGGTGGCCAGGCCGATGACCGCGGCCTCGTCGGGCTCGAGCGTGATGTCGGGCAGGGCGAACTCGTCGGGCCGGATGCGGTAGCCGGGCTCGTCGTCGAAGAAGGGGTCGATGTTGCCGACCTCGACCGGGACCCCGAGGCTCCGGAGCTCCTCCTTGTCGCGCTCGAACATCTTCTCGAAGGCGTCGACGGTGGAGTCGGGGTAGAGGATCGCGCGGATCCGTTCCTTCGAGACGTAGTGACGCTGGACGAGCAGCATGATGAGCAGGTTGAGCAGGCGCTCGGTCTTGCGCACCGTCATCGTGTCCCCTCCCTCGTCCTAGTGCCCGGTCACTTCTGCCGGGTCACTTCGCCGAGACGATGTCGACCACGAAGTAGAGCGTGCTGTTCGCCGGGATGTTGGCCTGCGCCTGGGCGCCGTACCCCATCTCCGGCGGGATCGTCAGGAGGACCCGGCTGCCGACCTTGACTCCGGACAGGCCGATGGTCCAGCCCTGGACGACGCCGGTGAGCGAGAACGGGACCGGCTTCTTCGAGAAGCTCTCGTCGAAGGGCTTCTTGGCGCCGTAGACCTGGCCGAGGTAGTTGGCGGTGACGGTCATCTCGGAGGTGACGGTCTTGCCCTTGCCCTCCTTGACGACGCTGCGCAGCAGGTCGCCGTCGGCCTTCGGCTTCGGCAGGCCCTTGAAGTCGAGTGCGACCGGCTCGCCCTTCTTCAGGACCAGCCCGGGGACCTTCGACGCCGGGACGTCGATCGCCTTCGGCGCCTCGTAGATCTCGATCAGGTCGATGATGACCAGCACCGTGTCCTTGTTGCCGATGCCCAGGTTGGGGTTGCCGGACTCGCCGAAGGCCTTGTCGGCCGGGGCCGTGACGGCCACGCGGGACCCGATGGTCTGGCCCTTCATGGCGTCCGCGAAGACGGGGCTGAGGTTCTCGTCGACCGTGACCTGCTCGGGCTTGCCCTCGTCGTAGGTGCTGAACGCCTTCTCCTTGGTGAAGCCGTTGCCGATCCAGATGTGCGCGGACACCTGGTCGCCGTCCGCGACCTCGACGCCGTCACCCGTCTCGAGCGTCTTCGTCTCGATCGAGTCGGCGGTCATCTTGCCCTTCCAGGAGACCTCCGGCGCCTTCCCGGGGTCACCCGAGATCGTGACGGCGCCGAGGCCCTCGAGGTCGGTCTTGCCATCGTCGCCACCGCATGAGGTGAGCGCCGCGACGAGCACGAGCGGGAGCAGGACGATCGGGAGACGACGCAGACGTCGGGACACGGATTTCACCTTCGCAGAGTTCACTCAACAGGTAACGGGCACAGCGCGGGCACAGCGCGGATCACCCTATCCGCCAGTCCCAGCGGATCGTCACATGCCGTCGATGAGTCGCTGCACGCGTTCGTCGTACGCCCGGAACGGGTCCTTGCACAGCACGGTGCGCTGGGCCTGGTCGTTGAGCTTGAGGTGCACCCAGTCCACGGTGAAGTCGCGCCGGCGCTCCTGCGCCTTGCGGATGAACTCGCCGCGCAGGCGGGCCCGGGTCGTCTGGGGCGGCACCGACTTGGCCTCGAAGATCTTGAGGTCGGTGGTCACCCGGGCGACGGCGCCGCGCTTCTCGAGGAGGTAGTAGAGGCCGCGTCCGCGGTGGATGTCGTGGTAGGCGAGGTCGAGCTGGGCGATCCTCGGGTGGCCGAGCGGCAGCCCGTGCTTGGCCCGGTAGCGCTCGATCAGCTTCCATTTGATGACCCAGTCGATCTCACGGTCGACCAGGCCGAGGTCGTCGGACTCGACGGCCTTGAGCCCGCGCTCCCACAGGTCGAGCGCCGCCTCGATCACCGGGGTACTGATCTCGCGGCGGTCGACGAAGTCGCGGGCCTTCGAGAGGTACTCCCCCTGGATGTCCAGCGCGCTCGCCTCGCGGCCGTTGGCCAGACGGACCTTCCGGCGACCGCTCATGTCGTGGGAGATCTCGCGGATCGCCCGGATCGGGTTCTCCATCGTGAGGTCGCGCATGACGACCCCCTCCTCGATCATCCGCAGGACCAGGTCGCAGCTGGCGACCTTGAGCATCGTCGTGGTCTCGCTCATGTTGGAGTCACCGACGATGACGTGGAGGCGGCGGTACTTCTCCGCGTCGGCGTGCGGTTCGTCGCGGGTGTTGATGATCGGGCGGCTGCGGGTGGTGGCGCTGGAGACGCCCTCCCAGATGTGCTCGGCGCGCTGGCTGACGGAGTACGACGCCCCGCGCGGCGTCTGCGTGATCTTGCCGGCGCCCACGACGATCTGGCGCGTCACCAGGAACGGGATCAGGATGTCGGCGAGGCGGGAGAACTCCCCGGCCCGGCCGACGAGGTAGTTCTCGTGGCAGCCGTAGGAGTTGCCGGCGGAGTCGGTGTTGTTCTTGAACAGGTAGATCTCGCCGGCGATGCCCTCGTCGTGGAGGCGCTGCTCGGCGTCGAGGAGCAGTCCCTCGAGGACCCGCTCCCCCGCCTTGTCGTGGGTGACCAGCTCGACGACGTCGTCGCACTCGGGCGTGGCGTACTCGGGGTGGCTGCCGACATCGAGGTAGAGGCGGGCGCCGTTGCGCAGGAAGACGTTGCTGCTGCGCCCCCAGCTGACCACCTTGCGGAACAGGTAGCGAGCCACCTCGTCGGGACTCAGACGGCGCTGACCCTTGAACGTGCACGTGACGCCGTACTCGTTCTCGATACCGAAGATCCGTCGGTCCACCCAGCCAGAGTACGGCCCGCCGTCCAGAACGCGAGGCGACTCGACCGAACGCGACAGCTGGAGTCGATCAGCCCAGAGGCGGGGCAGTCGGCGGCTCGCCGGTGGTCGGGTCCTCGAGCGGGGCCGTGTCGCCACTCTCGAGGTCGGTGGGATCGGCCGGGTCGTCGGTGCCTGCGGGCGCGGCTGCGCTCCCGGGTGCGCCGTCCTCGGCCGCCGGGGCATCCGGGACCCCCGGCCCACGCTCGCCCAGCAGGGACAGGAGTCGCGCCGGACGGATCCGGTTGAACTTCCGGGGCTGGGAGCGGGTGCGGTCCAGGGCAGCGACCTCGAGGTCCTCCGCCGGGATCACCCGGTCGGAGGCCACGCCCTTGTCGTTGGCCGAGTGGCCCAGGGCTGCCACCGCGACCGCCAGCGCGTCGACCAGCGACGCGCCCTCGGTGTAGTGCTCCTTGAGGTACGTCGCCACGGTGTCGGCCGCGCCACCCATCACGGCGTAGCCGTGCTCGTCGGCAACCTGTCCGTCGTAGGTGAGGCGGTAGATCTGGTCGTCCTCGGGCGCGTCACCGATCTCGGCGACGAAGATCTCCACCTCGTAGGGCTTCTCGCCGCCGCTGGAGAAGATCGACCCGAGGGTCTGGGCGTAGGCGTTGGCCAGCCCTCGCCCGGTGACGTCACGCCGGTCGTAGGCGTAGCCGCGCATGTCGGCCAGTCGGACGCCGGCGATGCGCAGGTTCTCGAACTCGTTGTAGCGACCGACCGCCGCGAAGGCGATCCGGTCGTAGATCTCGGAGACCTTGTGCAGCGCCTGGGACGGGTTCTCGGACACGAAGAGGACCCCGTCGGCGTACTGGATGACGACGACGGAGCGGCCGCGGGCGATGCCCTTGCGGGCGAAGTCGGCCCGGTCCTTCATCAGCTGCTCGGGCGAGACGTAGAACGGCATGCTCATGTCAGTTGTTGCTCCCGTCGAGGGCGGCGGCCGGGCCGTCGGGGCGGTTCATCCGGCCGGAGATGACGCGGTCCGCGATCGCCGCGACCTCGTCGTCGGGCATCCGGCGCCCGCCGTCGGCAGTGATGACCTGGACGACCGGGAAGATGCGCCGGGTGATGTCCGGCCCGCCGGTCGCCGAGTCGTCGTCGGCGGCGTCGTACAGCGCCTCGACGACGGCCTGGACGGTCTGCTCGGCGGTGAAGTCCTCCCGGTAGAGCTTCTTGAGCGAGCCACGCGCGAACAGCGAGCCCGAGCCGACCGAGTGGAACGCGGTCTCCTCGTAGCGGCCGCCGGTGACGTCGTAGCTGAAGATCCGCCCCATCGAGTGGTTCAGGTCGTAGCCCGCGAAGAGCGGCACGACGGAGAGGCCCTGCATGGCCATGCCGAGATTGGCGCGGATCAGGGCAGCGAGGCGGTTGGCCTTGCCGTCCATCGAGAGCGTGCTGCCCTCGATCTTCTCGTAGTGCTCGAGCTCGGTCTGGAACAGGCGCACCATCTCGACCGCGAGGCCCGCGGTGCCGGCGATGCCGACGGCGGAGAACTCGTCGGCCGGGAACACCTTCTCGATGTCGCGCTGGGCGATGATGTTGCCCATCGTGGCGCGGCGGTCACCCGCCATCACCACCCCGCCCGGGAAGGTCGCGGCGACGATCGTCGTCCCGTGCGGCGCCAGGTCCCCGGCGTGGCCCTGCGGAATGGCCCGCCGCGAGGGCAGCAGGTCGGGAGACTGCGAGGCCAGGAAGTCGCTGAAGGAGGACGTGCCGGGCACGAGGTACGCCGCCGGCAGCCGCGGGCTGTCGGACGTCATCCGCTCACTCCCCGCCCTTCTGGATGAACGACTTCACGAAGTCCTCGGCGTTGGTCTCGAGCACGTCGTCGATCTCGTCGAGGATCGCGTCGATGTCGTCGTCCAGGGCTTCCTTGCGCTCGGCGACGTCACTCTCGGGAGCGACCTCGGTCGACTCCTCGGTCTCCGAGGACTTGCGCGGTTGCTTCTGCTCCTGTGCCATGACACGACCCTATCCAGTGGGTGGCTCCGTGGGGCCCGACCTGCGCGGAATTTCAGCGGGTGAGTGCGGCAAACAGGGCTTCGGCCGTGTCGCACCGGTCGAGCAGCTCGCCGACGTGGGCCTTCGTGCCCCGCATCGGGTCGATCGTGGGCACCCGCTGGAGCGACTCGCGGCCCGGCAGGTCGAAGATCACCGAGTCCCAGGACGCCGCGGCGACGTGCTCGGCGTACTTCTCCAGGCAGCGGCCGCGGAAGTAGGCGCGGGTGTCCTCGGGCGGGTCGTGCATGGCGACCTCGACCGAGTGGTCGTCGAGCAACCGCTCGATCCGGCCCATCCCGACCAGACGGTGGTAGAGCCCCTTCTCGGGCCGGATGTCGGAGTACTGGTAGTCGATCAGCTGGAGCTTGGCGTCGTCCCAGTCGAGGCCGTCGCGGGAGCGGTACTGCTCCAGCAGCTTGAGCTTCGCCACCCAGTCCAGCTCGCCCGCGCACAGCATCGGGTCGCGCTCGAGCCGGTCCAGCACGGACTCCCAGCGGGCCAGCACGTCGATCGTCTGCGGGTCCGCGTCGTCGCCCCACCGGTCCTCGACGTACTTCTTGGCCAGGTCGAGGTACTCGAGCTGCAGCTGGATGGCGGTGAGCTTGCGCCCGTCGTGCAGGGTGACCAGCTGGCGCAGCGTCGGGTCGTGCGAGACGGCCCGAAGGGCCGAGACCGGGCCGTCGACGGAGAGGTCCACGGAGATGAAGCGGTCCTCGATCATGGCGAGCACGAGCGCGGTCGTGCCGAGCTTGAGGTACGTCGACACCTCGGCGAGGTTCGCGTCCCCGATGATGACGTGCAGCCGGCGGTACTTCTCCGGATCGGCGTGGGGCTCGTCCCGGGTGTTGATGATCGGGCGCTTGAGGGTGGTCTCGAGGCCGACCTCGACCTCGAAGAAGTCGGCGCGCTGGCTGACCTGGAACCCGTGCTCGCGGCCGTCCTGGCCGATCCCGACCCGGCCGGCGCCGGTGACGACCTGCCGGCTGACGAAGAACGGGGTCAGGTGGCGCACGATGTCGGCGAACGGGGTCGAGCGGCGCATCAGGAAGTTCTCGTGGGCGCCGTACGACGCGCCCTTGTTGTCGGTGTTGTTCTTGTAGAGCACGATCGGCGCGCCGCCGGGAAGCTGGCCGGCCCGGCGCGCGGCGTCGAGCATCACCTGCTCCCCCGCCTTGTCCCACCGGACGATGTCGAGCGGCGTCGTGCACTCGGGCGTGGAGTACTCGGGGTGCGCGTGGTCGACGTAGAGCCGGGCGCCGTTGGTGAGGATGACGTTGGCCAGGCCCATGTCCTCGTCGGTGAGCTGCGAGGGGTCGGCCACCTGGCGGGACATGTCGAAGCCCCGCGCGTCCCGCAGCGGCGACTCCTCCTCGAAGTCCCAGCGGGCCCGGCGGGCCTTCACCGTGGCCGAGGCGTAGGCGTTGACCACCTGCGAGGAGGCCACCATCGGGTTGGCCAGCGGCTGGCCCTGCACCGAGATGCCGTACTCGACCTCGGTCCCCATCACCCGGCGCACGCTCATGCCGCGAGCCTACGCTGGAGCCCCGACTTCGGAGGTGCGTCATGGGTGTGTGGAGCGAGCGCGTCGTGCCGCGGCTGACCGACAAGGCGCTGTCCAACGGGGACGTGATGGAGCTGCGCGGCCAGGTCTGCGCGGGACTGACCGGCCGGGTGCTCGAGATCGGCTTCGGCAGCGGGCTGAACATCCCCGTCTACCCGCCCGGTGTCACCTCCGTCGACGCCGTCGAGCCCGCGGACTCCGGCTGGGCACTGTCCGAGCGCCGTCGCGCCCGCACCTCCGTGCCGATCGCCCGCACCGGCCTCGACGGCCAGCGGATCGAGGCACCGGACGCGACGTACGACTGTGTGCTGTCGACGTTCACGCTCTGCACGATCCCGGACGCCGCCGCTGCGCTGGCAGAGGTACGACGCGTGCTGCGGCCGGGGGGCACGTTCCACTTCCTCGAGCACGGCCTCGCGCCGGATGCACGTGTCGAGGCGTGGCAGCACCGCCTGGAGCCGGTGCAGCGGCGGGTCTTCGCCGGTTGCCACCTGAGCCGGGACATGCCGGCGCTGGTCGGGGCCGCCGGCCTGGAGGTCACGGAGATCGAGCAGCGCTACCTGCCCGGACCAGCGCTCGCGCGTCCGTGGACCTACGGCTACCTCGGTCGCGCAGTGCGTCCCGCCTAGGAGCCGACGTTGCGCCGGCTCAGCGCGGGGAGCGCCCCTGGAGCGCGTGGGCCACGTTGACGCCCACGATGCCGGCCCACGACACGATCAGGGCCAGCGGTTGGTCACTCACGCCGAGCGTGATGGAGATCGGAACGGCCGCCACCGTCGAGACGATCCCGAGGGCCAGCTGGCGCTTGCCCGCACCATCGGTGTGGATCCGGCCCAGGTCGCGCGACGACACCACCTCGGCGGTGCGCTTCTCGACCGCTCTCTCGATGCGCTCCGCGAACGAGTCCACCAGCGCCGCGTCGTACGACGGCCCGAGCTCGCGGCGGGTCTCCAGGACGGCCTCGATCTCGGAGCGTTCCAGCTCGTCCTCTCCCACGTGGCTCCCGGCCTAGAGGTACTGGCCGGTGTTCGCCACGGTGTCGATCGAGCGACCCGGCTCGGTGCCCGACTTGCCGGTGATGAGCGTGCGGATGAAGACGATCCGCTCGCCCTTCTTGCCGGAGATGCGTGCCCAGTCGTCGGGGTTGGTGGTGTTCGGGAGGTCCTCGTTCTCCTTGAACTCGTCAACGCAGGCCTGCAGCAGGTGCGAGACCCGCAGGCCCTTCTGCTCGTGGTCGAGGAGGTCCTTGATCGCCATCTTCTTGGCCCGGTCCACGATGTTCTGGATCATGGCGCCGGAGTTGAAGTCCTTGAAGTACAGGACCTCCTTGTCGCCGTTGGCGTAGGTCACCTCGAGGAAGCGGTTCTCCTCGGTCTCGGTGTACATCCGCTCGACGGTGGCCCGGATCATGCCGGCCACGCAGGCGTCGCGGTCGCCCGAGAACTCGGCGAGGTCGTCGGCGTGCAGCGGGAGCACCGGGATGAGGTACTTGGAGAAGATGTCGCGGGCGGACTCGGCGTCGGGCCGCTCGATCTTGATCTTCACGTCCAGGCGGCCGGGGCGCAGGATGGCGGGGTCGATCATGTCCTCGCGGTTGGAGGCACCGATGACCAGGACGTTCACGAGTGCCTCGACACCGTCGATCTCGCTGAGCAGCTGCGGGACGATCGTGTTCTCGACGACGGAGGAGACACCGGAGCCGCGGGTGCGGAACAGCGAGTCCATCTCGTCGAAGAACACGATCACGGGCGTGCCCTCGCTGGCCTTCTCACGGGCCCGCTGGAAGACCAGCCGGATGTGTCGCTCGGTCTCGCCGACGTACTTGTTGAGCAGCTCAGGTCCCTTGATATTAAGGAAGAAGCTGCGTCCTTCCTCACCGGTCCGCTCCGTGACCTTTTTCGCCAATGAGTTGGCTACAGCTTTGGCGATCAAGGTCTTGCCGCAGCCCGGCGGG
>DASTUX010000116.1:0-40862 GCA_035759395.1 Nocardioides sp.
GGCCGCGGTCGAGGGCGAACGCGAGCGCTGCCTGGCCTCCGGCATGGACGACTTCCTCACCAAGCCCGTCGACCCGTCCGCACTCGCCGCCGTCCTCGCCCGGTGGCTGCACAAGGAGCCCGTCATGCCCCACCCCGCGCCAACGCGCCGCGCCGTCGAGCCGAGGGAGCCCGTGGACGGACTGGACCTGGACCGGATCGACGAGCTGCGTGACCTCGACCCGGGCGACACGACGTACCTCGACCGGGCGATCGGCAACTTCGTCGCCAACTCGCCGGTGACGATGGCCGCCATCCGCGACGCGTTCGTGGCCGGTGACGCCGAGACCCTGAAGGCCGTCAGCCACAAGCTCGCCGGGGGGGCCCTCAACCTGGGGGTGACCCGGGCCGGGCGGATCGCGCAGCAGATCGAGCTGCTCGCCGAGAAGGGCTCCGCCGACGAGGCCGCCGATCTCATCGAGGAGCTCGATGAAGAGCTCGAGCGCGGCAGGGCCGCAGTCCTCGCCTACCAGGCGACGTACTCGACCCGCGACCGCGACGTGCAGCGCGCAGGTTCGTAGCCCGCGGATTCGGGGTATAGACCCCTCGGCGAGTGCCGCACGGCGCTCGGGAGAAGGAGAAACCATGAGGGGCTTGATCGGGATCGTCATCGTCGCGTGGCTGGTGATCGGCGTGTTCGCAGCCTTCCAGCGCGGCTACTTCGGCGACGACCGGGACGTGAACTGCAAGACCACTGGAGACACCGTCCTGACAGTGGTGGCCGGGCCGCTCAACTACATGGGTGCGAACCCCAAGGTCGACTGCAAGGTGCCCCAGCCCTCTCGGTGAGCCACACGCGCGCGGTGAGCCGGCCTCCGGGCCCGGCTCACCGCGTGGCTCATTTGGCCCGAACGTGCTCTGGGAACTCATTCCACGACGGGCGTATCTTCGACGCGTGGCGCGGCTCTCGGTGCCGGCACCGGGCGGGAGGCGCTGACCCCTCCGGGACGACGAGAACATGGTGATCGCCATGCCCCGGATCCGACTGCGGCGCTGGCTCGTCGCCGTGCTCTGCGCCTCCGCCGCCGCGATCGGCTCCACGCTCGGCTCGATCCCGGTCGCGTCGGGCGACATCCCACCAGGTCCGGGTCCCATCGCCTTCGGCGCCTTCGTGGGACCCCGAAGCGGTGAGAGCGACCAGTCCGCGGTGCTGCGGATGGAGTCGAACGCCGGCCGTCCGATGGACGTCGTCCGGGAGTTCGTGCTCTGGGACACCCCGTTCCCGGACGCGTTCCACACCTGGCTGCGCGACACCGGCCACACGATGATCCTCTCGGTGAAGTCGCGCCGCGTGAACGGCACCGTCATCCCGTGGGCCAACCTCGTGGCCGCCCAGCCCGGCAGTCCGCTGTACACCGACATCGAGCGGTGGGCCGACCGGATCCGGGACTACGGGGTGCCCATCTACTTCGCGTTCAACCACGAGCCCGAGTCGAGCGCCAGCTTCCCGATGGGCGAGGCGCCCGACTTCATCGCGGCATGGCGGAAGGTCCACGACATCTTCGTGGCCCGCGGGGTCACGAACGCGAAGTTCGTCTGGATCATGACCGACTACGCGTTCTGGGTCGGCTCCCAGGCACGCAACGACGCGAGCAAGTGGTTCCCCGGCGATGCCTACCTCGATGCGATGGGTATCGACGCCTACAACTGGTACCACTGCCGCACCGGGATCAACACCGCCTGGAAGTCCCTGGAGCAGATCATCCGGCCGTTCCGCGACTTCGGCGCCAACCACCCCGACAAGGAGCTGTGGCTGACCGAGTGGGCGAGCACCGAGGACCCGCTGGTTCCCGGACGCAAGGCGCAGTTCTACGCCGACGCCCAGGCACTCTTCAAGCGCGCCGACTACGCGCAGTTCGAGGGGATCTCCTACTTCGACACCCGCGGCCAGGGCGCGTGCACGTGGTACCCGGACAGCACACCTTCCTCGCTCGCGGCGTTCCGGACCATGGCCACCGACGAGTTCTACGGCGGCTCGATCACACCGCCGCCACCGGAGCCGAGCGAGATCACCTTCGTCGCCTCGGCCAGCAGCAACGGGAACCGGACCGTGCACACGGTCCAGGTCCCGGCGAGCGTGCAGGCGGGCGACACGCTGCTGCTCTTCTTCACGGCCAACCAGAACCCCGCCACCACCACGCCGCCCGGTGGCTGGACCGAACTCCGTGCCGTCGATCCGAGCGGCCTGCGCGGCCGGGTCTGGACCCGTACGGCGACCGGATCCGATGCCGGCTCCACCGTCACGGTCGGCAACTCGGTGATCGTGAAGGCGGACCTGACCGTCGCGGCCTACCGGGCCCTCGACGCGACCCCGATCGACGTCCATGCCTTCGCCGTCGAGACCGCCACCACGTCGACCCACATCGCCCCGTCCGTCACGCCGACGGTGTCGGGCGCCTGGGTCGCGGTCTACTGGGCAGACAAGTCCTCGACGAACACGACGCACACCATCCCCGGGACGCTGACCCGACGGCGTACGACGACCGGCAGCGGCGGCGGCCACATCACCGCCACCATCGCGGACACCAACACCGGCGTTGCCACGGCCCCGACGGGCACGTTCACGGCGACCGGCACCGGCGACGCCAGCAGGGCCGTCATGTACACGATCGCCCTGCGCCCACAGTGACTCCGGGGCGGGAGCCCTCAGGTGTGGAGGCCACCCAGCCTGAAGAACCACAGGGCGCTCGTCAGCCAGGCCACCACGATCGCGATCAGCAGGGTCGCCCCCACCAGCGGCAGCGCCCAGCCGGGAAGCCTGCGGGAGTGGACGAAGAGCACCTTCGCCGAGAACGCGCCGTAGAACGCGCACCCGGCGACCGAGTGGACCAGGGTCCGGGTCGTGAACGGTTCCGGGGCGAAGCCGATGCCGTAGAGGCAGTACGCCGCCACCGGCAGCGACAGGACGAACGCGGAGAAGCCGGTTGCCCGGTGCGCGGTGCCGAGCCACGACGGTGCCCGGCCGGCGCCCGGCAGCCGGCCGTACATCCAGAGCGCGGTCACGAGCTGGGAGGCGGCGAGCACCAGCACCCCGGTGGCCAGCCAGGCCTTGAACGTGGCGGTGGTGGAGAAGCCGTACGTCGGCAGCTGCTCGTACGACGGCGTGTGGACCCGGCCGTAGACCCCGAGGGCGACCGAGACACCAGCAGCCGTCAGCAACCCGACGACCAGCACTCCACGACGAGTGAGGACGACTTCCTGCACGCCCGCCTCCTGACCGACCGAGTCGCATGACGACCTGATCCAAGAGTGCGTCCACCGCGACGCGAGCGCCAGTGCCACGGCGCGTCCGGGAACCCTCGGCTACGCCCCGTCGAGCGGCTCCACGGCGAGTCGGGTGAAGACGCCGTGGGTGGCGACGACCCGCAGCCCGACGGAACCCCGGGAGTAGTGGTCGTCCTCCACCTCGAGCCGGCTCTCCGGCTGCGACTGGAGGTGGACCCGCAGGCGGGTTCCGACCGCCTCCACCACCAGGGAGTCGCCGGGTGCGGGGCCGCCGGGAACGACGAGCGAGCCGAGCTCCTCCGTCGACGATCCGTTGGCGCGCCGCAGCACCAGGCGACCTGCCTTCGGCACCCATCCGGCGAAGTAACCGCGCTGGGCGTCGAACCCGACCGCCGGCGCGGTGACCCGGACCAGGACGCCGATCGCTCGGGCTCCCTCCACGACGCGGAAGCGCGCGGTCACCCGCACGTCGTCGTACGCACCGTCGCGGAGCACGACCTTCTCGCCGCTGCGATAGGCGTTGACCGGCTGCTTCGGCGTCCGGCCGAGGTGGAGCCCGTCGGACTCCAGGGAGAGGTACTGCTGGTGGCCGTAGTAGTCGAGCTCCGCGAGCGACCCGGTCCCCGCGCCGAACTCCCAGACGCGGGAGTCCCGGCGGGAAGCGTGCGGCGTCCCCGACGGCTCCCTGAGCGGCGCTCCGGCCGGAACCGGCTCGCCGAAGACCGGCTCCCCGTCGGCCGACCACCCCATCGGCTGGACCTGGATGACGCGCTTGAAGTTGCGTTGCCGGACGATCTTCGCGTGGTAGACGTGCCACCACTCGGACTCGTCGGGCGACTGCACGAAGGTGCTGTGGCCGACCCCGAAGGTCGCCTCGGTGGACGTGAACACCGGCTCCGGCTTCTTGCGCCAGGCAGCCGGGTCGAGCGGGTCGGTCCCCACCAGCTCCAGCAGGCCCAGCTTGTACGACGGGAGCAGGGCGCTGCCGCAGGAGTAGACGAGGAAGGTCCGGCCGCCGTGCACCAGGGGTTGGGGTGCCTCGTTGATCGCGTCCGGGCGGTCCTCGCGGATCCGCTCCCACTCATGGTCGTAGGGGCTGCCGAGCTGGACCCTCCTCCCGGCGAGCGAGGTCGGACTCTCCATCTCCGCGATGTAGAGGGTCTGGACCTTGGTCGCCGCATCCGGCCAGCCGGACCACACGGCGTACCTGCGACCACCGTGCTCGAGCACCGTCATGTCGATGGCCCACGCGTTGTCGGCCGTCCCTCCTGCGCCGTCGCCGGTGTTGAAGGGGCCGTGCAGGGAGTACGAACCGAGCGGGTCGTCGCTGTCGGCGACGAGCACGTAGGCCAGGTGGTTCTCGTTGCGGCCGTCCGAGGCCGCGAAGTAGATGTGCCAGCGTCCGTCGAGCTTGACCAGCTCCGGCGCCCAGACCTGCGCCGAGAACGGTCCGGTGTCGGGCGCCCGCCAGACCACGTGCTTCTCCCCCAGGCTCGTGAGCCGGTCCGAGCGCCGCACGGTCACCCCGGCGTCCGCGTCGGTCTGGCACCACAGGTAGCCGTCACCGTCGCGGACCACGAAGGGATCGGCTCCCTCGGCCACGGGATTGACGAAGAGACCGTTGGCCAGCGGCGTCTCCCTGTCCTCGTCGAGTCGTACGGCGACCTGCGGAACCTCGTTCGCGGGGTCGTAGAGCAGGCCGGTCCGGCGCAGGAGCCGCCCGGTCCTGCTCCGCACGCGGCGTAGTGGGCTGTCCGGTGAGGGCATGCCGAGACCTTCTCACGCTGGCGTAGGCTCGCCGAATGGGTTTCGAGCACTCCGTCAAGGTCGGCCCGCACACGATCGCCCGGGACCAGCCCCCCTTCCTGATCGCCGAGATGTCGGGCAACCACAACGGCTCTCTGGACCGCGCCCTCGACATCGTGGACATGGTGGCGGCGTCGGGCGCCCAGGCCCTGAAGCTCCAGACCTACACGCCGGACACGATCACGATCGACGCCGACGGCCCGGCCTTCAGGGTCACCGACGAGCACGGCCTGTGGGGAGGACGAAACCTCTACCAGCTCTATGAACAGGCACACACGCCGTGGGAGTGGCACGAGGCGATCTTCGCCCGGGCGCGCGAGCAGGGACTGGTCGCGTTCTCGTCGCCGTTCGACCGGACGGCCGTCGAGTTCCTCGAGGGTCTCGACGTCGAGCTCTACAAGACGGCGTCCGCCGAGATCGTCGACCTGCCGCTGATCCGCGAGATCGCGCGCACCGGCAAGCCGATCATCATGTCGACCGGCATGGCCACGCTGAGCGAGATCGAGGCTGCGCTGGACGCCGCCCGCGGTGCCGGCTGCACCCAGCTCGTGCTGCTCGCCTGCACGGCGTCCTACCCCGCGGACCCGGCGGACGCGCGCCTGGCCAACATCGCCCTGCTCCGGGAGGCCTTCGACGTCCCCGTGGGGCTCTCCGACCACACGCTCGGGATCGGGGTGGCCGTCGCCGCGGTGGCGCTGGGCGCGGTCTGCGTCGAGAAGCACGTCACGCTCGCCCGCGAGGACGGCGGAGTCGACTCCGAGTTCTCGATGACGCCCGAGGAGCTGCGGCTGCTCAGCGTCGAGTCGAGGGCGGCACACCTCGCCGCCACGGGCCGGGCCGCCATCGGGCCGACCGAGACCGAACGCGCGGTGCTGCGGCTGCGCCGTTCGCTGTACGTCGTGCAGGACGTGCGCGCCGGGGAGCAGGTCACGGCGGAGAACGTGCGTTCCATCCGGCCCGCGGGCGGGCTTGCCCCCGACGAGTTCGAGGCGGTGTGCGGGCGGTCCTTCACCAGCGACGTCAGCCGCGGCACTCCCCTGACCTGGGACCTGATCTAGCGAGAAGCCGTCGCTTCCGTGCTCAGCCACCTGGCGTAGGTACGTACGCCGGCGGCGTCGGTCGGCAGGTGGGCCACGTAGCCCGAGGCCTCGAAGAGGCGCCGGGAGGCGGGGTTGCTGTCCTGCACCTGCGCGATCGCCGTCGTGGGCCGGCCGGTTCGACGCAGGAGCTCCCGCTCGCCCGCCGCGAGGAGCCCCCGCGAGAGCGACTCACCACGGCGAGCCGGTGCCACCGTGATCGACACCTCCCACTCCGCGTCCGCGAGCCGGTCCCAGCGGACCGTGCCCACGTCGCCCGAGGCGTCCGCCGCCACCAGGAGCAGGCGGTCGCCCCGCTCGATGGTCCCGGTCAGCCACCGGAGGTGGTCCTCGAACGGGATCTCGTCCTGCTGCAGCGAGCCGGCCCGGGTCGTCGGATCGTTGCGCCACGACCAGAGCGAGCGCGCGTCCGACGCGTCGGCCTCGCGCACTCGCGGGAGCTCCCCCACCGGACGTGACGGCGCCCCGGGGGCCAGCTGCTCCCAGGCCCGGACCACTCGCCAGGCGCCCAGGCCGTCGACGATCTGCGACGCCTTCCCGGCGAGGGACCTGCGGACGTCGTCGTCCTGGAGCGCTCCGCGAAGCCGTTCGACGGTGGCCTGCTCGAGGAGCTGGGCGCCGGACGACCCGAGGCCGATGGCGGCCCCGGCCGACACCACCCCGTCATAGCCCACCCGCTGGTTCTCCACCGTGCACACCAGTGCCGTCGGCACCCCGAGGCAGCACAGCTCCCACACCGAGGTCCCGGCGGCGCTGATCACCAGGTCCTGCGCCACCATCGCCGCCGGCAGGTCGTCCATCGGAGGACTCAGGTGCACGTCCAGCTGCGGATGCGCCGCGACCACGGCGGCGCACGGATCGGCGGCCGCACCGGACACGATGGCGGTCACCCGCAGCTCGAGCCCCGTGCGGCCGAGCAGCTCGAGCACCGGCCCGGTCATCCGCATGGGGTCGGTCCCACCCATGACGACGAGGACCGCCTCGGCACGAGGGCGCGCAACCCATCCGCCGCGCTTCCCGCTCACCGAGCGACGCAGCGGTGCGTAATGCGATCCCCGGAGCAGCACGGCGTCATCCGCGGCGCCGCGGGGCTCGGCGTCGGCGCCGAAGCTCGGGTCGATGACCAGCCCGGCCCCGCGTCGCCCGAAGACCCCGTCCTCGATGTTGCTCAGCAACGGCGTCGCCCGCCGCCGGTCATCCCACGAGACGGGGTCGACGTCGACGTCGTAGGTGTCGAGGTGCACCACGTCCGGCGCGAGGTCGCGGACGAGGTCGGCCAGGGCGCGATCCGCGGGCCGACGTACCGGAACCAGCTCCAGGCCCGGGAGGGCGTCGATCTGCTGGCGGAGGAAGTCGCCCTCGATCTCTCCCGCCAGGACGACCCGGTGACCGGCGGCGAGCGCCTCCTCGGCGAGCGCGATCGAGCGCATGACGTGGCCGATGCCGAGGGCGGGACCGCCGTTGCTGTGGAGCAGGATCAGCATGCGCTCCCCTGTCCTGCCTGCGTCCCTGATGGCAACCCCTACGATAAACCGGAAACTGACCGAACCATGGAAGGGACAGTGTGTCCACACTCAAGGGGTCGGAGATCCTCGTCACCGGCGGAACCGGCTCGTTCGGGAAGGCCTTCGTCCGCCACGCGCTCGATCACCTCGACCCCCGGCGCCTCATCATCTACTCGCGCGACGAGCTGAAGCAGTACGAGTGCCGGCAGCTGTTCAACAACGACCCGCGACTGCGCTGGTTCATCGGTGACGTCCGCGACGAGAAGCGTCTCCAGCGCGCCATGCACCGCGTGGACTACGTCGTCCACGCGGCGGCCCTCAAGCAGGTCGACGCCGCGGAGTACAACCCCTACGAGTTCATCAAGACCAACGTCATGGGCTCGCAGAACGTCATCGAGGCGGCCATCGACACCGGCGTCAAGAAGGTCGTGGCGCTCTCCACGGACAAGGCGTCCAGCCCCATCAACCTGTACGGCGCGACCAAGCTCACCGCGGACAAGCTGTTCGTGAGCGGCAACCACTACGCGGCGGCGTACGAGACCCGCTTCTCGGTCGTGCGCTATGGCAACGTCATGGGCAGCCGTGGCTCGGTCATCCCGTTCTTCCGCCAGCTGGCCGAGGCCGGCGAGTCGCTGCCGATCACCGATGAGCGGTGCTCGCGCTTCTTCATCACGCTGCCCGAGGCGGTCAAGTTCGTCGTGGACTCGTTCGACCTGATGCAGGGCGGCGAGCTCTACGTCCCCAAGATCCCCTCGATGCGGATCGTCGACCTCGCCGACGCCATCGCCCCCGGCACGAAGACGCACGTCGTCGGCCTGCGCCCCGGGGAGAAGCTGCACGAGGAGATGATCTCCCCCGAGGAGGGGCGGCGCGCGCTCCAGCTCGAGGGCCGCTACGTCCTGCAGCCGGACCTGGCGACGTGGGGCTACACGCCTCCGGCCGGTGGCACGCCGGTCCCGGACGGGTTCTTCTACCGCTCCGACAGCAACGACGACTGGTACACGAGGGAGCACATCGCGAAGTTCCTCGAGTCGGGGGCCTGATGCTGCCGTACGGCCGCCAGTCGATCGACGAGGACGACGTCGCGGCGGTGACCGCGGTGCTGCACAGCGACTGGCTGACCACCGGTCCCCGGGTCGACGAGTTCGAGAGCCGGCTCTCCGTCCTCAGCGGTGACCACCCGGTCGTCAGCTGCAGCTCGGGCACGGCCGCCCTCCACACGGCGTACGCCGCCCTGGGCGTCGGCCGCGACGACGAGGTGATCACCACGCCGATGACGTTCGTGGCCACGGCCAGCGGGGCCTCCCTGCGCGACGCCACGGTGGTCTTCGCCGACGTCGAGGAGGACACCGGGCTGATCGACCCCGCTGCCGTCGAGGCGCTGGTCACCGACCGCACCCGCGTGGTCGCCGCGGTGGACTACGCCGGTCATCCCTGCGACTACGACGCGCTCCAGCCGATCGCGGACCGGGTGGGGGCCAGGACCCTCGACGACGCTGCGCACTCCATCGGCGGCAGCTACAAGGGGCGGCCGGTCGGCGACCTCGCCGACGTCACGACGTTCTCGTTCTTCCCCACGAAGAACCTCACCACCTCCGAGGGCGGGGCGCTGGTCGCGAAGGACGCCCTGCTGGCGCAGCGGGCGCGCGAGTTCCACCGGATCGGACTGGTGCGCGACCCGGACCGGCACCGGATCACGACCGAGGGCCCCTGGCACCAGGAGGTCCACGAGTTCGGCGTCAACTACCGGCTCCCCGACATCGGCGCCGCCCTGGGCATCAGCCAGCTCGGCCGCCTGGCCGCCTTCAAGGAACGCCGGGCACAGCTCACCGCGCGCTACAACGCGGCGCTGTCGCAGGTGGACGGAGTGTGCGTCCCGGTGCAGCGCAGCTGGGCAGATCCGGCCTGGCACCTCTACTCGGTGCGCATCCTGGACGGTCGCCGGCGCGAGGTCTACGAGCGCATGCGCGAAGCGGGCATCGGCGTGCAGGTGAACTACCTGCCCGTCTACTGGCACCCCGTGTACGCCGACCTCGGCTACCGGCGCGGCCTGTGCCCCAACGCCGAGGCCTACTACGCCCAGCAGCTGTCGCTGCCGCTGTTCCCAGACCTCACCGACGACCAGGTCGACCGGGTCGTCGAGAGCCTCGCGGCCATCCTGCGATGACCCGCGTCGGCATCATCACCCAGGCCCGCACGACCAGCACCCGGCTGCCCGGCAAGGTGCTGATCGAGGTCGGCGGCCGGACCCTGCTGGACCACCACCTCGACAGGTTGGCCACCAGCGGGCTCCCGGTGTTCGTCGCCACGACCGTGGAGCCGACCGACGACGCGATCGCCGACCTCGCGCGGCGGCGCGGGCTCGACTGCCACCGCGGCAGCGAGCAGGACGTGCTCGAGCGGTTCCACGAGTGCGCCGTGGCGCACCGCCTCGACGTGGTCGTGCGGGTCACGTCGGACTGCCCGCTGATCGACGGCCGGGTCATCGCGGAGGCGGTCGAGACCTACCTGCGGGAGGCCGACCCGGCGCTCTACCTGTCCAACGTCGTGCACCGCACGTTCCCGCGGGGCTTCGACTTCGAGATCTTCGGTGCCCCGCTGCTCGCCGACGCGCACGACCACGCCGTCGCTCCGGACGAGCGCGAGCACGTCACGCCCTACCTGCGGGCCGGTGCGCCCGACCGGGTCCGGATGCAGGACTGGACGTGGCCCGAGGACAAGTCCGCCTACCGGGTCACCCTGGACACCGTCGAGGACCTGAGCCTGATCGAGCGGCTGATCGAGGACCACGGGGCACACGAGCTCGACTGCGCCGGCGTGGTCGAACTGCTGGACCGGCACCCGGAGCTCGTCGAGCTCAATCGGAACGTCGTCCAGAAGTGAGCGACGGGCGGCGCCGGCTCAGGCGTCGCCGACCCGCTCCTCGAGCTTGCGCAGACGCTCCTCGTACCAGGAGATCGCGGTCATCCGGCTGCGGATCTGCTCGTGCTCGCTCCGGATGAGGTCGACGAGCCGCTGCGCCTCCTGCTGCTCCTCCGCCGTCCCCGGGTCGAGCCGGGTGTCGACGCGCTGGCGGAGCTCCTCGAGCCGCTGCTCGACGGCCGCGAGCTGGGGCTGCAGCCGCTCGAGCTCGGCGTACGTGCGGTTGGCCTTGCTCACCGCGTCGGGGAGTCGCTCGTCCAGCCTGGTCTCGAGCTTGCCGAGGCGCCGGTTCTGCGCGGCCAGGCGCTGCCGCACCGGCGCCAGCGCCTCGTCGACGAGCCCGCGCACCCGGGCTTCGCGCCGCCTGCGCAGGCGTCCGCCGATCCCGGTCGGCTGGGCGTCGGGCTGCCGCTCGGGCGTGGGGTCGTGCGACATCTCGGCTCGATCTCCTCGTGCAGTCATCGAAGCAGCGCCACCCGGCCACTGCGCATCCAGGACGCCAGCAGGCGGCCCTCCGGCTCGATCCGGTGCTCGGCCCCCACGGGGCACGAGTCCCCCCACTCGTGCGACCACTCCACCTGGGTGGGGTTGTCGATCATGGAGAAGCCCGTGATCGTGAGCTCGGCCTCCGGGAAGAGTGTCATCGCGATCCACACGCTCATCAGGCCCGTGGTCGGCCAGACCTGCTCCTCCAGCGTGGCGAAGTCGAGCGCCTCCGACAACGGCAGCGTGATCTCACGGTTGGGCACGACGAAGTGGCCCAGGTCCGCCGGCCAGCGTGGAGGTCGACGGTTCGCCGTGCGGTGCACGGCGCCCGGCTCGACCATGAGGTAGAGCCGGTCGCGGTAGCTGGCGAAGACCCGCGGCGCGGCGCGCAGCAGTCGGTTGAACACGACCACGTCCACCCGGCTGCCCACCACAGGAGGCGCGCCCGGCTCGTCGAGGACCAGGCTGTTGCACCGGATCACCAGGTCGCAGGCGTCGATGGCCGCGGCGCGTTCGCTGCTGGGCTCGAGCGGCGCGTTGGCGACGACGGCGACAGTGCGGATGTCGGGCCGGGGCGCGTAGGAGCGCACGAGCTCCCGCATGACGTCGAGGGCGGACCCGGGCGTCCGGACGGCGGCGTCCGGGTCGCGGTCGTGTGCCAACGCGCCGTCCACTTCGCCCTTCCCGTCGTCGCCCTCAGATCCGGCGCCACCCTACAGGCGGGCCCCGACGGGAGGGGCTCAGTAGGTCGTCAGGACCTCGAGCTCGCAGTAGCGCCTGTGGTCCAACACGTCGTAGAAGGCCTTGTCGCTCCCGCTGCCACAGGCGACGGTGTCCGCGCCGGCGTCCGACCAGAGGGTGTCGTTGTTGTCGCCGCCGTCGACGCGGTCGTCGCCGTCACCGCCGTGGACGTCGTCGTCCTGGGGTCCCGCGATGAGCCGGTCGTTGCCACTGTCGCCCCACACCACGTCGCTGTCGGGCCCGGTGCGGATCCAGTCGTCGCCCGCGCCGCCCCACACCTGGTCGCGACCCATCGCGCCGTTCACGAAGTCGTCCCCGTCGCCACCACGGACGGTGTCGTTCCCGGCATCGGCGAGCGCCCACAGGCGGAACTGGGTCGAGAGAGCCGAGCCGTCGATGAAGTCGTCGCCCAGGCGCGGCCAGATCTCGAGGAACATCTTGTTGGTGTCGGTGAACTTCGCCGGGATGGTGCAGAGCACGGCGATTCCGGGGGTCTGGCTCTGCTCGACACAGGACCTGGGGTGATCGCGCAGCTCCCTCGTGCCGGTGTCGACGTAGAGCAGCTTCTGGCCCACCTGGGTGATCGTGAGGTGGCTGTCCTGCTGTCCGGCCCGGTACCGGTAGCCGACGTCGGTCCTGGTGATCATCGCGGCGTTCTTCAGCGGGATGACCGTGCTTCCGTCACCCAGCAGCTCGGTCGGAGGCAGGGCCTGCGCGCCCGTGGGCAGCGAGGTGATGGCCGCACAGGCGGTCAGGGCAAGAAGAAAGCGAGCTGAGCGTCGAAACACGGGGGTGTCCTCCCACAGACTGGTGTCACAAGGTTTTGGTCCGAGACCGTTCGCTGTTGAGTATCGGCACCGAGACAGCCCGAATTGAGTACCCCCGCAGCGGGTCTTCCCCAAAATTGCCGGTCGCAAAAGCCGGCTTCACCCAGGTGGGGTAGACGAGTGGGTGGGGCGGGCGGGACTTGAACCCGCGCGTGGACGATTATGAGTCGTCTGCTCTAACCAGCTGAGCTACCGCCCCTCGACGGAGGAACGTACCGCCCTCGGCGCGAGTTCGACGTCCCGCCCCGCGCGAGATCCCCGACGACCCGAGTCGCCGGGGATCCCGAGAGCCGATCAGCTGTGGATCACGATGGACCCCTGACTGATGGCCGTCGTTGCGGTCGCGTCGTCGGCGGCCCCGGCCTGGTTGTCGAACACGACCGTGCCGGTGTCCGCCCTCCAGATCTTGATCCGGAACCTGTCGACGCCGCCGCCACCGGGCTTCGCTCCGTCGACGGCGGAGACGAGGAACTTGTAGCCTCCGTCACCGTTGACCGTGCCCGCACCCTTGTACATCGCCTTCGACCCGGCGATCACCAGCCAGTCGTACGACGAGGAGTGGAAGTTGAGGCTCCCCGCCTGGAACTGGAACTCGGTGTTGCCGGACGGCGTACTGGCACCCTTCTGGTACTTCGAGACGAACCCGAACCTCCCCGGGCCGCTCGCCGACGGGTTGGCCGGGTAGGAGCCCGCCGGAACGGTGATCCAGCCGCCGCCGGTGACGAAACCGGCGCCCGGGTCGTAGACGACGACGTAGCTGGCCGAGCACTCCGCGTCGGAGGCCCCGTCGTCGTCGGTCGCCGTGAGGCAGACCGTGTAGACACCGGCCGCGGCGTAGCTGTGGCTCGCGGTCACCGTCCCGCCCGATGCCGCCGGGCTGGTCGTGGTGTCACCCCAGCTGACCGACGCGGTGTGGGTGTCGTTGCTGCCCGGGTCGGAGTACGTCGCGGACATCACGACCGGCGTGCCCGTGGCCACCGGGTCGGTGGTCGTGGTCATCGACCCGATCGACGGCGGCAGGTTGCCGATCGTCAGCTGGGCCGTGTCGGTCACCGGCGGGTTGAACCCGTCGTCGGTCGTCAGGGTGAGCTCCCAGACGCCGTCGTCGGTGCACGTCACCGTGCTGCTCAGCGACGTCGCGTCACTGAACGAGCACGCCGCACCCGCGTCCACGCCGCTCACCAGCGCGACCGTCCAGGTGTTCGTCAACGGGTCGCCGTTCATGTCGGCGGCGGTGCCGCTGAGGCCGACCGCGCTCCCCTCGTCACCGGAGTACGGACCACCGGCATCGTTGGTCGGCGGCGCGTTGGTCCAGGTGGCCTGCGCCGAGGCGAAGGGTTCGTCCGAGCCGCAGCTGCCGTTGTTGTCCTGGTCGTAGCAGGCACTGATCGTGTCGACCCCGACCGTGGTGCCGGTGTAGGTGAACGTCGCCTGGCCACTGCCATCGGTCACGTCGGAGGCGGTCAGGCTGTGTGCGCCCGTCGTCTCGAACAGGATCGTGCCGCCGGACAGCTCGGGTGGCGTCGCGTTGAGGTCCTTCAGCGTCGCCGTCACCGTGTGGCTGGTGCCGGTGTCGTTGCTGGCCGTCGCGGGCGTCAGGTCGAGCTGGAACTGCTTGACCTGGGCGCCCGGCGTGCACTGCGTCGCGGGATCGGGAACGAAGCCCACGCGCAGGTTGTCGAGGAACACCGCCGAGTCCAGGATCCCGTCGCCCATGTCGAAGACCGACAGGTAGAGCGAGTGGGCGCCGGGCGAGACCTGCTTGGCTGCCGACAGCAGGGGCGTCGCACCGTCGTACGTCGTGCCGGCGGCGTTGGCCGGACTGAACCCGCCGAGTCCGACGGAGTTGATGCTGACCACGTTGTTGGCCGGGTCGAACGCGAAGTTGTTCGGCGAGCTGATGCTGGTGCCCGACGTGCTCCAGTCGCTGACGTCGAGCTCGGCGATGAACGCGTCGTTGTAGGGACTGCCGACGTACTCCGGGTACTCCTCGGAGAGGAACGTGAAGTCGAAGCTCAGGCAGTTCGCCGTGGACGGCACGCTCAGGTCGACCTTCAGCACAGAGGCGTCATGGACCTCACCGCCACGTGGCGAGGTGTCGAACAGGTCGACGCCCGATCCGGTGGCGACGTTGGGGTCGTCCGCCAGGTTGGCGTCGCCCGTCGTCAGCACCGTGAAGCCGGTGCCGTTGGTCGGCATCCCGGCGAGTGGAGTGGTGGACACTGCGTGCGGCGTGCCGCCTGACGGCACCTCCGCGAACGAGGCACCCGTGATGGTCGCCCCAGGCCCCGCCATCGCCGCGGCGAGGGCGTTCGGGTCGTTGGTGGTCCCAACCGCCGCACCGGCCGGCGACGGCGCCCAGACGAGCGACGAGGCCGCCAACGCGCCGATGGCGGCGCGCACGAGATGGCGACGGATTCCGGGACTTCGAGCAGAGAGAACTGACTTCCGAGACATGCGCTTTCCCTCCACAGCGCACCGATGGCCCCGAGTCCACCCCCATGTAACGGTCTCCGGTCGAACAGACCTTGTTCGCTACTGGTGCGCCTGACTCCAGCACTCTTCGCCGACGGACTTCAGGTAGCCATAGCACCTTGAGGGGTGGGTCGTTCGGGCCATCGGGCCCTCGGGTCGGATGGCTAAGGTCGGAAGGGTCAGGCGATCCCGCGACGAAAGCAGGTACGACGTGCGCTACACCAAGCTCGGCCCGACCGGACTCGACGTCTCCGCCGTCACGCTCGGCTGCATGAGCTGGGGCGACCCGGCCCGCGGCGGGCATTCGTGGGTGCTCGAAGAGGATGCCGGGCGCGGGATCATCAAGGACGCGCTCGAGGCCGGCATCAACTTCTTCGACACCGCCAACGTGTACTCCGGCGGGAGCAGCGAAGAGATCACGGGACGCGCCCTGTGGGACTTCGCCAGGCGCGAGGACGTCGTGCTGGCGACCAAGGTCCACGGCCGGATGCGACCGGGGCCCAACGGCGCGGGCCTGTCCCGCAAGGCGATCCTGCACGAGATCGACGCGTCGCTGCGTCGGCTCGGCACCGACCACGTCGACCTCTACCAGATCCACCGCTGGGACGACGCGACCCCGATCGAGGAGACGATGGAGGCGCTGCACGACGTCGTGAAGGCGGGCAAGGCGCGCTACATCGGGGCGTCGTCCATGTATGCGTGGCAGTTCGCGAAGGCCCAGTACACGGCCGACCTGGGCGGCTGGACCCGGTTCGTGTCGATGCAGAACCACTACAACCTGCTCTACCGCGAGGAGGAGCGCGAGATGCTCCCGCTCTGCGCGGACCAGGGCATCGGCGTGATCCCGTGGAGCCCGCTGGCACGCGGACGGCTGACCCGTGCCTGGGACACCACGACGGCGCGGGGCGAGACCGATGAGTTCGGCGGCACTCTCTATCGCGACGAGGACGCCGCGATCGTCGAGAAGGTCGCCGAGGTCGCCGAGCGACGGGGCGTCTCCCGGGCCCAGGTGGCGCTGGCCTGGGTGATGGCCCAGCCGACCGTCACCTCCCCGATCGTCGGGGTCACCAAGCCCCAGCACCTCAACGACGCCGTCGCGGCCGTGGACCTCGAGCTGACCGCCGACGAGATCGAGGAGCTCGGCTCCGGCTACCTGCCGCACCCGATAGCCGGGCACCGCTGACGCTTCTCAGCCCGGAGTGAGCCTGCCCATCGGCGGGTCGAGCACCAGCGAGGCGAGCCAGTAAGCCGCGGAGTCGCCCCACTCCCCCAGCTCTGCGTCGTTCATCGGGGGCAGGCAGCGCAACCAGGACTCGACGCGACCCAGCCGACCGAGCTGGAGCGCGGCAGGCAGGGCGGCGCGCAGCTCGGTCATGGGAGCAAGGTCGCTCCACACCTCGAGCCCGGCATCCGCCGCCCGGTGCAGGCGCGGGTCGTCCGGACCGGCCTCGAGCTGGTGAGCAAGCACGTTGACCGGGATGAGCAGGGCGGCGAGCGGCTCCATCAACAGCGCGTCACCGAAGTCGAAGAATCGCAGCTCGCCGTCGATGTCGAAGACATTGTGGCCGTGCAGGTCGTTGTGGACCAGTGTCGTCGGCAGCCCCAGCGCGGCGACCTGCTCGGCCCAGCCCGCGATGACGGGCAGGTGCGCGCGCACCGCGACCCGGTCGTCGGCCGACATCGCGCGGGGGTCGCCCTCGGGCAGCTCCGCGAACCGGTCGAGGCACTGCTCGACATAGGCCACCACGTCGCCAGGTGCGAGGGTGGTGAGGCCTGCGGCGGCCAGCCGGTCGGCGTACGGCGCCACCTCGCGCTGCAACGCCGCACCGGCCGCGATGACCCGGGCCCAGGTGTCGAGGTCGTCGCCGTCTCCCTCGGCGAGGACGGCGCCCTGATCGGGCGTCATCAGCAGCCCGCGGTCGAGGTCGACGGCGGTCAGGGGCACCACGTGGTGCGGCGCGAGGTCGACGAGCTCGACCAACAGTCCGGCCTCGAACGCCTGCGCCGCACAGTTCTGCTTGGCGAAGTGGACGCCGGACGCCGTCTCGGCCCGCCACACGCTCGCCCAGGCCCGGATCTTCACGGGCTCCAGCGAGCTCGGCTCCCCCACCTCGGAGGTCACCCACGCGGCCAGCTCGTCGCGGAAGGCCGGGCTCTCCCAGTGGGCGCTCGCGGACGGGAGCCGTAGGTCCACCGGGGCGTAGCCGCTCATCGCGGATCCGCCCGCTGGACCTCGTGCATGCGCTCGGCGGCGACGTAGCCGAACGCGAGGTTGATGGCGTACATCGCGTGGTTCTGCGGGGCCGTCCAGGTGTGCACCGCCCGGCGGTCGGGGTGCTCGCGCTGCAGGACCCCCAGCGTCGCGAGCTTGAGCAGGGTGCCCAGGCGGCGCCCGCGGTGCCCGGGCATCACCAGGGTGTCGTCCTGCAGCACTTCGTGGTCGTCGTGCGCCAGGAACAACACGGAGTAGCCACCCATCTCGCCGTCGGCCACGCGCCGCGCGGCGGCGACGACCTGGTGGTAGGACCGGGCTATCCGCTCCTCCCCCGTCCGCAGCCGGGCCACGTCGATGACCGGCGGCTCGTAGGCGAGCTCACCCACCGGCACGTCTCGCGCCATCTGGGTCCGCATCCGGCAGTAGGCCTCGGCGTACTCGTCGGGGCAGCGCCCGCGCCAGGTCACCACCTCGTAGCCGTCACCCCCGCCCAGCGCCGAGGTCCGGTCGGCGTCGGCCGGCAGGGGCAGCACGAGGTGGTCCTCCTCGTGGACGCTGCCGAAGCCGAGCGCCTGGGCGAACGCCATCCCGGCCTTCCCGTCGGGCTCGTCGGTCACGAAGACCTCGCCGGCCACCGTCGTACGCCGATCGGCCCGGCGCATCTCGTCGAGCGCCGCGTGGATCTCCCGCCCGATGCCGCGCCGTCGGTGGCCGGGCACGACGTGCACGGCCATCTGGGCCAGGTGGAGGTTGTCCCGCAGCGACAGCTCGAGCTCCCCCACGCCGACCGTCACGCCGTTCTCGCGGGCCGCGAGCAGCGTGCGGCCGACGTACGGGTTGGGGTTCCGGATGCCGTTGGCCAGCGCCCCGAAGGTCCGCGTCACCGCCCTCGGGCGGTCGTTCCAGAGCGAGGCCTGCTCGGCGGCGAACCAGTCACGCAGTGCCCGGTCGTCGTGCGGGTCGAGCGTGGCGATCTCGGTCATCGGACCAGACAACCCCACGCGGGGCCGACCGGCAAAGGGATTTCGATGGCATCCTCGATCCATGGCCGACCCGACCGCCCCCGTGCCGTTCGAACCGCTCCCCGAGGACTGGTCCCGCGCCCTGTGCGTGGTCGCCCACCCCGACGACATGGAGTTCGGCGCCGCCGCCGCGGTCGCCCGCTGGACCGGGCAGGGCAAGGAGGTCGTCTACTGCATGGTGACCAGCGGCGAGGCGGGCATCGACGGGATGGAGCCCGAGGAGTGCCGCCGGGTGCGCGAGGCCGAGCAGATCGCCTCCGCGCAGGTCGTCGGCGTTCCGGTCGTGGAGTTCCTCGGGCAGCCCGACGGCATCGTCGAGTACGGCGTCCCGCTGCGGCGCGCGATCGCCCACGCCGTACGCCGACACCGCCCCGAGGTCGTCATCACCGGGAACTTCCGCGACACCTGGGGCGGCAAGAACCTCAACCAGGCCGACCACATCGCGGTCGGGCGCGCGGTCCTCGACGCGGTGCGGGACGCGGGCAACCGCTGGGTGTTCAACGAGCAGCTGGTCGACGGCCTCGCGCCATGGGGCGGCGTGGGCGCGGTCTGGGCGTTCGGCTCCCCCGGCGCCACGCACGCGGTCGACACCACCGACACGTTCGACGCCGGGGTTGCCTCGCTGCAGGAGCACCGGGCCTACATCGACGGCCTCGGTTGGGAGAACTTCGACCCGCGCGAGTTCCTCGAGGGGATGGCGCGGGCGACCGGGCAACGGCTCGGAGTCGCCATGGCGGCTCCGTTCGAGGTGTTCTCGATGGGCTGGGGCGAGTAGCCGCCGATGCGTCGGATCCTCGGTCTGCTCGTGTGGATGGTGCCGCTCGCACTCGTGGCGGTCCCGGCGCCGGCGTACGCCTCGTGCGCGGCCGACAGCGGCCCGGAGGGCTCGCCGGTGGTCTTCGTGGGCACCGCGCAGGAGGAGCGGCGCGGGTTCACGCGGTTCGAGGTCGAGGAGGTCTGGGCCGGTCCCGACCTCGCGGACGAGGTGTGGGTGCTGTCCGGCCAGGAGCAGCCGCCGTTCCCGCTCAACATGTTCTCGGCCGTCTCCAGCTCCGTCGACGCGGAGTTCATCGACGGCGACCGCTACGTCGTGGGCGCGAGCGACGACTTCCGCACGGGAGCGTGCAGCGTCTCCGAGGCGACGGCCGACCTCGACTCCCTGCGGCCCGACGACGCCCGCTCCCCGGTCGACGGCGGAGCGACCGGGGCGGACCCGCCGCTCGGCCCCTGGACGATCGGGCTGATGGGTGCCGGCGCGGGCGTTCTCGTCGCCCTCGCGGTGGCCGTGCGGCGCCACCGACGAGCGGCCGGCTGACCTTCGGTCGCGATCTGCACCCACCAGGTGAGTGCGGATCGCGACCCAGCGCCTGAAATGCAGTTCGGCCCCCGACCCGCTCGCGCGGATCAGGGGCCGAACCGATGGGCTCCCCCGGTTGGACTCGAACCAACAACCCTCCGATTAACAGTCGAATGCTCTGCCAGTTGAGCTACAGGGGATCGGTTGCTGCGCGCAAACACTAGCAAGGTCGGCACGCGGTGAAAAATCGGCATCGCGTCCAGCGGGTCAGGCGCTCCCGACCTCGTCCCGAGCCGCCCTCAGGGCCGCCTCGGCTGCCGCCCGGACGTCCGGCGCCTCGGGGTCGATGCCCTCGTCGTACTCGTAGACCCAGTGCATCGGCTGGTCGCCGCGCGGCGCGCGACGGGCGATCACCCGCACCCCGCGCTTGCCTTCGAGCGGCACGTGCCGCTGCAGCACGACGCTCGCCGTGACCCGCTCGCGAACCAGCTCGAGCAGCAGGCCCGGTTCCTCGATGGTGAGCAGGTGTTCCGGGCGCGGCTCGCCCCAGGTGCCGACCTCGCTGACCCGCAGGGCCGAGGTGTCCTTGTCCCAGTCGGCGGCCTCGACCCGCTCCCAGGGGATGCGGAGGGTCTCGACCGACTCGACGGACGAGGAAGGCGAGGCCGCGGCCGCGAGGTAGAGGGCGTCGCGGGTGCCGCCGACGACCCCACCGGTGACCGTCGCCGTCCAGGCGAGCACCTTCTCCCCCGCCGGCACCTCGATCGGCGGACGTTCGCGACGCGGGAGCTTCACGGGCAGCTTCATCGGCAGCTTCACTGGGCGCGCACGGTGCGGTCGCGCAGCGTACGGCGGTGCTGCTCCAGCGCTGCCAGCTCGCCGAACATCCGGTTGTAGTCGGTCGGGTGCTCCACCGGGTTGGTGCGCTGGAGGCGTCCCTTGAGCTCGGCGATCCGGCGCATGGTGGTCAGCTCGAGCAGCTTGAAGACGTGCTGGCCGACATAGGCCGCGTCCGGCTCCTTCGCGGTGAGCAGCGGCTCGACGCCGAGCTCGCTGATCGCCGACACCGTGGCCGGGTCGGTCGCGCCGGAGCGGAGCTTGGCCGCCCACCCCTCGTCACCGGCTCCCGCGGCAGGGCCGCCCGCAGCAGCGACCAGCTCCCAGACGGCCCGGTACGTCGGGTGGGTGAAGTCGTTGGCGCCCATGTCGGAGGTGGTGCGCCCGATCGCCATCGGGTGCTGGAGCACGAGCTTGAGGGTCTCGCGCTCGAGCGCGAACCGGGGGTCGCGCAGGTTGGGCACCGGGTTCCGCGGCGGAGCCGGGGCCGGCTCGCTGCTCGCCTGCGCCGACGAGCGCTGTTCCTGCCGGGCCGGCCGCTTCGCCGCGCGGCGGACCTCGGAGAGCACCTGGTTGGTGTCGATGTCGGCACCCACCATCTTCGAGATCTCCTGGGCGAACGCGGTCACCTTCGACTGGTCGCGCACCGAGGCGATCAGCGTCGCAGACTCGCGCACGGCGTCGATCCGGCCGTCGGCCCGGTCGAGGTCGAACTTGCTGACGACGTTGGCGAGCACGAAGCGGTAGAGCGGCACCCGCCGCGCGACCAGCTCGCGGACGGCGGCGTCGCCGTTCTTGATCCGCAGGTCGCACGGGTCCATGCCCGAGGGCTCAACCGCGACGTACGTCTGCGAGACGAAGTTCTGGTCGCCGCCGAACGCCCGCAGCGCGGCCTTCTGCCCGGCCGCGTCGCCGTCGAAGGTGAAGATCACCTCGCCGCGGAACTCCTCGTGGTCGTTGAGGAAGCGCCGCAGCACCCGGGAGTGGTCGTCACCGAACGCGGTGCCGCACGTCGCGACCGCGGTCCCGACCCCGGCCAGGTGACAGGCCATCACGTCGGTGTAGCCCTCGACGATCACGGCCTGCGACGAGCGGGCGATCTCGCGGCGCGCGAGGTCGATGCCGTAGAGGACCTGGCTCTTCTTGTAGAGCGTCGTCTCGGGGGTGTTGAGGTACTTCGCCTCGATCTTGTCGTCGTCGAAGATCCGGCGCGCGCCGAAGCCGATCGTGTCGCCGCTCGCGTCACGGATCGGCCAGAGCAGGCGGCCGCGGAACCGGTCGTACGCCGAGCGCCCGATCGCCACGAGCCCGGCCGCGACCGACTCCTCGTCGGTGAACGACTTCTGGCGCAGGTGCTTGAGCAGCGCCTCCCCGTCGCGCGGGGCGAAGCCGAGGCCGAACGTGTCGGCCGCCGCCTGGTCGAAGCCGCGGTCCACGAGGAACTGCCGGGCCACCTGGGCGTCCGGGGTCGCGAGCTGCTGGGCGTAGAACTCCTGGGCGGCCTTGTTGGCCTGGATCAGTCGCTGGCGCTGCGGTCCCTTGGGGCGCTCCTCGCGGACGTCGCCCTCCTCGCGCCGCAGCTGCACGCCGTACTTGTCGGCGAGCCGCTCGACCGCCTCGACGAAGCTGAGCCCGTCGATCTTCTGCAGGAAGCTGATGACGTCGCCGCCCTCGCCGCATCCGAAGCAGTGCCAGAACTGACGGGCCGGCGTGACGTGGAAGGACGGCGACTTCTCGTCGTGGAAGGGGCACAGGCCCTTCTGGGAGCCGCCGCCGGCGTTCTTGAGCGTGACGTACGACGACACGACCTCGTCGATGCGTGCCTTCTCGCGCACTGCTGCGATGTCGTCATCGCGGATCCGGCCTGCCACGTGGCGGAGTCTACGGCCGGATCAGTACTGGCCGGACATGATGTTCCACAGCGGCTCGCCGGCGGCGAAGCGGTGGAGCTGGTCACGGACCAGACGGTGCGCCCGCGGCCACATCGCGCTGCTCGCCCCGCCGACGTGCGGCGAGATCAGCAGGTTGGGCGCGTCCCACAGGGGGCTCGAGGCCGGCAGCGGCTCGGTGTCCACGACGTCGACCGCCGCCCGCAGCCGGCCGCTCGTGAGCTCGGCGACCAGCGCGTCGGTGTCGACGACGGCGCCACGGGCCATGTTGACCAGCAGCGCGTCGTCCTTCATCCGGGCCAGGAACCCGGCGTCGACCAGGTCGCGGGTCTCGTCGGTGAGCGGCACGATCAGGATGACGACGTCGGCGTCGGGCACCAGGGCGGGCAGCTCGTCGAAGGCGTGCACGCCGTCGCGGGCCGTGCGGGCCACCCGGACCACGTCGACCTCGAACGGCAGCAGCCGGGCCTCGATCGCCTGGCCGATGGCGCCGTGCCCCACGAGCAGCACCCGCTTGTCCGCGAGCGCCGGCCGCCACTGCGGCGACCACGAACGCTCACCCGCCGCGCGCACGAACTCGGGGATCCCGCGCAGCGAGGCCAGGACCAGCGCGAGCGTCAGCTCCGCCGTGGACGTGTCGTGGATGCCGCGGCCGTTGCAGAGCGTCACTCCGCCCGGCACGCGCGAGCGCACGTTGTCGACGCCGGCGGAGAGCATCTGCACCACCCGAAGGCCGGTCATCTGCGGCAGGACGTCGCCTACCGCGCTGCTCATCTGGTACGGCGGCACGTAGAACTCGACGTCGCCGACGCTGTCGGGGACGTGCTCGGTCGGGTCGACGACCTCGTAGCGCAGCGCCGTCGGCGGATCGCCGAGGAGCTGGGGACTGAACGGGAGCCAGACGAGGGGTGCGGTCATCTGCCCGAGGCTACGAGGCGGGCGTGCATGCTCACCGCACTGGCATCGGTCAACGACGCGACCTGGTCGATCACGGCCCGCAGCCGGCCGCCGTCGTCGGACGCGTCGCGCCAGTCGTCGGCGAACGCCCGGTCCAGTGCAACGGGTCCGCGGTGGGCCAGCCGGGCGACCAGCTCGGCGATCAGCTCGCGCTGGCGGACCATCGCGGCGACCCTGTCGTCGGCCTGCATGACGTAGTGCGCGGCGATCCCCTTGAGCAGCGCCATCTCCAGCCGGGTCTGCTCGGGGACGACCAGGTCTGCCTGGTAGCGCGCGAACGGTCCGTCGCTCGCCGCGAACGTGGCCTCCTGGACCGCGCCGCAGAACCGGCCGATCAGGTCACTGGTGAGGTTCTTCAACGCCCCCAGGCTGCGCCGGCTGGCGTCGTACGGCGCGGTCGGCCAGCTGCCCTGCTCGCGCAGTCCGGCCAGGACGTGGTCGAGCGTGTCGTCGGAGACCTCCGGGAGGTACC
Source organism: Nocardioides sp. (assembly GCA_035759395.1). GTDB lineage: Bacteria > Actinomycetota > Actinomycetes > Propionibacteriales > Nocardioidaceae > Nocardioides. Next base: position 23,812 of record DASTUX010000116.1, read on the forward strand.
AGTCGCGGACGGTGGCCCACACGGCGTCCCGGTCGAGGGTGGTGAGGTCGACCCGCTCGGCGACGATGGCGTCCTCGATGTCGTGCACGGAGTAGGCGACGTCGTCGGCCAGGTCCATCACCTGCGCCTCGAGGCAGCGGCGCTTGCCCGGGACCCCCGACCGCAGCCAGGAGAAGACCGGCAGGTCGTCGTCGTAGACCCCGAACTTGCGGATCACGCGCAGCGAGCCGTCGGCGTGCACGCCTTGCGGCAGGTCGGCGTCGGCACGCGACCAGGGGTACTTCGTGCAGGCGTCGAGCGTGGCCCGGGTCAGGTTGAGCCCGACCGAGCGTCCGTCGGCATCGACGCTCTTGGCCTCGAGCCGGGTGAGCAGGCGCAGGGTCTGGGCGTTGCCCTCGAAGCCCCCGCAGCTCTCGCTCAGCTCGGCCAGCACCCGCTCGCCGTTGTGCCCGAACGGCGGGTGCCCGAGGTCGTGGGCCAGCGCCGCCGTCTCGGCGATGTCGGGGTGGCTGCCGAGCGCCCGGGACAGGTCACGCGCGACCTGCGCGACCTCCAGGCTGTGGGTGAGCCGGTTGCGGACGAAGTCGTCGGACTGGGGACCGACCACCTGGGTCTTCGCGGCCAGCCGTCGGGACGCGGCCGCGTGGACCACCCGGGCCCGGTCCCGCTCGAACGGAGTGCGCTCGGGGGCGTCGACCCGCTTGGGTGGCTCGGCGACCAGGCGTTCTCGCGCGGAGGCGTCGTACAGGTCCAAGGAGTTCATCGGGGGCGAGACTACTCAGCGCCACCGACGGTGCGGTCAGTACGTCGAGACGTGCACGTGGTCCATGTGGTTCGCGGTGGCCGATCCGTAGTCGCCGTAGTAGCGCCAGCCCTCGGAGGAGCGCTCCGGCGTCCAGATCTGGTCCCACCAGATGATGTCGTAGAGGTTCAGCTCGGACGCGTGGTCCTGCAGGAACGCCGCGATCGCGTCGCCCAGCGCCTTGTCGCTGGTCATGATGTCCAGCGCCTTGCCCGAGCTGTGCTCGCCGTGCGCGTCCCAGCCGCCGTACGTCGTGATCTGCGGGAACGCGTGGCACACCGAGCGGTAGACGTAGACCGCGTCCGACGTCAGGCCGCTCTCGACGCTGCCGTCGGGGCAGGGCTCCATGGAGAGACCCGCCGGAGCCGTCACCGGCTTCTCGTCGGTCAGGTAGCCCTCGGTCACCCAGCGGGCCTCGCCGTCGACGACGATCTCGTCGCGGCCGAGCGCGCTGCGGCCGGTGACCAGGACCTTCTTGCCCGCGTCGATCTCGCCGACCTCGGTGGCACCCTCGGTGGGCGAGGTCCACAGGTTGAGGGCGGTCGCCGTCCAGAGCTTTGTGTCGGCCCCCGCCACGGCCCGCGCGGTGGCGGCCGGGGAGAGGTCCACGCCGAGCGCGCGGTGGAGCACGACGCCGTCGACGGGCGCCTCGAGGCGCGAGTCGGACCGCGACACGACCTCATCACGGCTGCCGGAGATCGAGGCGGAGGCGTCCTGCGCCCCGATCAGGTCACGCGTGTCGGGGTTGCTGGCGAGGACGCCGAGGGTGACTGCAGAGGCCGTCGCCAAGAAGGCGATCGGGGCGGCCACGAAGGCTGCCCTGGGCATGCGGCGGGCATTGGTTTCCCGCTTGTGGCTATGGGTCGCCACAGCGCTGATCCTTTGCTGTTGCTGACGGGGGGTCGTCCGAGAGCTGCGATTTCGATGGTCACGAAAGCGCAACGGTCATCGACTAAAGCACAACCGATGAACGCCTACCCAATCTTGGCAGCCCACGTGGGTGGTGTTCCCCGTCACCCGCCGGTGACCTCGGTGGTCTCCTCGTGCAGGCGGGAACCGCTGCCGTCGGTGTCGTCGAGCCAGCCCTCGGGCAGCGCGACGCGGGCCCGCGGCGACCCCTGGCGACCGCGCGGCGTGCCCAGCTCGCGCACCGGGAACGGCTCGCTCGGGTCGAGCTCGGCGAGCAGCGTGTCGAGCCCGGCGAGCGTGTCGATCAGCGCGAGCTCGCGGCGCAGCGTGCCGCCGACGGCGAACCCCTTGAGGTACCACGACACGTGCTTGCGGAACTCCTTGCAGCCCCGCTGCTCCCCCATGTGCTGGCACAGCAGCTCGGCGTGGCGGCGCATCACGTCGCGCACCTCGCCCAGCACGGGAAGCGTCGCGATCTCCTCGCCGCCGAACGCGGCAGCCAGGTCGCGGAAGAGCCACGGCCGCCCCAGGCACCCGCGGCCGACCACGACGCCCGCGGCACCGGTCTGCTCGACCATGCGCAGCGCGTCCGCGGCCTCCCAGATGTCACCGTTGCCGAGCACCGGGATCTCGACGTGGTCGACCAGGGCGGCGATCGCGTCCCAGTCGGCCTCGCCCGAGTAGGCCTGCTGAACCGTCCGCCCGTGCAGCGCGATCGCCGCGCAGCCCGTCTCCTGGGCGATCCGGCCGGCGTCGAGGTAGGTCAGGTGGTCGTCGTCGAGCCCCTTGCGGGTCTTCATCGTCACCGGCACGTCGTACGGCGTGGCCGCGCCGACGGCGGCCTCGAGGATCTCGCCGAGCAGCCCGCGCTTCCACGGGAGCGCGCCCCCGCCGCCCTTGCGGGTCACCTTGGGCACGGGGCAGCCGAAGTTGAGGTCGATGTGAGCGACGCCGTACTCCGCGCACAGGATCTCGGCGGCCTTGCCGACGTAGACGGGGTCGGTGCCGTAGAGCTGCACGGACCGCACGGTCTCGAGATCGTCGAAGACGAGCATGTTCTGGGTGGTCTCGTCGCGCTCCACCAGCCCGCGGGAGGTGATCATCTCGCAGACGTAGAGGCCGGCCCCCTGCTCGGCGCACAGGCGCCGGTACGCCGCATTCGTGATGCCCGCCATCGGCGCCAGCACCACCGGCGTCTCGACGCGCAGCGACCCGAGAACGAGCTCCGTCGGCAGGGTCCTGGTCACGCCCCTAGTGTGAAGTCGACTGCTGGAGGGCCCCAAATCGCTGCTCGCCACCGAGCCGTACGGCGAGGGCGGCGGCCTCGCGGCCCGACGTGGTCCGCGACTTGCGCAGCAGGTTGGACACGTGGACGCTCACGGTCTTCTCGCTGATCCCGAGCGCCTCGGCGATCTCCGCATAGGTGCGCCCCGCCACGAGGTGTCCGAGCACCTCCCGCTCGCGCCGGGTGAGACCGGCGAACGGCGTCTCGCCCGAGCCGCGCGAGATGGGCACGACGACGTCGCTGAGCGGCACCCGCAGCAGGCGGGCCAGCTCGTAGGCCCGCTTGGCGAGCGGGAACGCAGCCTGGCTGGCGGCGAAGGCGTGCACCTCGCGGAGCCTGCGGCTGATCGCGCGGCGCGCGCGGTGGTCGTCGAGCAACGTCTCGACCACCTTGATCGAGGCCAGTGCCCCCTCCCACCGCAGGCCGGCCGCCTCGCACGCGCGCTCGGCCTCACGCCAGGGCTCTGCGTCCGCCGGGCCCTTGCACCGCTGCGCCTCGGCGAGGAAGAGGTCCCTGAGGGCGGCGCGTTGCCGATCGTGGGACGAGGAGCTCGCGAACGGCTTGCCGGGCAACCCGGACCGGTGGTCGACCAGGGCGTCGAAGGCACCCCGGGCCTTCTGCAGCGCGATCACGTCGGACCTGTCCCGTGCGGCCTGGGCCAGCTCCGCGGCGGTCCGGGCACCCCACACCAGCATCGAGTCGAGCAGACGCTGCTCGAGCGGGTGCGCCTCCATCGTCCGCATCACGATGCTCAGGGCGTCCCCGGGACGGCCGAGTGCGACGAGGTGCTCGGCGATCGCGGTGGGCGCCCCCAGGTCCGAGCGCAGCTCGACGGTCGGCACCAGGTCGTGGGCACGGACCACGTGCCGCTCGGCTCCCGGCGACTCCCCCCGGCGATTCATGTGGGTGGCCGCGGCCAGCCGGACAGCGGCCGCGCCGGGGGCGACTGCGGCGCGGGCGAGTCCCTGCCTGATCACGTCGCCGGCCTGCGTGATCCGGCCCTGGTCGAGCAGCAGCCTCGCGAGGATCGCGTCGTAGCGGACCGCGGCCGACGTCGCGCCGACCACCTGCGCCGCCTCGAGGGCCTGGGTGGCCAGCGCGGTCATCTGGTCGACCATCCCGCGGTCCTCGTAGTAGGCGAGCCGGGCCAGGTGGGCGCGTGCCACGGCCTCGTGGTCGCGGGACCGCCGGACGAGATCGAGGGCCCGGCGCGTGTCCTGGTCGGCCGTCGGCGCTGCAGGCATGGCACCAGCCCGGGCCGCGTACGCCGCGGACAGCGCTTCAGGAGAACCGCACGCCTGCGCGACCGCGACGGCCTCGGCAGCGACCCGGCGTGCCTCGTCGGTGTGGTGCTCACGGGTCAGGCAGTCGGCGAGAAGGGCCAGGGCCCGGGCGAGCTCGGGGCTGGTCGGCTCGGAGCGCGACAGCGCGACGGCACCCGCTGCTGCCGCCGTCGGTACCCGCTCGGTGCGCCCCATGTCCCAACGCAGGTGGGCGTGTCGCATCGTCACCCGTGCGAGGCGCAGGGGCTCGGGCCTCACCTCCAGCCGGTCGAGGAGGCTCTCGCAGGCCGCGATCGACCCGTCGGCGTCCCCGGCGCCCTCGGTCGCGACCGCCAGTCGCTCCAGGATGTCGCTCTCGTCGTACTCGTCGGCGTCAGCGGTGGCCCCGAGCTCGACCACCCGCCGCAGCCAGATCGCCTCCTCGCCCACCAGGCGCAACGAGCGGGCGAGGTCGGCGGCGTCGAGCAGAGCCCGCAGGGCGGAGGACACCTCACCCGAGCGTTCGAGGTGGAGGGCCAGCCTGCCGAGCCGGCGCACCTCATCGATCCCGGTCAGGGAGTACCCCGCCAGGATCCTCGACCAGGCGCGGTGCCAGGTGGCGGAGTGCCGGGATGCCACCGCCCCGGCCAGGATCTCGGCGAGCAGCGGGTGCCGGAACCAGACCGTCTCCTCGTCGTTGACCAGGATCCCGAGCGCGTTGGCCTCGACGAGCAGGCGGTCGACGCCGACTCCCGCGGGCAGGGTCTCCGTCGCCACGCCCGCCAGCTCGTCCGGGCGCGCCGGGCCCCCGGCCACCGCGAGCACCTGCATGAGCAGCCGGCCGGGCTCCGAGAGGCGGTGCCACGTGGAGAGCAGGGCCTCCTGCAGCTCCGCCGGCACCGCGTCGGGGAGCCGCTCGGCGGCGGGGTCGACACCCTCGACCAGGAGCTCGGTCAGATAGGGGTTGCCGGCGGCTCGGTGCATCACGTCCTCCACCAGGCCGGGGTCGGGTGCCGCGCCGAGCAGCTGGGTGAGCTGCTGGGCGCACTCCTCGGCGGTGAGTCGGCCGAGCTCCAGCTGGGCGACTCCGGGCAGTCGACGCAGGTCGGCCAGCCATCCCAGCAATGGGTGTCCCGCCGTGAGTCCGTCGTCCCGGTACGTCATCAGGATCGCGAGCCGCTGGCCGTTGAAGCCGGCGATCAGGTAGGCGAGGGCATCACACGTGGCGGCGTCCACCCACTGCACGTCGTCGATCACGAGCAGGGTCGGGTGGCGCTCCACCACCCGGCTCAGGAGCGCGTCGACCACCGGCAGCAGACGGGTGGGCAGGGCGCCGTTCTCACCCCCCAGCGAGGGCAGCAGCTGGTAGCCGCCGGGCACTCCGCCGACGACGTACTCGCGCTCCTCCGGGTCCGCGGAGCGCAGCCAGCCCTCCAGGGCCATCGCGAGCGGGAGGTAGGTCGCCTCGGCCGCTCCGAACCGGATCCCCTGCCCCCAGAGCAACGCCACCCCGTGGGCGCTCATCTCCATGGCGACGGCCCGGGCGAGGTGGGTCTTGCCGACCCCCGCTTCACCGTGGACCAGGAGGGCACAGGGGTTCCCGTCAACCGCATCCTGGACCGAAGCCAGGACCAGCCGTCGCTCGTCCACCCGTCCCGCGATCCGAGGAGACGCCTTGGACGCGCCTGCCCTCATCCCCCCGAGTCTGGCCGGGATGCCCGGGGATGTCTGTAGCCCATTGGAACCGAAGCGTCTGGTCCCGGGCTCCGTGACGGCCGTGGTGGGCCGGGATCAGCCCTTCTTCCTGCGGTTCTTGCGAGGCTTCTCGGCCTTGGGCGAGGTCAGCTCACCGGTCCACGTGATCGGGTCGAACTCCTGCGTCGGCCGGAAGCTCACCGCGGTCAGGTCGCCCTTGTCCGGGGACAGGAAGACGAGGCAGACGGCGGCCTTGTCGCCGGCCTTGAACACGTCGGGGAGCGGCGTGCTCGGGCAGGGCTTGAACATGCTCCGGAACGTCGACGACTCGACCAGCCTGTTGTTGCCGTCGACGATGTAGAGCGGCACGGGCAGCCCGCCGAGGTCGCTGTCGCCGACGTTCTTCACCGTGGCGCGCACGAAGTAGGGGTTGGTCTTCTTCTTTTCGTCGTCGATGTCCCAGCCCGCGAACGACTCCTTGAACGTCGTCTTCTCCAGCCGGGTCACCTGGATGTCGAGCACACCGACCTGCTTCTGTCGCGGCTCGTAGGCCACGACCGCGTGGTCCCCGACCTGGAGGTCGCTGCCCTGGGCGGTCAGCTCGACCCCGTCGGGCACGGGGAGGTACGGCTTCTCCGACGTGGGCGCACTCGAGGAGCTCGAGGGGCTCGAGGTGCTGGACGAGTCCGTCGACGCCGGGTCGTCCGAACCGCCGGAGCAGCCGGAGAGCGCGAGCACAGCGGCCAGGGAGACCCCGGCCATGCCGCGGAGCGTGTGACGGGCGGTGTGGTCCGGCTTCATGGACAGAGTCTGCATGACTGCCACCTCAGCACCCGACGAATCGCTCGGCGAAGTACGTCGAGATGCCATCCAGGCTGATCCGCTCCTGGGCCATCGTGTCGCGCTCGCGCACGGTGACCGCGTTGTCCTCGAGCGTGTCGAAGTCGACCGTGACGCAGTAGGGCGTGCCGATCTCGTCCTGACGGCGGTAGCGGCGCCCGATCGCACCCGAGTCGTCGAAGTCGACGTTCCAGTTGCGGCGCAGCTCGGTGGCCAGCGCCTTCGCCTTCGGCGACAGGTCGACGTTGCGGCTGAGCGGGAGGACGGCGACCTTGACCGGCGCGAGGCGCGGGTCGAGCTTGAGCACGACCCGCTTGTCGACGCCGCCCTTGGTGTTCGGCGCCTCGTCCTCGGTGTAGGCGTCGACCAGGAAGGTCATCAGGCTGCGCGAGAGGCCGGCCGCGGGCTCGATGACGTACGGCGTGTAGCGCTCGTTGTTGGCCTGGTCGAAGTAGCTGAGGTCCTGGCCGGAGTGCTTCGCGTGCGTGGTCAGGTCGAAGTCGGTGCGGTTCGCGATGCCCTCGAGCTCGCCCCACTCCGAGCCCGCGAACTTGAAGCGGTACTCGATGTCGACGGTCCGCTTCGCGTAGTGGCTCAGCTTCTCCTCGGGGTGCTCGAAGTGGCGCAGGTTCTCGGGGTCGATGCCGAGGTCGACGTACCACTTGGTGCGCTCGTCGATCCAGTACTGGTGCCACTCCTCGTCCTCGCCGGGCTTGACGAAGAACTCCATCTCCATCTGCTCGAACTCGCGGGTGCGGAAGATGAAGTTGCCGGGGGTGATCTCGTTGCGGAAGCTCTTGCCGATCTGGGCGATGCCGAACGGCGGCTTCTGCCGGCTGCTGGTCACCACGTTGGCGAAGTTCAGGAAGATGCCCTGGGCGGTCTCGGGCCGCAGGTAGTGCAGGCCGGACTCGTCCTCGATGACACCGAGGTAGGTCTTGAGCAGGCCGGAGAACTGGCGCGGCTCGGTCCAGGCGCCGCGGGTGCCGCAGTTGGGGCAGGCGAGCGTGGCGAGGTCAACGCTGTCGGGGTCGTCGAGACCCTTTTTCTCGGCGTACTCCTCCTGCAGGTGGTCGGCGCGGTAGCGCTTGTGGCAGGACTGGCACTCGGTCAGCGGGTCGCTGAACGTGTCGACGTGGCCGCTGGCCTCCCAGGTCTGGCGCGGCAGGATCACCGAGGAGTCGAGGCCGACCATGTCCTCGCGCATCTGCACCATGGACTTCCACCACTGGCGCTTGATGTTGTCCTTGAGCTCGACGCCGAGCGGGCCGTAGTCCCACGCCGAGCGGGTGCCGCCGTAGATCTCGCCGCACGGGTAGACGAAACCCCGTCGCTTGCAGAGGGAGACGACGTTGTCGACGGTGGTTGCGGGCGCCTTGGCCACAGGATTGCCTTTCGGTGGTTGAGGAGGTTGCGCAGCAACCGTCTCGAAACCGGTCACGGCCGGCTGGCTGCCGGTCTGGGAGGGATCAGCCTAACGACCGGGCTCCCCGGATATTGAGGTCGGCTCCCGGCTCGACCACCTCGAACGCGCTGGGCTCGTCGATCGCCCGGCTCAGCAACGGCACGGCGTGCAGCTTCACGTCGTACGACGACAGCGCCCTCCGGTAGGCGCCGACGTTCTCCCACGTGGTGGTGAGCACCCACAGGGTCGGGTCGTCGAGGTTGCGCCCGATGCTCCCGGAGACGTGGCCAGGGCGCTCGGCGAGCACCTGTCGCGCCCGTTCGAGGCCCTCGCGGAACGCCGCGGCCTCCTCCTCGGACACCCGGAACCTGCTCACGACCAGCATGCGACGAGCCTAGACCGCCGACGGGAGTTGACAACGGTTCTCAACTTTCGTGAGAATGATTCTCATGCGCATCGTCCTGGCCCTCGCCGTCCTGCTCTCCACGACGGCCTGTGGTGCGCTGCCCGGCAGCTCCGGGAAGGTCGACGTGGCCGCGGGCTTCTACCCGCTCGCATGGGTCGCCGAGCGGGTGGGCGGAAATCTCGTCTCGGTCACCAACCTGACCCAGCCCGGCGCCGAGCCGCACGACCTCGAGCTCAACGTGAGGGAGACCGCGGCCATCGCCGAGGCGGACGTCGTGGTGCACGAGTCGGGCTTCCAGCCGGCGGTCGACGACGGGATCGCGCAGAACGCGACCGGCACGGTCGTGGACGTCGCCGGCCCGGACTTCCAGACGAGCAACGCCCCCGAGATCCGGCCCGACAACCCGCACTTCTGGCTCGACCCGCTGCTGATGGCCGACCTCGGCGATGCTGTCGCCGACGCCCTGGTCGAGGCCGATCCGAAGCACGCCGACACCTATCGGGGCAACGCGGCACTCCTGCGTGGCGACATGCAGCAGCTCGATCTCGCGTATGCCGAGGGTCTCGCCCACTGCGAGCGCGAAACGGTCGTCGTCAGCCATGACGCGTTCGGGTACCTCGACCGCTACGGGCTCCGCTTCGCACCCATCCTCGGCCTCTCCCCCGGGGCCGAGCCGACGCCGGCGGACCTGTCCCGGCTGCAGGACCTGATCCGCGCCGACGGCATCACCACCGTCTTCTCCGAGACGCTCGTCAGCCCGAAGCTCGCCGAGACGCTCGCCTCCGACCTCGGGATCCGCTCGTTGGTGCTCGACCCGATCGAGGGGCTCACCGCCGACACCGCGAACGACGACTACCTCTCCCTGATGCGCGACAACCTCGCCGCGATCGAGGAGGCGAACGGATGCCGATGACCGACATGGCAACGCCCGTCCGGCTCACCGGAGGCGCCGTCGCCATCGGGGGCCGCCCGATCCTGCGCCACATCGACCTGACGGTGGAGTCGGGCGAGTTCGTCGCGCTGATGGGTGCCAACGGCTCCGGCAAGTCCACGCTGGTGCGCGCCCTGACCGGGCTGCGTCCGCTGGCCGTCGGCGACCTGCGGCTCTTCGGGACGCCGTTCGACGAGTTCGACGACTGGCACCGGATCGGCTTCGTCCCGCAGCGCACCGGGGCGACGTCCGGCGTCCCCGCGTCGGTGTGGGAGGTCGTGGCCTCGGGGCGGCTGACCCGGCGTCGGCTGCTGCGCCCGCTGTCGCGCGCCGACCGGTCCGCGATCGACGACGCCCTCGCCGTGGTCGGGCTGACCGACAAGGCCCGTGACGGCGTCTCCCAGCTCTCCGGCGGCCAGCAGCAGCGCGCCCTGATCGCCCGCGCCCTGGCCGGGCAGCCCGACCTGTTCTTCCTCGACGAGCCCACCGCCGGCGTCGACCTGCCCAACCAGCACGCGCTGGCCGACGCGCTGCGCCAGCTCAAGGAGCGCGGGGCCACGATCGTGCTGGTGGCCCACGAGCTCGGCCCGCTGGCCGGCCTCGTCGACCGGGCGGTCGTCATGCGCGACGGCCGGGTGGCCTACGACGGGCCGCCGCTGGCCGATCACGAGGTGCACCAGCCGGAGTTCGGTGAGGCGCACTCCCATCACCATCACCAGCCGGACCACCACGACCACACCCCCCATGTGGGGTCCCCGCTCGACGCACGGACCCGACGGGACGGAGGCGCATGATGGAGCTCTTCACCCTCCCGTTCATGGAGCGGGCCCTGCTGGCCGCCCTGTTCACCGGCATGGCGGCCCCCGCTGTCGGCACCTACCTGGTCCAGCGCCGGCTCGCCCTCATGGGCGACGGCATCGGCCACGTCGCGGTCACCGGTGTCGCGCTCGGCCTGGTGACCGGCACCTCCCCGACCTGGACCGCGGTGGTGGTCGCGGTGCTCGGGGCCGTCCTGATCGAGGTGATCCGCGAGCGCGGCCACACCACCGGCGACGTCGCGCTCGCGCTGCTGTTCTACGGCGGGCTGGCGGGAGGGGTCCTGCTCACCGGTATCGGGGGGAAGAGCAGCGCCGTGCTCCAGCACTACCTCTTCGGCGCGATCACCTCGTTGTCGAACGGGGACGTGGTGGTGACCATGGCGCTCGCCGCCGTCGTCATCGTGGTGGCCCTCGGGCTCTCCCCGCAGCTGTTCGCGGTCGCCCAGGACCAGGAGTTCGCCCGCGTCGCGGGCCTCAACGTGCGCGCCTACAACCTCCTCGTCGCCGTCCTCGCCGCCGTCAGCGTCACCGTGGCGATGCGGACCGTGGGGCTCCTTCTCGTGTCCGCGCTGATGGTGGTGCCGGTGGCGACCGCGCAGCAGCTGACCCGCTCGTTCCGCGCGACCCTCGTCGCGGCGATGGCCCTCGGCACCGTCGCCTCCGTCGGCGGCCTGTCCGTCTCGGCCGTCGCGTCGTTCCACGCCGAGGTCGCCCCTGGTCCCACCATCGTGCTGCTCGCGCTGGCCGGCTTCGTCGTGACCTGGCCGGTCGGCGTCCTCCTGCGCTCGCGGCAGCGGCTGCACGAGCCGTTCCCGTCCGGGCAACCCGACCGGCACGAGATCGCGGGCGACGAGCACGGCCACCAGCACGGACCCGACTGCGGCCACGTCGCCGTACCCCACGACGACCACGTGGACTACGTCCACGACGGCCACCGGCACGCACCCCACGGACAGCACTATGACGAGCACTGAGCCGACCCAGCCGTCGACGCAGCCGTCGACCCCGCCCTCACTGAGCGGCGCCCGCCCCACGCGCCAGCGCCGGGCCGTGGCCGAGGCGCTCGCCTCGTTCACCGACTTCCGCTCGGCCCAGGAGATCCACGAGCTGCTCGGCAGCCGCGGGGAGACGGTCGGGCTGGCCACGGTCTACCGCACGCTGCAGCGGCTGGCCGACGCCGGCGAGGTGGACATGCTGCGCACCGAGGACGGGGAGGCGATCTACCGCCGCTGCTCCGACGCCCACCACCACCACCTGGTCTGCCGGTCGTGCGGGGCGACGGTCGAGGTCGAGGGCCCGGCGGTGGAGCGGTGGACCGGCGCGATCGCCGACGAGCACGGCTACTTCGACGTCAGCCACACCCTGGAGATCTTCGGGACCTGCCCGGCCTGCCGTTGACGCCGGCTCAGTCGAAGGGCAGCCGGACGCGGAACATGCTGCCGACGCCGGGCTCGCTCTCCACCTCGATGCGACCGCCGTGGGCCTCGACGATGGACTTGGTGATGCTGAGGCCGAGCCCCACGCCCTGGATCGACTGCTCCTCGGCGTACCGCGCCCGGAAGAAGCGGGTGAAGAGCCGGTCCCGGTCGGACGCGAGGATGCCGATGCCCTCGTCGGCGACCGACAGCTCCACCCGACCCGCGTCCACGGCCAGGCGGACCCGGACCAGCCCTCCGGCGTGGCTGTACTTGATCGCGTTCGACAGCAGGTTGTCGACCACCTGCGCCATGCGCTGCGCGTCGACCATGACCTCGAGACGATCGGGGACCTCGCTGTCGATCTTGACCCCCGCACCGTGCGCGGCCGGGGTCGCTCCTGTGACCGCCTGCTGGACGATCTCGCTGAGGTCGGTCGGGGTGCGCGTGACGGCCATCGGTCCGTCGTCGCTCCTGGCCGTGTGGAGCAGGTCGGCGACGAGCCGCCGCAGGCGGTCGGTGTTGCGTGCCACGACCTCGAGGTGCGCGACCCCCTCGCGGGGCAGGTCCTCGCGCTCCAGCAGGATGTTGACGTAGCCGACGATCGAGGTGAGCGGTGTGCGCAGCTCGTGGGAGACCGAGGCGACGAACTCGTCCTTGACCCGCAGCGCGCGCATGAAGTCCGTGACGTCCTTGTAGGCCAGCGCCGCACCGGCGAAATCACCCTCCTCGTCGCGCACCGAACGGGCCGAGCAGGAGAGGGCGCGGCGGGTCAGGGGGTCCTCGCCGACCCAGAGGCGGCAGTCGTCGAACTCCTCGCCCCGGCTGGCGCGGTACGTCGGCATGGCCTCGCGGGTCAGCGGCGTGTGCGCGTCCTCGCCGTACACGAAGCCGAGCTGACCGGCCTGCCCCGCGTGGCCGTCGGGGAAGGCAAGACGCATGAAGTCCTCGTGGCGGCGGTTCATGGACTGGTAGCCGCCGGCGCGGTCGAGCAGGATGAGACCCACGTCCACGGTGTCGACGATCGCCTCGGCCACCCGACGCTGGTGCTCGATGGTGACCACCGCCTGCGCGAGCTCGCGGCCGCGGTCCTCCGCGTCCGTCAGGGCCTGCCGGATCCGGTCGAGCCCGGAGGCGATCGCGACGGCCGTCCAGACCGCGACGACCGGGATCAGCAGCGACCGGGACAGGTTGACGCCGTTCGTCCCCAGGTAGAGGACGCCGGGCAGGGCGAGCAGGGCAGCGGTGGCGAAGCCGGTGATCACGGCGCCGCGCCGGCCGAACAGCTGCCCCAGCCACAGTGCGGGGAGCACGGCGAGGATCCCGGCTCCGCTGCCCTCCGGGTTGAGCCGCGACAGGCCGAGCGCGGCGATGTCGATCATCGGGAGCACGCCCACCGCGGTCGGCGGGAGCTGAGACCACGGCACCAGGCATGCCATCGCGCAGGCGACGATCCCCAGCCCCACGGCGATCGTCGGCCACGAGCCGAGGATGAACTCGCTGGGGCCGGCGAACCTGAGGACGAGGTCGAGCCCGAACAGCAGCCCGAAGATGCCCTGGAGCACCCGCGGGTCGGGCGCGAAGGCGAACAGCAGGCCCCGTGTCGCGTCGACGGAGCGGTCACGCACGCCCTGATCCCCCATGCTGACCTCCCCCTTCCCCGAGCAGCACCCGGGCAAAGAATCTCACGCGGGACCGGCCGCCGTCGGTGGAATGCCGACGTGCCCCGGTCGGGATCGTCAGCGGTTGGGCTCGGCCCCGCCGTACCGCCGGTCGCGACTCGCGTAGGTCTCGATCGCCGCCCAGAGGTGGCGCCGGTCCACGTCCGGCCAGAGCACGTCGGTGAAGACGAACTCGGAGTACGCCGCCTGCCACAGCATGAAGTTGGAGAGCCGCTGCTCCCCCGACGTGCGCCACACCAGGTCGGCGTTGGACTGCTCGGGCACGTAGAGGTGCCGGGCGAAGGTCTTCTGGTCGATCTTCTCCGGGTCGAGCCGGCCCGCGGCGACCTCGCGGGCGATGGAGCGCGCGGTGTCCGCGAGCTCGGCACGGCCGCCGTAGTTGACGCACATCGTGAGGGTGAGAACGTCGTTGTCCTTCGTCAGCTCCTCCGCGACCTGGAGCTCGCGGATCACCGACTTCCACAGCCGGGGCGCGCGACCGGCCCAGCGCACCCGGACGCCCAGCTCGTGCATCTCGTCGCGGCGGCGGCGGATCACGTCGCGGTTGAAGCCCATCAGGAACTTGACCTCGTCGGCCGAGCGGGACCAGTTCTCGGTCGAGAACGCGTAGGCCGAGATCGCCTTGACGCCGATCTCGATGCCACCCTCGACGACGTCGAAGAGCGAGCTCTCGCCCTGCTCGTGCCCCTTGGTCCGCGGCAGCCCGCGCTCCTTGGCCCAGCGGCCGTTGCCGTCCATCACGATCGCGACGTGCTTGGGCACCAGGTCCTTCGGGACCGTGGGTGGCACGGCACCGGACGGGTGCGGGGTCGGCTGGCGGACGGCACGCTTCACGGGGCGAGCCTAGGACCCACCGCAGGTCGAGGTGCGCAGGGCGCCGCTCAGCGCTCGACGTACGCCATCGAGCGCAGGGCCCGCTCGAGGTGCCAGGCGAGGTACGCCGAGACCAGCGTGCTGGCCTCCCGGAGGTGGCGCGGGTCGGCGGACTCGACCAGCGGCCAGTCGCCCGCCAGCAGCGCCCCGAGGACGTCCACCGTCTCGGGGGCGGGGCCGGCCGAGCCGGGGACCCGGCAGGTCACGCAGAGCATGCCGCCCATCGACGGGTTGAACCAGCGGTGCGGTCCGACCTCGCCGCAGCGCGCACAGTGCTCGAAGGACGGGGCGTAGCCGGCGACCGCCAGCGAGCGGAGCAGGTAGGAGTCGAGCACCTGACCCGGTTGCCGCTCCCCCGACGCCATCGCGCGCAGGCCTCCGACGAGCAGCAGGAACTGCTGGATCGACGGCTGCTTCTCCTCGGCCACCAGCCGGTCCGCGGTCTCGAGCATCACCGTGCCGGCGGTGTAGCGGTCGTAGTCCATGCCCAGCCCGGACGAGAACGGGGTGATCGTCTCGGCCTGCGTGATCACGTCGAGGCTGCGTCCCTCGGCGAGCTGGAGGTCGACGTGCGTGAACGGCTCGAGCCGGGAGCCGAACCGCGAGGTGGTCCGGCGTACGCCCTTCGCGACGGCACGCACCAGCCCGTGTTCACGGGTCAGCAGCGTGATGATGCGGTCGGCCTCACCCAGCTTGTGGGTGCGCAGCACGATCGCCTCGTCGCGATAGAGGGGCACCCGACCATTCTGCCGCTCAGGTGGCCGTACGGCGTCGCCGACGCGGCGCTTTCCAGCATCCGAGGGCGAACTCGGCCGCGGCCCGGTTGAGCCGGTCGGGTGAGACCCGCCACTCCAGGATGCTGCGGGCCCGGACGAACGTTGCGTTCGGCATCTCCTCGGCGAGCATCGCCGCGTCGGCCGCGGGGTGGATCGGGTCCCGGGGGTGGCCGACCACGAGGGCGGGGGCGGTGATGCCACGGCGCTGCTTGGAGGGCGGCGCGACCCGGCCGAAGAACAGTCCGTGGACGACGGCGGCCAGGGAGTCCGCACGCTGGTCGAGCGTGTCGAGCACGATGCCGGCCCAGAACGGCACGATCCCGCGCGGGATCGGCCGGGTCACCAGCCGCACGCCGGTCACCGTGAACGGCAGGAACCGGGCGGCGAACATCAACGGGGCGAAGGCGATGATCCCTGCCTCGATCGCGTTGTTGAGCACCGGCATCTCCACGATCAGGCCGCGGACCCGCTCGGGGGCGAGCACGGCCACCTCGAGCGACACGTTGGCGCCCAGCGAGGTACCGCCGACGACCGCCTGCGCTGCGCCGAGGTGGTCGAGCAGGGCGATCACCTGCTCCGCCCAGGCCGTCATCGAGTAGAGGTGGGGGTCGGCGGGCCGGTCGGAACGACCGTGGCCGAGCAGGTCGAGCGTCACGACGTGGAGCCCCTCGGCGGCCAGCGCCCGCGCTAGCGGCTGCTGCATGCGGCGCGGCATGAGCTGGCCGTGCATCAGCACGACCCAGGCGTCGCCCCCGCCGTACTCGGTGTACTCAAGGCGGTCCCGGCCGGTGTCGCTCTCGAGGAAGAACTGTCCAATGCGCTCGGAGACCAGCATGCGCACAAATGTAATGGCCGGTTCGCGCGTTCGCTGGGACTCTGAGCACCATGAGACCGGGCAGCACGGGACAGAGCGAGTCATGGGGCGGGTCAGGGGGCGGCATGAGCCTCGCCGACATCGAGATCTACTACGACTCGGTCCCGCGCCCGATCGCCAGCACGGAGGAGGTCGGGCCGTTCACGCTCTTCCTGGCCGAGCCGGGGACGGGCTGGCAGTTCTACGCGCGGCCCAGGCTCGGGGTCGAGCACGACTTCACGGCGGACGACGTACGCCGCGTCCTGGACCGGCAGGCCCAGCTCGGGGTCCCACGGGCCGTCGAGTGGGTCGCCGAGGTGACGCCATCGCTGCTCCCCGCCGTCCGGGAGGCGGTCACGGGGCCGCACGAGCTGGAGCTCTGCCCGCTGCTGGTCCTGCCACCCGGGGCGGACCTCAGCGTTCCGTCCCGGCGAACGCGCCTCCTCGCGGCCGACGATCCCGACCTGGCCGACGTGGTCGGCGCGATCAGCGCCGCGTTCGGCGAGTCGGACGAGGTTGCTCCCGGACGACCGGGCCGGCGCCCCGAGCTGATCGAGCGCGGGCTGCTCGTCATGGTCGCGGCGTACGACGCCCACGGCACGGTCGTGGGCGGCGGGTCGGCCGCTCCCCGCGGCGACGCCGCCGAGCTGATGGGGATCGCAGTGATCGGGGCCGCCCGCCGACAGGGCCTGGGAGCCGCCACGACGTCGGCCCTGGTCGCCGCCTGCCGAGCCGCCGGGATCCGCTCGATCCTGCTCTCCTCGGGCTCCGACCAGGCAACGAGCATCTACCGACGGCTCGGTTTCGAGGCCGTCGGGACGGCCTGCGTGCTCGGGGTCAAGAACTGACTCGGGCCACGGTGCGCGCCAAGTCGCGATACTGGCGCCTCCTGGTCGAGACTGTCGCCCATGACGTCTTCGACCGGCCGGATTCTCGGGTGGCCCGTCGCTCTCGGACTCCTCGCCGCGGTCTATCTCTCCGGGCTGGGCGCCGTGCTCTTCGCGCCCGCCGGCGACCCCGTCGCGACCTGGTGGCCGGCCGCCGGCATCAGCGTCGCGCTGATGGTCCTCGCCCCCCGGCACTGGTGGCCCTGGCTGGC
>DASTUX010000117.1:0-9443 GCA_035759395.1 Nocardioides sp.
CTAACGTACAGATTAATCACTTTTAGAAGGCAGGGGCAAGCACATGACCCATCTGGCGCCCACCGAGGTTCCCACCGACCACACCCGCTGGCGACAGCGGATCACCCAGGCCGCGCCCGTCGTGGACCTCGACCGGGCCGAGGCCGCCGCGGAGGCGATGCTGACCGCCCTCGGCCTGCCGGTCGCCAGCGACGACATGCGAGAGACCCCGCGCCGGCTGGTCGCCGCCTACGCCGAGATGCTCACCGTCCCGGACTTCGACCTGACGACCTTCGCCAACAGCGCCGGCTACGACGAGCTCGTGCTCGTGCAGGACATCCCGGTCCGCTCGCTGTGCGAGCACCACATGCTGCCGTTCGTCGGCGTCGCCCACGTCGGCTACCTGCCCGACGACCGGATCCTCGGTCTCTCCAAGTTCGCCCGGTTGGTCGACTTCTTCGCCCGCCGCGCGCAGACGCAGGAGCGGCTCACCACCCAGATCGCCGACCACCTCCAGGAGCGCCTCTCCCCCGTCGGCGTCGGGGTCGTGATCGAGGCCGAGCACTCCTGCATGAACCTTCGCGGCGCGCGTGCCGAGGGCGCTCGTACGATCACATCGACGCTGCGTGGCACCCTCCGCGAGGACCCCGCCAGCCGCGCCGAGTTCCTGTCACTCACCCGAGGAGGCAAGCGATGAGCGACCGCATCGTCGTGATCGGCGGCGGACTCGCCGCCGCCACCACCGTCGTCGAGCTGCGCGAGCACGGCTTCACCGGCCCGATCACCCTGCTCGCCGAGGAGCGGCACCCGCCGTACGAGCGCCCCCCGCTCTCCAAGTCGGTGCTCCTCGGCAAGAAGGAGCCCGACTCCGCGATCGTCAAGGACCCCAGCTGGTACGCCGAGCACGACGTCGACCTCCGCACCGGCACCCGGGTCGATCGCATCGACCTGGCCGCCCGGACCGTCGAGGCCGGCGACGAGTCGATCCCCTACGACCGGCTGCTGATCGCGACCGGTGCCCGCCCCCGCAGACTGGCGCTCGCCGACGACAGTGGTGCGCCGGTCAGCTACCTGCGCACGATGGACGACTCGACCAGCCTGCGCTCGCTCTTCCGCCCCGGCCTGCGCCTCGGCGTGATCGGGGGCGGCTGGATCGGTCTCGAGGCCACCTCCGCGGCCCGCGACGCCGGCGCCGAGGTGACCGTGCTCGAGTCGCTCGACCTGCCGCTGCTGCGCGTGCTCGGGCCCGAGGTCGCCCAGGTCATCGCCGACCTCCACCGCGAGCACGGCGTCGACCTGCGCACCGGCGTCGAGATCACCGACATCAAGTCCTCGGGCGACGGAGTTGTCGTGACCCTGGGCGACGGCTCCGCCGCGACCTTCGACCACCTGCTCGTGGGGGTCGGCGTGCAGCCCAACACCGAGCTCGCCGAGGCGGCCGGCCTCACGATCGACAACGGCATCCGCACTGACGCCCACCTGCGCACCTCCGACCAGGCCGTCTTCGCGGTCGGCGACGTCGCCAACGTCGATCACCCGACCCTCGGCCGCTCGTTGCGCGTCGAGCACTGGGACACCGCCATCCAGCACGGGAAGGTCGCGGCCGCCAACCTCGCCGGCGGCGACGTGGTCGCGGACGCGCTGCCCTACTTCTTCACCGACCAGTACGACTTCGGCATGGAGTACGTCGGCAACGCGGGCCCGGGCGGCTACGACCGGGTGATCCTGCGCGGCGACGTCCCCGGCCGGGTGTTCACGGCCTGGTGGCTCGACGGCAGCCGGGTGGTGGCGGGCATGCAGTCGAACGACTGGGACGCCATCGACGACGTACGCCGCATCGTCGGCAGCGACGTCGACCCCGAGCGGCTCGCCGACGAGGCGGTGGCCCTGTCCGACGTCGTCCCGGGCTGATCGTGCGGTAGAAGGAGGCATGCACCTGCGCTCCCTCGCCTACCGCACCGACCTGGCCCTGCTCGAGCTCGCCGGCAGCGAGGTGGAGGACCGCGGCACGCACCTGGTCGTGCGGACGCCGCAGAACCCGACCTTCTACTGGGGCAACTACCTGCTCCTGGCCCAGCCGCCCGCGGCCGAGGGGGTCGAGCACTGGCTGGAGACGTTCGAGCGGGAGTTCCCGGAGGCACGCCACCGCACCTTCGGCGTCGACGGCACGGACGGCTCGACCGCCGACCTCGCGGCGTTCGAGGGTGCGGGTTTCGAGGTCGAGGGGTCGACCGTGCTCACCGCGCGCTCGGTGCACGCACCCCCGCGTCCCAACACCGAGGCAGTCGTGCGACCGCTCGAGGGTGACCACGACTGGGCCCAGCAGCTCGAGCTCTCGCTGGCCGGGGAGGACGAGCACTACACGTCCGAGTTCGCGACCCGCCGGACCTCGGCGCAGCGGCTGACCACCGAGGCGGGCCACGGCCAGTGGTTCGGCGCGTTCCTCGACGGCCGGCTCGCGTCCTCGCTCGGCATCTTCAGCGCCTCCGAGGGGCTCGCGCGGTTCCAGCAGGTGAAGACCCGGCCGACCGCCCGCGGCCGGGGTCTGTGCGGGACGCTCGTCCACGCCGCCAGCCGCTACGCCTTCGAGGAGCTGGGTGCCGAGACGCTGGTCATGGTCGCCGATCCCGACTACGTGGCGATCCGGGTCTACCGATCGGTCGGGTTCGAAGGCACCGAGACCCAGCTCGCGGCCATCCGGCTCCCAGCCACGCCGTAGGGCGGTTCAGACCTGGGTGGTGTTCCCGCCGTCGGGCTCGCTGACCCCGCCCGCGCACGACGCGAACGGCTCGGGCGAGGTGCGCCCGTCGGCATAGGTCTCGAGGAACATCTCCAGCCTCGGGTCGTCGACACCGGTCAGCTGGAGCTGGCGCGCCCAGACCGTCACGACCACGGGCGCCGGCAGGCCGTCGTACGGCGACAGGATCGCGTTGTCCGGGAGCACGCTCTCGAGGGTGTCGACGTCGTCCGCGGCCAGGTCGGGGTCGTAGGTGATCCAGATCGAACCGTGCTCGAGGTCGTGCACGGCGTTCTCGTCGCGCACCGGGTCGTCGTACCGACCGCAGTCGAGCCAGGCGGGATCGTGCGGTCCACCGATCGGCGGGACCTGCTCGTAGTCGACGTCGCGCTCGGTGTGGCCGTTGTCGACGTCCTTGAAGAACTGCACGGCATCGAGGTTCGCCGGGCCGGACGACTCGTCCCCGCTCACCTGCCGCGCCAGCACGGGCACCGTGACCGCCAGCGCAAGGACGAGTACCGCGGCGACGGCCGCGAGGACGACCGGCAGCCTGCGGCGCGACCGCTCCGGCTCGGGCTCCGACGGAAGGGACTCCGACATCAGGCCTCGAGCGCGCGCTCGACCCGCTCCACCTTCGCGGTGAGCTGGCCGGTGAATCCGGGACGGATGTCGGCCTTGAGGACCAGCCCGACCCGCGGCGATGCCTCGGCCACGACCTCGACGGCCCGTTTCACCACGGCCATCACCTCGTCCCACTCCCCCTCGATGTTGGTGAACATCGAGTTCGTCTCGTTGGGGAGTCCGGACTCGCGGACGACGCGTACGGCGGCCGCCACGGCCTCGGAGACGCCGCCCGTCTCGTCGCCGGCGGTCGGGGAGATGCTGAAGGCCACGATCATGTGCCGAGCGTAGTCAGCGGCCGGTCGCGCGCGCCTCGAGGGCGTCGAGGTCCCGCTCGGCGAACAGGCGGTGGTGGTACTCCTCGTTGAGGACGACCAGCAGGCACTCGCTGACCGGGAAGCTCTCGGGAGGCGGCCAGCCGGCCGCTTCGACCGGCGCGGTGTGGGCGGCCAGCGACTCCTCGGTCAGTCCGTCGACCAGCCTGCGCACGGTCGCCATCCGGTCGTGGCGCAGCGCCAGGGCCTCGTCGAGGGAGGGACGGGCGTCGCGGTCCCGCGGGGTGCCCGGGGTGTCCGGCATCTCGTCCCACGGGAGGTCGAGCGGGTGCCAGGGCGAGGGGTCGCCGAGGATGGCTCGTCGCACCCAGGCGTCGGTGGCGAACGCCAGGTGGCGCAGGGTCTCGATGAACGACCACTCGCCGTCCACGGACTCGTGGAGGAGGTCGGGGTCGAGACCGCGAGCGCGCTCGACGGTGCCGGCCCAGAGCCGCTCGACGATGTCCCAGGCCTCCCGGAACCCGACGGGGTCCGTGGGGCGCATCCTGGCCCGGTCGGGGTCACGCCGGTCCAGCTCGGCCTCGACGAGGGGCGCCACGTCGACCCCGTTGACCACGAGGTTCTGGATCTCGCCGTCGATCCGGGTGTCGACCAGCTCGACGCCGCTCATCACGATCCCGCGGAGGTCGACGCCACGGAACCGTGCCTGCGAGAGGTCGACAGCACGGAACTCGGCACCGGTCAGGTCCACGCGCTCGAAGCGCGATCCCCGCAGGTCCTCACCCGTGAAGTCGGACATGGTTGGACGATAACCGCGCCGACCGTCGTCACGCTGGAATTCGGCCCACTGGACGCCGCCGGTAGAATGGGTTTTACCGAGGAACAAGTCGACGCGAGTTCACTTCGTCGTTTCGAGGTGAATGACTCCCACGGCCGGGTACTCGGGTCGGCCAGACAGGCCCTCATGGTTTCCCCCGTCACAAGCACCACCGTCTCGTCGCGCCCCGGGTTGGTGAGCGTGATCCGTCGGGTCGCGCTGAGCCTGCTCATCGCCTGCGTCATCCCCGCCACGCTGTTCTACGCGTGCTTCGCCGTCGCCGGGATCTGGGTCGCGATCTTCGCCGCCCTCGGCTGGTCGTACGGCGCCATCGCGTGGCGGGCGGTCACCGGTCGGCGTACGTCCGGCCTGCTCATCCTCACCGCGATCCTGGTGACCGGCCGGACCGCGGTCTCGGTCGCCACCGACAGCACGTTCCTCTACTTCCTGCAGCCGATCATCAGCGACGGCGTGATCGCGACCGCGTTCCTGCTGTCGCTGGCGACGGCCCGGCCGATGGTGGCGCGCCTGGCGGGTGACTTCTACCCGATGGACCACGAGCTGGCCATGCGTCCGCGCATCCAGCGGCTGTTCCGGAACCTCACGATGCTGTGGGCCGGGCTCTGCCTCGGCAAGGCGCTGATGACGCTGTGGCTCCTCGAGTCGACGTCCCTGGAGACCTTCGTCCTGGTCAAGAGCATCTCCGTGCTCGGGATCAACGTGCTCGCTGCCGTCGCGACGGTCGCTGCCGCCGCGGTCGTCGCCCGCAAGGAGGGCCTCCTGGGCCCGGTCCCGGCGGTTCGGCCCGTCCGGGTTCGCTCGTGACCTGCACGTGGTCCGGCCCGAAGCCGGGCCGTTCCCGTCACGTCACCCGTTGCGGACGCTCGTCGGTCCGGCTTCGGGTCCCGGCACCGGCAGGCGCGGCCTCGCCAGGACATCGCGGGTCTGCGACGTCACCGTGCCGACGGCGGTCCCGAGCGCCTCGGCGACCCGCCGCTCGCTGAGCAATTCGCTCGCCCCGCTCCGCCGCGCCTGACTACGGTCGCTGCATGGTGGTCTACCCCGACAAGCCCAGACCCGGCGACACGGTCGCGGTCCTCTCCCCCGGCGCCGCGCTGCCCGCGATCTTCCCGGGGCCGTTCGAGCTCGGGCTGAAGCGGCTCGAGGAGCGCTTCGAGGTGCGGGCCGTCGAGTTCCCGACCACGAGGAAGTGGGGCGCCAGCCCGGCCGAACGTGCCGACGACGTCCACGCGGCGTTCGCCGATCCGGACATCAAGGCGATCCTGACCAGCATCGGCGGCAGCGACCAGATCAAGGTGCTCCGCCACCTCGACCCCGACCTGATCCGGGCCAACCCCAAGCCGTTCTTCGGGCTCAGCGACAACACGAACCTGATCAACTACCTGTTCAACCTCGACATGGTCGCCTACTACGGCGGCACCGTGATGACGATGCTCGGCCGCGACGGGGCGCCGAACCCGCACAGCCTCGAGTCGTTCGAGAAGGCGTTCCTGGGAAGCGGCTGGTACGACCTGCGTCCGGCCGACTGCTTCACCGACATGAACCGCGACTGGGCCGATCCGGCCAACCTCGAGACGGAGCCGCCGATGCTGCCCGGGACCGGCTGGCAGTGGCACGGGGTCTCGACAGGCTCGACCGGCGTAGTGGAGGGCCGACTCTGGGGCGGCTGCCTCGAGATCGTCGACTTCAACCTGCGGGCCGGGCGCTACCTTCCCGACGACGCGGCGTACGACGGGTGCGTGCTCTACCTGGAGACCTCCGAGGAGCTGCCCACCGCGCAGTACGTCGGCGAGGTGCTGATGTGCATGGGCGAACGCGGCCTGCTGCAGCGGTTCAGCGCCCTGCTGATGGGCCGGGCACGGGCCTGGGAGTTCGGGACGCCGGACAACCCGGAGTTCCGGGCGACCTACGTCGAGGAGCAGCGCGAGGCCGTCCTCGGTGCGTTCGCGGAGTACAGCCCGGACGTGCCGATCGTCCTCGACGTCGACCTCGGCCACACCGACCCGCAGCTGACGATCCCCAACGGCGGCGACTGCCGGATCGACACCTCCGCGAGGACGATCAGCGTCCGCTACTGATCACCGCGACCCGCATCAACGGAGTCCCGCCGTCGAGGTAGACGGTCGCCCGCACGCCCCGGCGGACGGCCACCACGCGGGCCGGCTCGTCGCGGACCACCCGCCAGTCACTCGAGCGGAGTGCGACGCGGACCTTCTCGAGCGACGCCTCGCCCCCGCTGATGCCGGCGGTGCACTCGGAGGGACCGCCACCGACCGGCCCGTAGATCGGCGCGGGGCGCGGCAGCGAGGCAAAGGCCTCGTCCACCCGCGGGTCGACCACGTCGTCGCAGGCGAACTCGACGCTCCCCCGGACCAGGTTCGCCTCGTTCTGCCGCTCGCCCAACGCGACGGCCGCGACGAGTGCCAGGGGCACGACGATCAGGAAGGCCACGAACCCGAGCAGGGTCCGCCCCGGCCAGAGCAGCGCCGCCACCAGGGCCAGCACGAGCGGGAGACCGGCGAAGAGGACGAAGTCCGGCAAGGTGACCACGCCCGCGCCGTACTCGACCGTGACGCCGTAGGCGACCATCAACGCGAAGACACCGACGAGCACCGCGAGCACCGCGACGACGGTGGCGGCGGCCTTGAACGCGGTGGCACGTCGTGAGTTCATGCTCCGGACCGTACGGCGCCGAGCCGGCCGTCCACCTCCGGTCGCGTACTCAGACGGAGTGGTCCGAACTGCTCACTCGACGTGACGCCGCGGCAGCACCAGGCCGGCCAGGACGAGCAACCAGACCGAGGCGTAGCCGATGCTCGTCAGCACGTCGGTGAGGTGGTGGGCGCCCTCGTAGAGCCGCGCGAGCACGCACAGTGCGGGGAGCGCGAGCAGGAGCCAGACCCACCTGCGCGAACGCCGGGCGTAGACCCACGCGAGCAGGACGATGCCGCCGTACGCCACGACGGCGGTCGCGACGTGGCCCGACGGGAAGCTGTGGTCGGGGACCAGGCCCGGGTCGAGGATCCTGACCGGCGGGCGCTGACGGGTGATGAGGTGGGTGGTGACGAAGTACAGGCCGCCGATGCCCGCCTCGGCGAGGGCGAAGAACAACGCAGGTCGCCACGAGCGGCGCCACAGCGAGAACGCGAGCGCGGCGACAGCAGCCACGGCCAGGCCGACGACCGTCTCTCCGAGCAGGGTGCCGAAGTCTCCCGGCCCGTCGAGCGCAGAGGTGCGCTGGTCGGCGAACCAGCGCGACACGTCGTTGTCCCACGGGTCGACCGACGACTGCAGCGGATGGGTGACCAGCCAGCCGAGCCCGAGGACGACCCCCAGGATCACCGCCCACGCGACGAGGAGCAGCCCGGCGGTGGTGGCGAGGGAGCGATCGGCGCGTGACATGGGCGTCAGTGTGCCGCACGTACCGGGGCTAGTCTCCGGTTGAGAAGCGGATCCCCAGACCCCAGGAGCCCGAGATGACCTCGAAACTCAATCCCTACGTCAGCTTCGACGGGACCGCCCGCGAGGCGATGGAGTTCTACCGCGACGTGTTCGGCGGCGAGCTCACCTCCAACACCTTCGGTGAGTACGGCGCCGCCGAGGGTCCGCAGGCCGACAAGATCATGCACAGCCAGCTCGAGACCGACGCCGGCTTCACCCTCATGGGCGCGGACACCCCGCCCGGCAACGAGCACCGGCCGGGCAACAACATCGCGATCAGCCTGAGCGGTGACGACGGGGACGTGCTGCGCGGCTACTGGGGCCGGCTCTCGGACGGCGGCCAGGTCTCGGTGCCCCTCGAGAAGCAGATGTGGGGCGACGAGTTCGGCATGTGCGAGGACCGCTTCGGGCTGACCTGGATGGTCAACATCGCGGGCGCCGCCCAGTAGGACCCGTCACACGAGGGACTTCACGAGCAGCACGACCGCGGACGCCGCGCACACGACCAGCACTGCGTGCCGGAAACGGTCGCGCGGCAGTGAGCCACGCAGCCGGATGCCCAGCCAGAGGCCCAGCAGCAGGAACGGCGACGCCACTCCTGCGACCGCCAGGGACGCGAGCGGCAGCGCGCCGGCCACCGCGAGCCCGGTCAGGCTGAGCAGCACGCCGCAGAAGAAGAAGACCGCGAGCGTGGAGCGCACCTCGGCGGGTCGCCGGTGCTGGAAGAGCAGCGCGATGGGCGGCCCGGCGATGGACGTGGAGGTGCCGGCGACCCCGGCGGCGAAGCCCGCTCCCACCATGGTGCCGCGGTTGACCGGGACGTCGACGGTGCGCCACGACAGCAGGACCGCGACGAGCACCATCACGGCGACGGCGATCCCGATCCGTGCGGGCGTGAAGGCGAGCACGAGCCAGACCCCCGGAAGGGTGCCCACGGCCCGGGCCGGGAGCGTCCAGGTGATCGCCCGCCAGTCGATGTGGCGCCGCTCCCCCGCCAGCGACAGCGCGGAGACGAACAGCCCGAACCACAGCGGCAGCGCCGGCATCAGCGAGGGCTCGAGCACCGCGACCAGCGGTGCGGTCACCAGGCCGACGCCGAGCCCGACGACGGCCTGCACGAAGGCCCCGACGAAGACCGCCAGCGCGATCACGAGGATCACGCCGGCGGTCACGTCGTCCAGCGTCAGGCCTTGCGGAGGTTACGGAGGACGTACTGCATGATCCCGCCGTTGCGGTAGTAGTTCGCCTCGCCCGGGGTGTCGATGCGGACGACCGCGTCGAACTCCGTGTCGCCCGCGGTGACCTTGACGGTCTTCGGCGTGCGGCCCTCGTTGAGCTCGGTGATGCCCGAGATCGAGAACGTCTCCTCGCCGGTCAGGCCCAGCGACTCGGCGTTCTGGCCCTCGGGGAACTGCAACGGGATGACGCCCATGCCGATCAGGTTGGAGCGGTGGATCCGCTCGTAGGACTCGGCGATGACCGCCTTCACCCCGAGCAGCGAGGTGCCCTTGGCCGCCCAGTCGCGCGACGAGCCGGAGCCGTACTCCTTGCC
>DASTUX010000118.1:0-13472 GCA_035759395.1 Nocardioides sp.
GCGCAGTTCGGGGTGGACGGCGACGAGCTCCACCAGCTGTACCGGCGGGCCGACGAGGCCTGCGCCCAGGCGAAGGCCATCGGCGGCGATCGGGTCCTGCCCGCGGGCTGGTCCCCCGGCGCCCACGACGGGCTCACGGACGTGATCATCGTCGAGGACGACCCGGTCCTCGCCTCGCTCCTCACCCATGCCCTGGACACGCGTGGGCACCGGAACATCGTGATCTCGGACGGCCGGGAGGCAGTGCGCGTCCTCACGGGCCCGTCCCGGCGGCGCGCCCGCGTGATCCTGCTCGACGTCGACCTCCCCGGCATGAGCGGCCTCGACGTGCTCTCCCGGCTCTCCCGCGACGGCGTGCTGTCCACCGCGCGGGTCATCATGCTCACGGCACGCTCCGGCGAGCCCGAGGTCCTCGCGGCGCTCCAGCAGGGGGCCTACGACCACGTCGCCAAGCCGTTCAGCGTGCCGGTCCTGATGCAGCGGGTGCGCGGCGCCATGGCCGGCTGAGCAGTGGTGTCCGCGCTCTCCTTGCTCAGGATGGCCGCCTTCGTCGAGGGGGTGATCATCCTCCTCGTCCTCGCGGGCCTCGCCCTGTCCGTGCACCTGTCACGCAGGCGACGCCGCCGCCGGATCCAGGAGTCCCGTCTGCTCACCTCCGTGCTCCCGACCCTCGACCGGGAGTCCGACCCCCGCAGCGCCCTCGACCAGCTGACCGCTCTCCCGCAGCACCTGCGGGTCCCCGCCGTGCTCAGGCTGGCCGACCAGGTCACGGGCGACGCGAGCGTCCTGCTCCGGGCGGTCGCCGTGGAGGCCGGGGTCACCCGGGTCGCGGAGTCCTGGTGCCGCAGACGGCGATGGCGGTTCCGGCTGCGAGGAGTCCGCACCTTCTCGGTGCTCGGTGGCGGGGAGGGCGTCGTACCCCACCTGCTCGACGACCGGAACCCGGCGGTGCGTGCGGAGGCCGCCGCATGGGTGGTCACCTGCCCGACCGCCGAGCACGTGGACCGGCTGGTGCTGATGCTCGAGGACGTTGAACCCCTGTGCGCCTTCACGGCCAGGGACACCCTGATGAGGGTCGGTCCTGCGGCCGCCGGTCCCCTGGCGGCGTACCTGGCAAAGCCGATCGGCAGCAGGGCCGCGGCCGCCCTCGAGGTGGCGCGCGGTGTGGCGGAGCCGCGGTTGCTGGCGCCGGGGCTCCTGCTGTGCGGGGACGCCGACCCCGCGGTGCGCGTGCGTGCGGCGGACCTGGTGTCCGCCGTCGGTGGGGAGGCCGCGGTCGACCGCCTCACCCACCTGCTGACCCGCGACGACGCCCCCGGTGTGCGGGCCGCCGCGGCCCGCGGGCTCGGCACGATGGCGCACCGGCCGTCGGCGCCCGCCCTGGCCGATGCGATGCGGGACCGCTCGTGGGAGGTCCGGCGTGCGGCAGCTCTCGCCCTGAGAGCCTTGGACGCGCAGGGGCGCCTGTACCTCAGGCGCACCCTGCAGGGATCCGACCTGTACGCCGCGGACATGGCCCGGCAGGTCCTGGAGCTGCCCGAGATCGGGGTCGAGGTGCTGGTCCCGTGAGCCTTCTGGACCTGGTCCTCCCCCTGCTGGGGGCCATGACCTGGGCCGTCTTCGTCTACTTCGTCGTGAGCAACGGCGTCCAGACGATGCTGCTCGTCGGTGCTGCCCTCGAGCTGTGGCGGCACGCGCAGACGACGTGGGGCGAGCGGCCCGAGCGCCTGCTGGGCTCGACGGCCGTGCCCTCGATGAGCGTGCTGGCCCCGGCATTCAACGAAGCCACGACGGTCGGCGAGAGCGTGCGGGCCCTCCTGACGTTGAGCTACCCCGGCCTCGAGATCGTCCTGGTCAACGACGGCAGCACCGACGGCACCCTGAGGGTCCTCCAGGACACGTTCGACCTGGTCGCCATCCATCCCGCGTTCCGCCGGCGGGTCGAGACGCAGCCCGTGCGTGCGCTCTACCGGTCGCGGGCGCATCCGGGGTTGGTCGTGATCGACAAGGAGAACGGCGGGAAGGCCGACTCACTCAACGCCGGGCTCAACTTCGCGACCGGCGAGCTGGTCTGCGCGGTCGACGCGGACACCCTCATCGAGCCGGACGCGTTCCTGCGGATCGTCCGCCCGTTCCTGGGCCGTGACGACGTCGTCGCAGCCGGAGCCCCGATCCGGGTGGTGAACGGCTCCGCGGTCCGCGACGGCAGGGTCGTGGCCGTGCGCTCGCCCCGGCGACCGCTGGCGGGGATCCAGGCGGTCGAGTACCTGCGGGCGTTCCTCTTCGGCCGGCTCGGGTGGAACGTGCTGGGCGGGAACCTGATCGTGTCGGGCGCGTTCGGCATGTTCCGTCGCGAGGCGATGCTGGACGCCGGCGGCTACCTCCACGACACCGTCGGCGAGGACATGGAGCTCATCGTCCGCCTGAGGCGACGCGGCATCGGCGGGACCACACCGAGCAGGGTGACGTTCGTGCCGGACCCGATCGCCTGGACCGAGGTGCCCGAGACCCTCGCGGTGCTCGGCCGGCAACGGGATCGGTGGCAGCGAGGACTGGCCGACGTCCTGTGGCGCCACCGCGGGCTGTTCGGCAACCCGCGGGCCGGCACACTCGGGCTCTTCGTGTTTCCGTACTTCGTCGTGGTCGAGCTGCTGGGACCGCTGATCGAGGTCGTCGGCCTCCTGGGACTGGCCGCCGCCATCGCGCTGGACGCCGTCAACGTCCCGTTCGGAGTGCTCTTCTTCCTCGTTGCCTACGGCTGGGGCCTCATCCTGAGCCTGGCGGCCCTGCTGCTCCACCATGCGACGACCGACGACGGGATCCCGGCGTCGGATCTGGCCCGGCAGGTCGGATGGGCGTTCCTCGAGAACCTGGGCTACCGCCAGTTGACGGTGCTGTGGCGGGTGCGCGGCCTGGTGCGCTACCTGCAGCGCCGCACCGACTGGGGCACCATGTCCCGCCGGGGGTTCGCCACGGTCAGTGACCCTCGATGAGGGCGGCACCGAGGAGGGCAAGGACCCGGCCCTCGACCTCCTCCGGATTCGTCCGTGCCTTGGTGAAGAACTCGGCGGGGCCGAGGCGCAGCCGGTTCCTGTCCTCCGTGTCCAGGTCCAGGGCGCTGTAGACGATCACCGGCAGGCGCTGCGTCAGCGGAACGGCACGCAACCACTCCACCAAGGTGTAGGCGTCGCCGTCGGGCAGGGACAGCTCGAGGAGCACCAGCACCTCCGGTTCGAGCTGAAGGGCCAGCCGGAAGGCATCCCGTGCGTTGCGCACGGCAACCGCCCGCACCCCGTGCGCGGCCAGCATCGAGCCGAGCACCTCGGACAGCGCGGAGTCGTCCTCGACGACGAGGACGGACGGTCGCGCACCACGATCGGGGGCCGCTTCGCGGAACGTCCGGTCGCTCTCGCCCCCGACCACCATGCCCTCCACCGATCCGGTGGAGGCTCGGTCCAGCGTTCCGGCGGCCGGGAGGGCGAAGCGGAACGTGGAACCCGAACCCGGCTCGCTGTCCACCCAGATCCGGCCCCCGTGCTGCTCGACGAGACCACGGCAGATGGCCAGGCCGAGGCCGGAGCCCTCCTGCTCCCGCGCGTCCGACGCGTCGAGCTGGGCGAAGCGCCCGAAGACGGCGTCGAGCTGGTCCGGCGGGATCCCGGGACCCTGGTCGCGGACGGCGAACACCACCTGGTCGGGATGCTCGGTGGCTTCGACGTGCACCAGACCGCCGGCCGGGGAGAACTTGATGGCGTTGGACAGCAGGTTGGTCAGCGTCTGCACGATCCGGTCCTGGTCCACATCCACGACGCCGGCGGCCTGCCCGACCTCCAGCCGCACCTGGGCTGCACCTGCCAGCCCGGCCATCTCCGCGACCGCCCGGTCGACCAGCTCCTCGGCCGGCATGACCCGTCGCCTCAGGGCCAGCTTGCCGGCAGCCATCCGCTCCACGTCGAGGATGTCGTTGATCAGCCTGACCAACCGGTCGGTCGACGACACGGCGATGTTGATCATCTGCTGCTCCCGGGGCGGGG
Organism: Nocardioides sp.; assembly: GCA_035759395.1. Taxonomy (GTDB): domain Bacteria; phylum Actinomycetota; class Actinomycetes; order Propionibacteriales; family Nocardioidaceae; genus Nocardioides. Next base: position 4,035 of record DASTUX010000118.1, read on the forward strand.
ACTCGGGCCTCAGCCCGCCCTGGAGGAGACCCAGCGCCCCGCGCAGGGAGGTGAGCGGGGTCCGGAGCTCGTGGCTCACGACGGAGACGAACTCGTCCTTCATGCGGTCGACCGCCCGGCGCTCCGTGACGTCGCGGAACATCAGGACCGCGACGGTCTCGTCCTCCTCGCTCGGCGTGGGAGCGACGGTGAGGTCGATGTCGAAGAACGTGCCGTCTGCCCGCCGGTAGGTCCCGTCCGCGACGACCCTGGTCGTCCCGTCCGAGACGGCCGCGGTGACGGGGTCCCCGAGGTCGGAGATCGGCTGGCCGCTCGCGTCGTGGGGTCGGACCACGTCGTGGAACCGGCGACCGGCCAGGTCGTCGACCGAGCGCCCGAGCAGGCCGGCGGCGGCGGGGTTCGCAAAGGTGACACGACCGAGTGAGTCGAGGCCCACGATGCCTTCTCCGGCTCCATCCAGGATCGACTGGTGGCGCCGGGTGAGCCGCGAGAGCGCCTCGGTGCGGCGTCGCACCAGGCCCTCGAGCCCGCGGGTCAGCCGGTCGTTGTCGAGGAGGGTCATCAGGTGCCGGGTGATCAGGAGGACCCAGATCGAGACCCTGATCAGGTTGACCGCCTGGCCCTCGCGCGCCGACGGCACGACCGCACAGACGAACAGCACCATCGCGACCGGGACGTAGGGGATCAGGTCGCGGACCAGGCCGCGCGGGTCGGCACGCTCCTCGGGCACAGCCTCCGGGACGGGGATCAACGCCGCGAGCCCGATCAGCATGTAGCCGTAGGTCCACCCCAGGTCCAGGCCGCTTCCGGCAGCCTCCCTGCCCTGCAGGGCCAGGTAGCTGATTCCCGTGTCGGCGAACGCGATCGCGACGAAGGCGACGGCGACCAGGAGCATCGGCAGGCGCTCCCGCCCCACCGCACGCACGGCCAGGCCAACCGCGATCGAGATGATCACGATGTCGGTCAGGGGGTAGTACGCGTAAACGGCGAGGTAGAGCCAGGTCACCTCTCCCAGCTGCTCGAAGAGTGGGCCGACCACCACGAGCCAGCTGAGGAGCAGGAGTGAGGTGCCGAGGATGAGCCCGTCGGCGATCGCGCGCGTTCGGGCCGCCGCCGAGAGCCGCCGGCTCGGCAGCGTGAGCATCGAGGCCACGGCGAACGGGACGACCGCGACGAAGAAGACGTCCGCGGGCCCCGGGAAGGTCTGCCTCTCCGGGGAGATGACCTGGTAGTAGAACCAGACCGTGTTCCCGACGGCGTAGCAGGTCGCGGCACCGCCCAGCAGGAACCAGGGCAGTCGTCCGTCGGGCGGCCTGAGGCTCGCGGCCCGGAAGCAGGCGGCGGCGGCGAAGACGGAGAACACCACGAACCCGCCGTCGGTCACGGCTCGGATGTCGTCCTGGTCGGCGAAGCCGCCCCACCCGAAGACCGCCAGCGCCGCACCGACGACTCCGCAGACGATCGCCGCTGTGCGGAAGGGCCGCCACTCAGACATCCGCATCCGAGACATCAATCCCCCGATCGACGTGCACGTCGCCCATGACTCCGGCCGCGGGTCAGCCCGCCACGCTGAGCAATGTTGGCACGCTTTCGCCCGTCGCGGGAGTGAACAAGCGCTTACTCCGGCTGCTCCGACTCCTCGCCTGCTCGTTCGAGGCCGACGACGCGCCAGGCCCATCCCGCGTGCACGAACCGCGCCACCAGTCCCGTGTCGGCCAGCACGGAGGCCATCGCGCCCGCGGGATGCACGAAGGCCCGGAACGACTGACCCCGCATGCGTCGACCCAGGTTCTCGGCCCCGACCAGGGCACGGGTGAGGGCGTTGCTGGGCGGATGGCTGAACACCAGGAGCCGCCGGGCGTGGCGGCCGGCGGCCGAGAGCAGGGCTTCGTGGTCCGGGTAGCAGCAGACCACCCGGTGCAGCACGACGATGTCGGCCGGCTCGACCTCGTCGGGCAGCTGCGCGATGTCCAGCAAGCGCCTGGTGACGCGCCCGGTCAGGCCCTCCTGTTCGAGCAGCTGCCGCGCCTGCTCCTCGTAGCTCGTCGAGATCTCCAGGTTGGTCGCCCGGGCAGCGCCTCGTCGGAGCAGCTCGAGCTGGATCTCGCCCACTCCCCCGCCGATCTCGAGGATGCTGGCGCCGTCGACGCCGCGCTCGGTCAGGAAGTCGACCATCCGCCTCGAGGTCGCGCTCAGCCCGCGCCGGCGGTAGCGCCGGGCCACCCGGTTGGCGAAGCCGTCGGTGAAGACGGCGTCGTAGCCCTCGGGGTCACAACAGCTGGGCATGGCCCAGTATGCGCCGCAGCGGGCCGCGTCCGGGCTACTCCGCAGCCGTCAACGCGTCGGTCAGCAGCGCGACCAGCGCCTCGAGCTGTACGTCGGCCGAGGACGAGACCTCCTCGTCCGAGCCGTCCAGCGCCCGGGCAGCGAGCCCCGCCTTGCTGTCGATGAGCTCGGCGATCCTCGTGTCGATCGTCTGCGCGGCGATGATGCGCCACGCGGTGACTGGCTCGTCCTGGCCGATGCGGTGGATCCGGTCGATCGCCTGTGTCTGCTCGGCGTCGGTCCACGAGAGCTCGGCGAGCACGAGGTTGGAGGCGACCTGCAGGTTGATCCCCACGCCCGCCGCCGAGAGCGAGCAGACGATGACGGCCACGTCGGGGTCGTTCATGAACGCGTCGATGTTCTTCTGACGCGCCTTGGGGGTCTGGTCGCCGCGGATCGACGAGTAGCGCAGGCCTCGCTTGGCGAAGGTCTCCTCGGCGACGTCCATCACGTCGATGTGCTTGGCGAAGAAGACGACCTTGCCGACGCTGTGCGCGAGCTGCGCGGCGTAGTCGGCGGCGAGACCGGCCTTCGCCTGGCCGATGCGACGCATCATGGTGAACACGTTCTCGTCGGTCTTCGTGGTGGTCGTGTCCTCGCGCTCCCACGTGGCGACCCGGCGTACGAGCTCGTGGTCGATGCCGTCGACCACGACGCCGGAGGTGCGGGCAGCGAGCGCGCTCTCGTAGCGCGACACGAGCCGGCGGGCGAGCTCGCGCTCGGCCTCCCGGATCGAGCGTCCCGCCTCGTCGTCGAGCTCGACCGGGAGGTCGGCGACCCGGCGGGCGGGGATGTCGGAGGCCACGTCGACCTTGCGGCGACGGACGATGCCGAGGTCGATCACACTGGTGCGGGCCGCGGGGTAGAACCCGAAGTCGGCCGGCGTCAGGCCGGTCTCCTCGAGCAGCTCCATCAGCTCGCCGCGCGGCTTCTTCTCGTCGATCCAGCCGAGGAACTGCCAGATGGCGCTGAAGTCCTCGATGTCGTTGATCAGCGGGGTGCCGGTCAGGGCCATCAGGAGGGGGCGCGCGGTGCGGGCCCGGATGCGCTCGGAGAGCTGGAGTGCATGCCGGGAGCGCTGCGAGCTGCGGTTCTTGATGAAGTGCGCCTCGTCGACCACCATGCCGCGGAACCCGAAGTCTCCGAGCCAGCCGACGTGCCGGTCGAGCACCTCGTAGTTGACCACGACGATGTCCGCGAAGCCGTCGATCTCGTGGCCGTCGCCGTGGATCACGGTGGCGGGGTGGCCGGGGGTCCAGAGGCCGGCCTCGCGCGCCCAGTTGGTCTTGACGACGTTCGGCACGACCACGAGCAACGGGTAGGCGTTGGCGGCCTGGGCGGCGAGCAGCGCCTGGGCAGTCTTGCCCAGGCCCGGCTCGTCGGCGAGCAGGAAGGTGCGGTGGCCCGCGGCGGCAGCGGCGACCAGTTGCGCCTGGTGCCGCATGAGGTGCTGGTCGCCGGGCAGTCGCACGTCCGCCGGCTCGGGCAGGGGCATGCACGACGAGGCGCCGCCGTACTCGAAGGACTTGAACAGCGGGCCGAGCAGTTCCCAGGTCGCCAGGCGGCGGGGACTGGAGGGACGCTGCGGGGCGGCGGAGAAGTCGGGCGCGAGGAAGGGGTTGGCCAGCTGGCGCGAGACGACCGACTGCGGCACGACCCGTCGCTCGGGGGCGGTGGGGGCGGCGGTCGGCTCCGGAGCCGCGACCTCGTCCTGGGCGGTCTCCATCCCGGCCCGCTCCAGCATGTCCCGCTTGAGGGCACGGGCCCCGTCGGAGACGACGGCGTCCTCCGCGAGCAACATCAGCAGGGAGGTGTCGCGGGCGGCCGTCTTCGCGAGGATCGTCGCGACCCCGTCCAGGCGCTTGAGCTGCTCGGCGCGATGGGCCTCACCGCTCGTCGTGTCGGCCTTGACCCGGGCGCGCTCCTCGCGCACCAGCAGGGCCACCACCTGGAACTTCGTGCGCAACGAGCCCGCGACCGGTCCGCGCTGGACGGCGGTCTCGACCTCGCGCACGGCCTTGGCGAGCACCGGGATGATGCCCTCGTTGTCGAGGTCGCGCACGCGTCGCTTGTTGCGCGGAGCGTTGCGGCGAGCGCCCGACTGGCGCTGGCTTCTCTGAGCCAAGAACTTCTCCTCCGGAGTGCCGGTACACCGGCCGCGGCGGAGATGACGCACTCCGCTGCGGTCCCGCGCCCGGGCGACGGGACGTCGAGCGGGGCGGCCCGAGTGGCCACTCCGCGACGCGACGCGGTTCCACGGATCTGCGAGAGACCGACGTGCCGGACCCGACGGCCCGCCACCATGTGGAACCCGCGACCACCGGTCGATGGTCGCGGCACCGACCGCTGGTCGGTGCTGGACCCAATACTAGCGGTCCGGGCCTCACTCCGCCTCGGCGAGGGCGGGCTCCCGCTTCTCCGCGTGCGGGTGCGACGGCTCGATCCTGAGCAGTCGCGCGACGCGGTCGGGGAGGTACCAGTTCCAGCGGCCGAACAGCGACACCAGCGACGGCACCAGCAGCGAGCGGACGATCGTCGCGTCGAGGAGGATGCCGAAGCCCAGCGCCGTCGCCATCACCTTCAGGTCGGTGCCGGGCCCCGAGGCCAGCGCGGCGAAGGCGAGGAACAGGATGAGCGCCGCGCTCGTCACCAACCGCCCCGTCCGGCCGATGCCCTCGATGACGGCCTCGTCCGTGGATCCCCCGCGGTCGTACTCCTCGCGGATCCTGGCGAGGATGAAGACCTCGTAATCCATCGACAGCCCGAAGAGGAACGCGAACACCATCAGCGGGACCCAGAACGTCACCGCGCCGGTCTCCGAGATGCCGAAGATCGTGTCCGAGCCGTAGCCCATCTGCCAGAACAGCACCATCGCGCCGTACACCGCGGTGAGCGAGACGAGGTTGAGGATGACGGCCTTGAGCGGCAGCAGGAGCGAGCGGAAGGCGCGCACCAGCAGCACGAACGTCAACAGCGCGATGATCGTCAGCATCAGCGGGAAGTTGCCGTAGACGGCGTGCAGGAAGTCGACCTGCGCCGTGCCGAGGCCCGCGACGCCGAGCACGCCCGGGGTCTCGTCGGCGACGTCGGTGACACGCCGGACGACTTCCACGCTCTTGGAGTTCACGGTCTCCGCGTCGGGGATCAGCACGACGACCGTCTGGCCGTTCGCGGAGCTCGACTCCCCCGTGGAGACCACCGCGGCGTCGATGCCCTCGACGCGGCCCAGCGTGTCGGCGACGCTCGCCGCCCGGTCGCTCTCGGCGAGCACCTCGATGGGGGTCAGGGCACCCGTGGTCACGCCACCGTCCTCCAGCGTGTGCAGCGCGGTGACTGCAGGACCGCTCTGCGCCAGCGAGTCCGAGGAGGCAGCCCCGATCTTGATCCCGAGGAAGGCGACGAACAGCAGGCCGAGCGCCAGAAAGGCGACCGCGGCAGCGGCAGCGCGACGGCGTACGACGAGGCGGGCCCAGCGGCTCCACCCGCGGCTGGCGGTGTTCTCGTGGCGGATCTTCGGCCAGTCCACCCGCGGCCCGATGCCGCCGAGGATCGCCGGCGTGAGCGACAGCGTCACCATCACGCTCGAGAACGGGATCAGCGCGCCACCGAGGCCGATGCTCCGCATGAACGGCACCGGGAGCACGATCAGCGCGAGCAGCCCGATCGCGACCGTCAGCCCGCTGAACAGCACGGCGTGACCCGCGGTCTCCATGGCCGCCACGACCGCATCGTGGTTGTCTCGGCCGTGGTCGCGTTCCTCACGCCATCGCGTGACGAGGATCAGCGAGTAGTCGATCGCGACACCCAGCCCGACCAGGGCGACGAGGAACTGCACGATGAACGAGACGTCGGTCAGGTAGGTCAGCGGCAGGAGCATCAGGAAGGTCGCCAGGATCGACACGGCAGCCACGGCCAGCGGCAGCAGCGCGAGCATCGACGCGAACACGAACGCCAGCACCAGCAACGCACCCAGCGCACCGATCAGGGTCTCCGCCAGCACGCCGGGGCCACCGGTCTCGTCCCCCACCGCGAGCGCGTCGATGCCGGTGACGCCCACCTCGGCGCCGGCCGGAGCCGTCGCCTCGATGGCCTCGCGGATCGGCTCGGTGGGGAGCTCCTGCTCGAACGTCTGCGGGAACGGGTAGAACACCATCGCGTACGCCGTGCGGTCGTCCTCGGTGCGGAACGCCTTGTCGCCGGTGTTCGCCTCGTCGACCACCCGCACGTCGGGGACACCGGACTGGACGGCCTCGAACGCCCGCGCGACCTCGTCCTCGTGGCCCGTGATCGTCTGGCCCTGGGGCAGGGTCACCGTCGCCAGCATCGGCGTCGTGTTGCCCCCGTTGTGGACCGCCGCGACGATCAGCTCGGTGGCCTCGGTGCCCGGCTGCCCGGGCAGCGAGAAGTCGACCGTCAGGCGGTCGCTCGTCTTCCCGGCCGACGCCCCGCCGGCGATGAGGATGAGCAGCCAGAAGACCATCACCCAGCGGCGGTGCCTCAGGACGAACTCGGCCCATCTGCGCATGGCGCTCTCCCTCGCACGAGTGACGCGACCCCCGAGCGATGCTAGCGAAAACGCCGGGATGGTCGATGGCCCATTCGGGCCATCGACCGCGCCGGCCGCGCGGCTAGCTCAGGTCGCGCTCGCCGAAGGTGATGCGCCCGAACAGGCCGTCGGCCTCGGGTCCCGGCCCGGCGGCGAAGTAGAGAGCGTCGGCCATGCCGAGGCTCTCCCCGTTGCCGAAGGCCAATCCCCAGATCCCGTCGATCTCGACGCGGTTGCCGTCGGGGTCACGCAGGAAGTCCACGGCCTCGTGGGTCTCGGGATCGAGCACGGCCACGGTGCCGTCGCCGAAGTTGGACACCAGCAGGCTTCCGCTGTGCGGCCCGAACCCGCTCTCCGGGGCCCGGGTGATTCCCCAGGGGGCGTTGAGGTAGCGCCCGCCGTCCCACGTGGTGACGAGCTTGCCGTCGGGGGTGAACTCGGCGAGCCGACCCTGTCCCGGGGCGGGCTCCTCCTCGCCCGGCCCGGCCTGCTCGGCGTAGGCGACGAAGACCGAGTCGCCCACCGTCTGCACGTTGAACGGCGCGTAGGCGTCGGAGAAGGGGTTGGCGAATCCACCCGGACGCACGCGGAACCGGTCGTCGAGGACGACCACGCCGGGCTTCTCACCGAAGTTCGCGAGGTAGACCCGGTCGTCGTCCGGCGAGATGGCCATGCCGAAGTACTGGTCCCCCTGCTTCGAGCGGTCGAGGACGACCTGGGAGCGGGTCGGCCGGTCGAAGGAGCCGTCCTCGTTCTCCCGCTCGGTCCAGGCCGTGACGACGCCCTCGTCGGTGCTGAAGAGGAACTTCGCGGGCGCGGAGATCTTCCCGTCGGGGTCTGCCTGGGTGATCCGGAAGCCGGTGCCCGTCTCGTTGAAGACCGTGCCGGTGGGGGTGCCCTGCTTGCCGCCGGGACCGGGGACCGCGACCTCCTCCAGGTCGTCCTGCTCCAGCGGGGTGCCGGGCACGTCGCCGATGTACTCGAACGACGTGCCGCTGCCGTTCGCGGTGATCCAGAAGTGACCGCCCTCCCCCGCCGGGCGCATCGAGATGCCCCAGGCGTTCTTCAGCTCGGGCTCCACGATCTCGGGGCGGTAGCCCTCCCAGTTGGCCACCAGGTTCTTCTGCACGTAGCCCTCGCTCGCGTCAGCGGAGCTGCTGGCGTCCGACACGCTCGCGCGCCAGTCGTAGAGCGGGACCGCCACCGCGACGAGGGCCACCACGGCGACCACGGAGATGAGCAACAGGGAACGACGACTCACAGGTTCGGACCAATCCATCAGTTGATTAGGACAGCCTTACCTTATCTACGCCTCGCCCGCGTCGTACGCCGCCCCCTCCCGGCGGGCCCTGTCCTCCGCCCATGCCTGGAACCCGCCGCTCAGATCGGTGGCCCGGTGCAGGCCCAGCCGGCGCAGGGTCGCGGCGGCAAGGCTCGAGCCGTAGCCCTCGTTGCACACGACGACGATGCGGGTGTCGGCGTCGGCCACCTCCGGGATGTGGTGCGGGCACGTCGGGTCGAGCCGCCACTCGAGGACGTTCCGGTCGATCGTGACCGCACCCGGGATCTCGCCGTCGCGCCGGCGCTGCTCGATCGGCCGGATGTCCACGACCAGCGCGCCGTCGGCGACCTCGGCCGCCAGGGCCCCGGGGTCCACCCGGTCGAGGCCGCGGCGGGCCTCCGCCAGCAGCGCGTCGACGGCGACAGGCTCTGTCATGGCTCCTCCCGTGTCCGGACGCTCCCAGTGTCCTCCCGGGACGGGTGCCCGACGAGAGTCAGCTCAGCTGAAGAGGTCCGCGTCGTCGTACACCGGGGTGGAGCGCTGCTCGGGGTGCTCGGTGACGGCGCCCTCGATGCCCGGTCCCGGCTCGGGAGCAGCACCGCTCTTCCACGACGCGGCAGCGCCGTTGGCCAGGCGGTCCGCCGCCTCGTTGAGCGGGTGTCCGGAGTGGCCCTTGACCCAGGCGAACTTCACGCTGCGACCGGTCATCGCCTCGTCGAGGGCCTGCATGATCTCGACGTTCAGCACGGGCTGGCCGTCGCCCTTCTTCCACCCGCGCCGCTTCCAGCCGGCCATCCACTTGGTGATCGAGTTGATGACGTAGGTGCTGTCGCAGTAGACGAGCAGGTCCTCGTCGAGGTGCGCGGTCTGCTGGAGGAGGTCGAGCACGGCGGTCAGCTCGGCCTTGTTGTTGGTGCCCCGCGACCAGCCGCCGGCGGCCCAGCAGCCGTCGTCGACGTACCAGCCCCATCCCGCCGGGCCCGGGTTGCCGAGCGCAGAACCGTCCGCCGCCGCGATGATCGTCACGAGACGCATCATCCCATCAGCCGACGGCGCACCGTGCCATGCTCCCGGGGTGGCGACGAGAAGGGTCCGACCGGGTTCGCCCGGCATGCGCGGCTACGCGCTGTCCGTCGTGGTCAGCCTGGTCGTCCTGGCCGTGGAGCTGGCCGTCGTGGACGCCCTGCAGCAGCGACGGTGGAACGACTTCTTCGACGTCCTGCCCGTGGTGCTGGTCTTCGGTGCTGTCCCCGCCGCGGTCCTCGGCACGCTGGGGACCTGCCTC
>DASTUX010000119.1:0-2860 GCA_035759395.1 Nocardioides sp.
GGGCGCAGCTGATGATCGCCCTGTATCGCTCCGGACGGCAGGCGGACGCTCTCCGCGTGTACGGCGACTACCGTCAGGAGCTGGTCGAGGAGCTGGGTGTCGAGCCCTCGCCGTCCCTGGCCGCCCTCCAGCAGCGGGTGCTCAACCACGATCCGGCGCTGATGTTGTCCGAGCCCGCCGGGCTCCCGCTGCGGGGATATCGCCTGGGTGAACGGCTCGGCACGGGGCGCGACGGCACGGTGTACGCCGCCCGGCTCCCCGGTGTCGAGCGCGACTTCCTGATCAGGGTGATCCGGGAAGAGATCGCGGACAGTCCCGAGTTCGTGCGTTCCTTCGAGGCCCGCGCTCATCGAGTCGCGTCCCTCAGACACCCGGGGATCGTGCCGATCCACGACTACTGGCGGGAGCCGGGAGCCGCCTATCTCGTGATGCGACGGATGCACGGCGGGACGCTGGCCGACCAGCTGGAGCACGGTCCGCTCACCGATGTTGCAGCGGCCGCGCTGGTGAGCCGCGTCGGTGGGGCGCTGGCCGCGGCAGCCGACGCCGGGATCGTGCACGGCCGGGTCGGCCCGGACAGCGTGCTCTTCGACGGGGCCGGCGACGCCCATCTCGCCGGTTTCACGCTGGCCCCGGAGGAGCCGCCCCCGGTGCTCGCCGACGACGTGCACGACTTCGCCGTGCTGGTCCGGACGTGCCTGGCGCACGAAGGAGGAGCGGTCGCCGAGGTCCTGGGTCGGGGGCAGGCGACGGTCGGTCGTCCGCCGATGGCGGACCTCGTGGCGATGCTCGGCGCGGCGCTCACGGGCGAGCACCCCGTCGCGGCACCAGCGCCACCGAACCCGTACAAGGGCCTGCGCGCCTTCGACGAGGCCGACGCGGCAGATTTCTTCGGGCGGACCGATCTGGTCGACGAGATCCTCGGCCGACTCCGGAGCGACGACCTGCGAGGTCGGCTCGTGCTGGTCGTGGGTGGATCCGGGAGCGGCAAGTCCAGTGTCGTGCGGGCCGGGCTCCTGCCGCGGGTGCGTCGCGGGGACGTCCCAGGCTCCCAGCGGTGGTTCGTCACGACGATGCTCCCGGGCTCATCCCCCTTCAAGGAGCTGGCCGAGAGCCTCCGGCGCGTCGCCGTCGTCGAGACCTCGGGCCTGGCCGACAGGCTGGCCGAGGACGAGACGGGCGTCGATCGGGTGCTCCGTCGCCTCGTCCCCGGGGACGGGCAGCTGCTCCTGGTCGTCGACCAGATGGAGGAGCTGTTCACCCTCGCGAGTGGCCAGGACCAGCGCGCGTTCCTCAACGGCCTGATGCACGCGGTGCTGGCACCGGACAGCCGGCTGCGGTTGGTGGCCACCCTGCGCGCCGACTTCTACGACCGACCGCTTGCGTTCCAACCCCTGGGGACCGCCGTGAGTGACGCGACGGTGACCTCGGTGGCGATGCTGCCGGCCGACCTCGAGGCGGCCATCGTCGGGCCCGCGGAGCGGGTCGGTGGACGGGTCGAGCCGGCGCTGGTGGCCGAGCTCGTCAGCGCTGTCGTCGACGAGGCGGCGGCGCTGCCATCGCTCCAGTACGCCCTGTACGAGCTGGCCGAACGCAGTCCCACCAAACTCCTCGAGCTCGCGGCGTACCGCGAGCTGGGGGGTGTCGGCGGGGCGATCGCCTCGCGAGCCGAACGCCTCTACTCCTCGCTGGACGACGGAGATCGTGCCGCGATGCGGCGGATGTTCGAGCGGCTGGTCGTCGTCGGCGCCGAGGGAGAGCCCACCCGGCGGCGCGCCGCCCGCACCGAGCTGTCGGGCCTCGGTGCCGCCGGGGCGGTCGACACGGTGATCGACCGCTGGGCGCAGGCGCGGCTGCTGACGCTCGACCGTCATCCTCGAACCCGCGTGCCCACCGTCGAGCTCGCCCATGAGGCCCTGCTGCGCGAGTGGCCACGACTGCGCGGCTGGATCGAGGAGGACCGCGAGGCGATCCTGGCGCTCGGACGCCTGCGCGAGGCGGCGGCCACCTGGCTCGACCTGGGCCGCGATCCCGGGGCCCTCTACCGCGGTGCCCGGCTCGACGTGACCCTGGACGACGCAGGACTGCACCAGCTCGACCTGCCTGAGCCGGAGCGAGAGTTCCTCGAGACCAGCAAGCAGGTGCGCGACCGCGAGTGGCGCGAGGAGAGGGAGCGGATCGCCCGCCAGGCGCGGGACAACCGTCGGCTGCGGGTGCAACGCGGGGCCATCGCAGTCGCGCTCGTCGTGGCGCTCGTCGGCGGATTCATCGCCCTCGACCAGCGACGCGAGGCCGATCAGGAGAGACGGGTGGCGACCGCCCGAGAGCTCGCGGCTGCCGCGGTGGTGAGCCTTCCCGACGACCCGGAGCGAAGCATCCTGCTCGCCCTGGCCGCGGTGGAGGAGACCCGGTTGCACGGGGGTGCGTTGCCCGAAGCTTTCGAGGCCCTGCACCGCGCGGTCACCGCGTCCCGCGTCGTACTCCGTGTGCCCGGGGTCGGCGGAGGACTGGACTGGAGCCCGGACGGGACCATGTTCGCGACCGAGGGCCCCGAGGAGTCGGGGATTGTCGACATCCGTGACGCCGCCACGGGCAAGTCGATCCACTCGTTCCGCGGTCACCGCGACGACGTCAACGACGTCGCCTTCAGCGAGGACGGCTCGATGCTCGCGACGAGCGGAGACGACGGCACGCTCCGGCTCTGGGCCACAGACACGGGCAAGGACCTGCTGGTGATCCGGACCCCAGGAAGTCGCGGCGAGCACGACCTCGGCGTATGGGGGCCGTCGTTCGACTCGAAGGGCACTCGACTGGCGGCCGCATTTCCGGACGCGGTTCGTGTCGTCGACCTCGCGACGAG
>DASTUX010000120.1:0-3213 GCA_035759395.1 Nocardioides sp.
TCTACGACGACGGCGTCATCGACCCGCGGGACACCCGCACCGTCCTGGGCATCTGCCTGTCCGTGATCGACAACCAGGCGTTCAGCGGCACGGACCGCTTCGGCGTCTTCAGGATGTGACGGCGATGACGACCATCGGCACACGGCCCATCAACCGCCTGCTCGTCGCGAACCGCGGCGAGATCGCCAGCCGCGTCTTCGCGACGTGCCGCCGGCTCGGCATCGAGACCGTCGCGATCCACTCCGACGCCGACGCCGCGCTGCCGTTCGTGCGCGAGGCCGACCACGCGGTGCACCTGCCGGGCAACGCCCCGGGGGAGACGTACCTGCGGGCCGACCTGGTGCTCGAGGCCGCCCGGAGGTCGGGCGCGGACGCGATCCACCCCGGCTACGGCTTCCTCTCCGAGAACGCCGACTTCGCCCGGGCCGTGATCGATGCCGGGCTGACCTGGGTCGGCCCGCGACCCGAGACCATCGAGCAGATGGGCTCCAAGGTCGAGAGCAAGCTGCTGATGGAGGCAGCCGGCGTACCGGTCCTGTCCAACCACACCGTCGAGACCGCGACCGAGGCCGACCTCCCACTGCTGGTCAAGGCCTCGGCCGGCGGTGGCGGGCGCGGCATGCGGATCGTGCGCTCGCTCGCCGACCTCCCCGGTGAGATCGAGAAGGCCACCGCCGAGGCAGAGTCGGCGTTCGGTGACGGCACCGTCTTCGTCGAGCCGTACGTCGAGCGGAGCCGCCACGTCGAGGTGCAGGTCGTCGGCACCCGCGACGGAGTCCTGGTGCTCGGCGAACGCGACTGCTCGATCCAGCGCCGACACCAGAAGGTGGTGGAGGAGGCGCCCGCGCCGGCGCTCCCGGACCCGCGCCTGCGGGAGGCGATGCACGAGGCGGCCCGGCAAGCGGCCGCGAGCATCGACTACTGGGGCGCAGGCACCGTGGAGTTCCTCCTCGATGCCGACCAGGACCGGTTCTACTTCCTCGAGATGAACACCCGGCTCCAGGTCGAGCACCCCGTGACCGAGGCCGTCTTCGGTGTCGACCTCGTGGCGATGCAGCTGGACGTGGCCGAGGGGCACGGGTTCAGCGACCTGGTGCTCGCCGAGATCGAGCGTCGAAGCGAGGACCCGTCCGGTGCCGCGTCCCAGCCCGACGGTCACGCGATCGAGGTCCGTCTCTATGCGGAGGACCCCACGACGGACTGGCAGCCGCAGAGCGGTCTGCTGACCACGTTCGAGATCCCCGTGACCGACGGGATCCGCGTCGACTCCGGCTTCGAGAGCGGCACCGACGTCTCCACGCACTACGACGCGATGCTGGCCAAGGTGATCGCCCACGCCCCGACCCGGCGGCAGGCGGCGCGCAAGCTGGCACACGCGTTGAGCCGGGCCAGGATCCACGGGCTGGTGACCAACCGCGACCTGCTGGTCCGCATCCTGCAGTCCCGCGAGTTCGTCGAGGGCGACGTCAGCACGGACTTCTTCGACCGCACCGACGTGCTGTCGGCGGGCGACGTCACCGATCCGGGAGCTCCGGTCGCTGCGGCGATCGCCCTCGCCGAGCGGGCCGGGCAGGCCAGGACGGTCCAGCGCGGCATCCCGGTCGCCTGGCGCAACGTCGTCTCGCAGCCCCAGGTCACCGAGTTCGACGGGGACGTGCGGGTGGAGTGGTTCGGCGGCCGGGACGGCTACGTCGTGGACGGGTTCGAGGTCGTCGCGGTGGCACCGGCGGCCGTGACGCTGGAGGCCGACGGCGTGCGGACGGCGTACGACGTGGCGGTCACCGGGGACGCGGTCGACGTCGACTCCCCGCACGGCCACGTGCGGCTGACCCGGGTGCCCCGGTTCACCGACCCGGCCGACGCGGTGGCGAGCGGGTCCCTGCTCGCGCCGATGCCCGGGACCGTCGTCAGCGTGGCCGTCGAGGTCGGCGCGGCGGTGGAGGCCGGCCAGCCCGTGCTGGTGCTCGAGGCGATGAAGATGCAGCACACCGTGAGCGCGCCGCACGCCGGCGTGGTCACCGAGATCGACGTGAAACCCGGAACCCAGGTCGCCGCGGGCGAGGTTCTCGCCGTGGTCTCGACCGACGACGACAGCAGCTCGACCGACGAGGAGCAGGCATGACCCAGATCGCATTCACCGAGTCCGACGAGCGCCAGACGCTGCGCAGGGAGGTGGCGAAGCTCGCGAAGAACTACGGCCGCGAGTACTTCACCAAGCAGGCCCGCGAGGGCGGCAAGACCACGGATCTCTGGCTGGAGATCGGCAAGAACGGCTACCTCGGCATCAACATCCCCGAGGAGTACGGCGGCGGTGGTGGCGGCATCGGCGACATCGCGGCGGTCTGCGAGGAGCTGGCCGCCCAGGGCTGCCCGCTGCTGATGATGGTGGTCAGCCCCGCGATCTGCGGCACGGTGATCAGTCGCTACGGCACCGAGGACCAGAAGAAGAAGTGGCTGCCCGGCATCGCCGACGGCACCGCCACGATGGCCTTCGCGATCACCGAGCCCGACGCCGGCACCAACTCCCACAACATCACCACGACCGGTCGCCGCGACGGCGACGAGTGGGTGCTGAACGGTCGCAAGATCTACATCTCCGGCGTCGACGAGGCCGACAACGTGCTCGTCGTGGCCCGCACCGAGGACGCGAAGACCGGCAAGCTCAAGCCCTGCCTCTTCGTGGTCCCGACCGACGCCGCGGGGTTCGAGTACAAGCCGATCCCGATGGAGATCGTCAGCCCCGAACTGCAGTTCCAGGTCTTCATCGACGACGTCCGTCTGCCCGCCGACGCGCTGGTCGGCGACGAGGACGCCGGCCTGGTGCAGCTCTTCGCCGGGCTCAACCCGGAGCGGATCATGGCCGCTTCCTTCTCGACCGGCCTCGCGCGGTTCGCCCTCGACAAGGCGACGGCGTACGCCAAGGAGCGCACGGTCTTCAAGGACGCGATCGGCAGCCACCAGGCGATCGCCCACCCGCTGGCCCAGTCGAAGATCGAGATCGAGATGGCCCGCCTGATGACCCAGAAGGCGGCGGCGCTCTACGACGCCGGCGACGACATGGGCGCGGGCGAGGCCGCCAACATGGCGAAGTACGCCGCCGCCGAGGCTGCCTGCGACGCCGCCGACCGGGCCGTGCAGACCCACGGCGGCAACGGGATCACGCAGGAGTACGGCATGGCCGGCCTCCTGGTCGCGACCCGCGCCGGCCGGATC
>DASTUX010000121.1:0-7534 GCA_035759395.1 Nocardioides sp.
CCACGCGATCACCACCGCGCTGTCGGGTCTCCACCTCGGCGACACCCTGCGCACCTACCTCGCGCACGCGCTGCGCGACGCCAGTCCCGAGGAGCTGACCGGCCACCTCACCGCCGGCATCCGCAACGACGAGGTCCGCGGCGGTTTCGGCCTGGTCACCTCACTCTTCGCGAGCGACGACTTCCTGATCGACCCGCTGCCCAACCTGCTCTTCACCCGCGACTCCAGCGTCTGGATCCGCGACCGGGTGGCGATCACCTCGCTGGCGATGCCTGCACGCGCCCGCGAGACGCAGCTGACCGAGCTGATCTACACCGAGCACCCGCGATTCAAGGGCACCCGCAAGATCCACGGCTGGCACCACGAGCACGTCGAGGGGGGCGACGTACTCCTGCTCGCGCCGGGCGTCATCGCCGTCGGCGTCGGGGAGCGTACGACGCCCGCCGGCGTCGAGCGCCTCGCCCGCCAGGTGTTCAACGCCGACCTCGCCCACACCGTCCTGGCCGTGCCGATCGCCCAGGAGCGGGCGACGATGCACCTCGACACCGTGTGCACGATGGTCGACGTCGACAAGATCGTGATGTACCCCAACGTCGCCGACTCGCTGATGGCCTACGCCGTCACCGCGTCCCACCGGGGCGAGAACGACGCCGCGCTGGTGCTGAACGTGGCGGACGCCGAACCGTTCCTGGTGGCGGCCGCCAAGGCGATGGAGATCGACACCCTCCACCAGATCGACACCGGCCTCGACCCGGTCACCGCGGAGCGCGAGCAGTGGGACGACGGCAACAACACGCTGGCGCTGGCGCCGCGCGTGGCGGTCGCCTACGAGCGCAACAACGAGACCAACGACCGGCTCGAGGAGGCCGGGATCGAGGTCGTCCGGATCGCCGGCTCGGAGCTCGGCTCGGGCCGTGGCGGGCCGCGCTGCATGAGCTGTCCGATCAACCGGGCCTAGCCACCGAGTCCCGAGTCACAGCCGGGGCCGCTGGACACGCCTCCCGCGGTCGGGAAGTATCCGGTCGGGGAGCAACGACTGCGAAAGGCAACAGCATGTCTGTCTCGTTCTTCGACACGTTCACCCCGCAGGAGGTGGCCCGGATCAGCGCGGCCGGAACCGCCGTCAAGGTGCCGGAGGGCTGGTCGCCGATCTGGGAGAAGACCCCGGCGGACAAGGCCTACATCGTGCTGTCGGGCACCGTCTCGGTGCGGCGCAACAACGAGGAGATCGCCCGGCTCGGCGAGGGCGACATCGTCGGCGAGGCGGCGATCGTGAACTCCTCGCTGAGGACGGCGACGATCGTGGCGGTCACGCCGCTGGAGCTGATCCACTTCACCGCCGAGGCGGTACGCCGGCTCTGCGAGGAGATCCCGGCCTTCCGGGACGCCCTCACGTCCGCTGCCGACGAGCGGCTCGGAAAGGCCTGAGTGACGCCTCCGGCCGACGAGGTACCCGGCGTCGAGCCGGAGCAGTCGGACCTCGCCGGCGTCCTGGAGACGATCGAGGGCTTCCTGCTGGGTGACGCCCCGAGCCTGACCCGGGTCGAGGTCGCCGAACGCGCGGGAGTGCCGCTCGAGGTGGCCGAGCAGCTCTGGCGGCTGCTGGGCTTCCCCAACCAGACCGACGACGCGGTGGCGTTCACCGAGGCCGACGTCACGGCGCTCACGATGACCCAGGACCTGATGCGGATGGGCATCCTGAGCCCGGACTCGCAGTCCGCGCTGGTGCGCACCTGGGGACGCAGCTTCGCCCGCCTGGCCGAGTGGGAGACCAACCTGCTGGCCGACGTGGCGATGTCGGCACCCGACCCGCAGGCGGGCCTCGCCCAGGTTGCCGCCTCGGTGCTGCCGCACGTCGAGTCCCTGCAGACCTACATCTGGCGCCGCCACCTGGCGAGCGCCGCGAGCCGGCTGCTGACCGTGGCCTCCGCCGGGTCCGCGACGACGAGCCTCACTGTGGGGTTCGTGGACATCGTCGGCTACACCTCCCGGAGCAAGAACCTCGACGAGACCGAGCTCGTCGCCTGGCTGGAGAACTTCGAGGACGTCGCGACCGGCATCGTCGTCGACCACGGCGGCCGGATCATCAAGACGATCGGTGACGAGGTGCTCTTCGCCGCCGACGATCCGGCCGCGGCCGCCGAGATCGCGCTGCTGATGACCGAGCGCGGCGCGGACGACGACGACCCGTTCCCGAACGTGCGCGCCGGCCTGGCGTACGGCGAGGTGGTCAGCCGCCTCGGCGACGTCTTCGGGCCGGTGGTGAACATCGCCGCCAGGCTGACGTCCGTGGCCCGTCCGGGGGCGGTGCTGGTGGACACCGGCGCCTACGAAGTGCTCTCGGGGCGAAGCGACACCGGCGACGACGAGGCCGACACGGACGGCGAGTCGGACGGATCGCCGTACCGCTTCCGGCGCACGCGCCGGACACCGGTCAAGGGCTACTCGCGCCTGCAGCCCTGGGTGCTCCGCCGGGCGCGCTGAGCGCACACCGTCTCGACGGCACCGGAGCCGGAAACGTAGAAGCCCGGCCGTTGTCGACGGGGGACACGACAACGACCGGGCATCTCAAAATCTACGGGACGGTAGGGAACCGCACAACCACCAAGTGGGGGATTGTGACGTGACCCACCACATGTAACGCAACTACCTCAACGTGACCTGGCGGTTGGCGAGGCCCGAGCGGGCCGAGCGCTGCTCGGTGGTCAGGTCGGAGTCGTCCGCCAGGGCCCGCGCGAGGTCGGCCGCGAACCGCTCTGCAGGCTCCTCGAGCGGCTCAGGACCGGTGCCGAGGGGCAGGTCCCAGACCGGGGCGAGCAGACCGTGCGCACGGAACATGCCCACGAACCGGGAGCCCGGCACGATGTCGTCCTTGCCGGCGGCGTGCAGGCGCGCCAGCGCGTCGAGCAGCTCGTCCTCGGGCTCGGGCATCACCCAGCGCAGGTGCTCCTTGGTGCCGACATTGGTCCAGTACGCAGCCTCGACGCTGGTCAGCCGGGCGGTCGGGCTTGCGGCGGCGTTCGCCTGCTCGAGCGCGGCGGCCATGCCCTCCTTGTCCTCGACGTCGGCGATCCAATAGTCGAAGCCGTCGTGGACGGTGACGGCCAGGGTGTCGCCGGTGACCAGGTCCTGCAGGCGCGGGCCCTCACCCGGCGCGTCGGTCAGGCCGACGATGCCGGGCTCGGCCTCGAGCGCCTTCAGCAGCACGGCGCCGAGGTCGCGGGCGGGGTCACCGAAGTTGTGCTGGACCTGGAGCCCGAGCCAGATCTCCCCACTGTCGCGGACCATCGCGGGCGCCGCCATCGGCAGCAGCGAGCACAGCTGGACGGTCCGGTCCGAGTCCTTCAGCGTGAGCGGCGCGGTCGCGGCCGGCACCAGCTCGCGCAGCGCGACGATGTCGCACTCCGACGGCAGTCCCTCGAACGGGCGGTTCACGAACACGTCGGGCGCGCCCCCGGCGGCGCCGTGGCAGGCCTTGTAGCGCCGCCCCGAGCCGCACGGGCAGGGCTGGCGGGGACCGACGCCACCGGCGGCCGATCCGGTGTTGCTTGCCTGGTCACGGGTCTTGGTACGAGAGCTCTTTCCCATGACCCGGAACCTATACGTCGAGCAACTCCAGCAGGTACGCCGGTCGGTCGCTGATGAGGGCCGTCGCGCCGAGCTCGAGGCACAGCTCCAGGTCGGCCGGGGTGTTCACGGTCCAGACGTGCAGCTCGTGGCCCCGCTTGGCGATCTTGTGGCCCAGCTTGGGGTGCTCGCGCAGCTCGGTGACGCCCGGACCGACGATCCAGTCGGGGCCGATCACCCGGCGCAGCATCGGCCAGTGGTGCGCGCGCTCCACGAGGATCACCAGCGGCAGACCGGGCGCCATCCGCTCCACGCGCTGCAGGGCCGTCCACGAGAAGCTCATCACCCTCGCGGGCGACCCGGGGCCGTCCCAGCCGAAGTCGCGCAGCATGTCCACGACCCGTCGCTCGACCAGGCCCCCGAACCGGGTGGGGTGCTTGGTCTCGATCGCGACCTCGACCCGGCGGTGGTAGTCGGCCACGGTCTCGAGGAGCTTGCGCAGCGTCAGCACCTTGTCGAGGTCGGCGTCGACCTCGGGCGCCTCGTCGTCCAGGTCCGCCCACGGGTGCTTCCAGGAGGCGAAGTCCAGCTGGTCGAGCTCGGCCAGCTCCATCGTCGAGATGATGCCGCGGCTGCTCGCCGTACGCCGGAGGTCGCGGTCGTGGACGCAGACCAGGTGGCCGTCGGCGGTGAGCCGGACGTCGCACTCCAGCGCGTCGGCGCCGGCGTCGAGGGCCGCGATGTAGGCCCGCAGCGTGTGCTCGGCGTTCTCGTGGCTGGCACCCCGGTGGGCGACGACCTGGGGCCTCATGCCGCCATTGTTGCCGGTCCGGGTGTCAGGCCCGTGAACGCTGCTCGACGAGTCCCAGGAGATTTCCCTCGCTGTCCCGGACGAAGGCCATCCACTCGTCGGTCCCCGCGGGACCGAGAGTGTCGTCGTCGTGGCCGAAGATCACATGCGGCTCGCCCTCGATCGTCACCCCGGCGGCCCGGAGCCGCTCGACGGTCGCGTCGATGTCGGCGACCTCGAGGTAGTGCAGCGCGCTCGGCGCGCCCCGGTCGACGAGCAGCCGCAGGCCGTCGAGGTCGAAGAAGACCAGCCCGGGCGGGTCGTACGTCGCCACCGGGGGCCGGCCGAGCAGGTCGGTGTAGAACGCGGTGGCACGCTCGAGGTCGTCGGCGTGCTGGGCGATCTGGACAATCCTCATGGACGCATTCAACCTGAATAGGTGGTGTGCCGGGGCCACTCGCGCCGTACGGTCCCACAGGTGACCATGCCTCCCGTCGGACCCCATCCCTCGCTCCACGTCCGACCGGCGACGGACGCCGACGTGAGCTTCCTGACCGACGTCGTCGTGGTCGCGACCCGTTCGCAGGGCCGGCTTCCCGACGGGTTCGACGAGGCGGGGTACCGCGCCGGGTTCGCCGAGTGGACCCGCGAGCAGGTGGCCGGGACGGTCGAGCACAGCACGACGTACGTGATCGAGGTCGACGGCGAGCGGGCCGGACGGCTGCGCATCGTCCGGGCGCCGGACCACTGGGAGCTGGCGGGCATCCAGCTGCTGCCGGCCCACCAGGGGCGTGGCCTCGGCACCCACCTCATCGACCAGTTCCTCGGCGACGCCCGTGCCGCGGGACTGCCCGCGCAGGTCCGGGTAGAGACCGACAACCCGGCCGCCCGCAGGCTCTACGAGCGGCTCGGTTTCGCCGAGGTGGGCCGGACCGCCGACGACATCCTGCTCCAGGCAGCGACCTGACCTCGGCCGTCCTCAGGCGTGCTCGCGCAGGTAGCGACCGAAGTGCGGGACGGTGAACGCGATCCGGCCACGCTCGCCGGAGTAGATCAGCCCCTTCTTGAGCAGCGAGTCGCGCGCGGGTGAGAGCGACTGGGGCTTCTTGTCCAGGGCGGCCGCCACGTCCGAGGTCGGGACGCTCTGGATGTCGTCCAGCGGCTCCTCCCCCCGATCGGCGATCGCCACGGCGGCGTCGGCCATCGCCCGCAGGTAGTCCCGCTCGCCGGGCGTCGCCCGCTCGAAGCGACTCCCGAAGAAGCCCACCGCGAGCTCGCTCTCGGCCTCCGGTGCCGCGACCGCCACGTCCTCGGCCGTGATCGGCGACGAGGGGGCGAGGTCCCACACGACCTTGCCGTAGGCCTGGATGAAGTACGGGTAGCCGCCGGTCGCGGCGTACATCGCCTCCAGCGCGTCCTGCGTGTACGCCGCCTCCTCGTCCTCGGCGGGCGCACTGAGGGCGCGGTCCGCGGCGTCGCGGGCCAGCCGGTCGATCCGCTGGTAGCGGAAGAGCCGCTCGGAGTAGGACTTGCTCGCGGAGAGGACCGCGGGCAGGTGCGGCAGCCCCGCACCCACGACGATCACGGGCAGGCCGGACTGGCTGATCTCGTGGCAGGCGGCGCACATGGCCGAGACGTCGTCGGGCCCGAGGTCCTGCATCTCGTCGATGAAGACCGCGATCCCCTTGCCGACGTCGCCGGCCAGTCCGCCCACGTCGGTCAGCAGCTCGACCAGGTCGATCTCGATGTCGCCGGAGTCGGCGCGGCCGCGGACGGCCGGTGCGTCGATGCCGGGGCTCCACTGGTCGCGGAGCTTGGCGGCCGGCCCCGCCTCGCGCTGGGCGAAGGAGCGGATCACACCGAGGACGTGGTCCACGTCCTCGGACTTGGGGTGGCCGAGCTCGCGGACCGCCTGATGGAGCGCGCTGGAGAGCGGGCGGCGCAACCGCTGGTCGGGGCGGGCCTCCATCTTCCCGGTCCCCCAGTGGCGCCGGACCGCCGAGGAACGCAGCGCGTTGAGGAGCACGGTCTTGCCCACGCCGCGCAGCCCGGTCAGGACGAGGCTGCGCTCGGGTCGGCCGCGGGCCACGCGCTCGAGCACGACGTCGAAGGCCCGGAGCTGCTCGTCGCGGCCGGCGAGCTCGGGCGGGCGCTGGCCGGCGCCGGGCGCATAGGGGTTCCGGATCGGGTCCACTCGAGGACCGTATCGGCGAATCTAACCGGATCCGTAGATTTCGGGGCGTGGCGCGCCCGGGAGGGAGGTCGCCGGGTCAGGCGCCGTTGGCCAGCTGGCCGTGCGCGCCCGTGACGCGGTGCCGGCTGGTGGCGACGTCGTACGTCTTGTCGAGGCCGGCGCGGAGCAGGTCGATCAGCTCGGGCACCTCCTCGATCGTCAGCCGGAACGACCCGGCACAGACGTTCTCGCGCCACAGCGACAGCACGACCAGACCGGCCTCGTGGTGCCACGAGACGCGCAGGGCGCGGTCGCCTCCGCGGGCGTCGAGGAAGATCGACCCCGTCTCCGGCAGCGGGCGCGCGGTGGGCATGGCTCAATTGTGCTCCCGCGGGGAAACCCTGTCACCGGTTTCGGCGACGCCGCTCGCCGGCGGATCGAGATCAGGCCGGCCCGGGCCGGTGGGCGACGGGCTGCGCGGGCACGCCACGCAGGAGCAGGACCCCGAAGCCGATCCACGCTCCCTCGAAGGCGAGCAGGCCGAGGTCGTGGACGGGATCGACGTCGAGGCCGAGCCCGACCAGGAGGCCCAGGGTCGCGATGACCGGCAGGGGCCAGGCCCGGCTCAGGTCGGTCCCGAGGAGGCCGGGGGCGAACATGACCTGGCCCATCAGCACGAGGAGGAAGCCGAGCGCGAACAGCTGGAAGCTCTGGGGCACGTCGCCGGTGCGCGCCTGGACGACGAGCACCTGGACCGCGAAGAGCAGGAGCACCACGGCTCCCGTCATCGCCATCCACAGTCCGACCCGGGCGCTCGTCGGCGCCACGACCACCGCCCGCAGGTCCCACAGGGCGAGGGCGAGCCCGGCGAAGCCGATGCCGACGAGCAGGACGAACCCGATGTCGACGAGGTCGGACGGCGAGCCCAGCACGAGCTCCCCCGCCTGCCCCGCGAAGAACCCGGCCCCGGCGGTGACCGCGGCGATACCGGTGCGACGACGTAC
>DASTUX010000122.1:0-15636 GCA_035759395.1 Nocardioides sp.
CCGTCCGAGGGACGTTCGATGCGCAGGTGCTGGGGGGCTTCGGGGGTGGGTTCAGGCATGGGCACACGGTACTGAGCGTCGCTCCGGCGCGCCGTGATCGGTTTCACCCGTCCGGTGTGCCTGCTGCGACTCTGAGCGTGAGTGTCGTAGGGTCGAGGCGGCTCGGCGGCACCCGCCGCTGAACTTCCGACGGGCTTCCCTATATCCCCGTCGCGACGACCGAAGTAATTCATTAGGCAAGGAGGCCGTCATGGCGGAGACCTGGAGCGGCGAGTTCTACTGCGTGAAGTGCAAGGAGAAGCGCGAAGCTGAGGGCGAGGTCCGCGTGAACGACAAGGGCACCCGCATGGCCAAGGCCGTGTGCCCCGTTTGCAGCACGAACCTCAACCGCATCCTCGGCAAGGCGTAATCGCCCCCACGAGCTTGGTACGGCGGCGTCGCCCGGTCATCGACCGGACGGCGCCGCTGTCGGCATTTCGGGGCTGATCGCGAGCCCGCCTCCGGGGCCTGTGGATGACTCCCCCCGGAGCCCAGCGGCTGTGTCAGGGTGCCGGTCATGTTCGACGACCCACCCGCCACCCGGCTCCCCCACCCAGTGCCCGCGCGGCTGGTCCTGCGGCCCGGGCTGCGCGTCGTACGCCGCGACGACCGACACCTGCAGGTCGGCATCGACCCACCGCATCGGCTGGTCGCCCCCGACGAGCCCGACGTACGCCGGGTGGCCGACGATCTCGGACGGGGTCGATCGCCCGAGCCGGACACGCCGGCCGGACGCCGCTTCCTGGCCGACCTCCTGGCGCACGAGCTCGTCGTGGCCGGGGCCGACCTGGATGACGCGCTCGCCACCGGGGCGGACCGGTCGGCGGTGGCCGCGGCCTTCGCGCAGTTCGGCGCGGACGCGCCGCGCCGCCTGGCTGCGCGGGCAGCAGCCGTGATCGGGGTCGACGCGCCCGAGGAGCACCGTCAGTCCGTGACGCGGCTGCTGCGGGCGTCCGGGGCGGGATCGTCCCACGCTGCCGCGGATGCCGACGTGCTGCTCGTGGTCAGCGGCGGGGAGCTGCGACGCGACACGCTGGACCGGGTGGTCCGCGCCGGACGGCCGCACCTGGTCGTCATCGGTGGGCATGGCGGCGTGACCGTCGGCCCGTTCGTGGTGCCCGGGCTGACCGCGTGCCTGCGCTGCGTGGACGCCCAGCGGGGCGAGTCCGACCCGCGGCGGGCGACCGTGGTCGAGCAGTGCGCTCAGGCGGCGCCGCACTCCGGCGCCGAGCCGCGGGACCCGGCGCTGCTGGCGATGGCCGTCGCGTGGGCGGTGCGGGACCTGGTGAGCTTCGTCGACGGCGACCAGCCCGCCACCTGGTCGACGTCGGTGGAGCTGGGCCCGGACCTCGGGCTGGTCCGGCGGCGGTGGCCGCGGCACCCGCACTGCGGGTGCTCGTGGGGCGAGGGGCTCGCGGCCGGCTGAGTCACCAGAACTCGCTGTCGAGCTTCCCCTCCATCGCGCGCAGGTGCTGGCGCGAACAGGTGTCGCAGTAGATCCGCTTGCGGCCGTTCTCGACGGAGGTCGTCCAGGTCAGGGTCGCCGACTCGTCACGCTCCTGGCGGCCGCAGAAGTCGCAGGTGGTCATCTCGTCAGGCTAGCGCCCGGGCATGGAAAGAGCCGGGTACGACGGCTCGTCGTACCCGGCTCTCCGGGGCCTGCGTGCGGGTGTCGGACGATTGCCACTCCTGGGGAGGAGGCGCTCGTCGTTCCCCTACAGCGCGCGGGCGAGGGCAAGGCGTGCCTGCTGCGCAGCCAGCTCGGCCTTGCGGCTCAAGCGGCGGGAACGGGCCAGGTAGTGGCCCTGTCGCAACGCGCGCGCCTCTCCCAGGCGCGCGGACATCTGCGCGTGGGCCAGCTCTTCATGCAAGACGTTCATCTCTGTGCTCCGGTTCTGGTTCGTGTTCATGGATGTGATCGGGACTGCTTTCGGTGATGGGACGAGGACGACTACGCGGCCACTTCGTTCTTGCGGGGTCGGCCACGGGGCCTCTTGCGGGGGATCACTGCTCCCTGGAGGAACAGCTCACCGCCCCAGACACCCCAGGGCTCGCGCCGCTCGAGAGCGCCGTCGAGGCAGAGAGCCTGGACCGGACAGTCCTGGCACAGCACCTTGGCGAACTCCACGTCGGCGGGAGACTCGGCGAACCACAGCTCCGGGTTGTTCACCCGGCAGGGCAGCAGCTCGTCGGGCACCTGGCCGGCCTGGTCGTGCAGCATCCCCAGGGTCGGCTGGTTGCTCTCCTGGGCTGCCCCATCGGTGCGGTCGAGAACGCTGATGGTCATGTATTCACCTCCTTGGTTGACCTATCGCTTGGTGCGGGACAAACAGAAAGGCCGCGGATCCCGGTGTGGGTTCCGCGGCCTGGAGGCGCCGATGCTGATGGTTCTCAGCAGTTCGGTGGTCTCCAGGCAGAGGTCCCCGGGAAGTAGCCCGTGGTGGCATCCGTGACGACCTTGCGGTCGCGAGCGGACGCGGCGGTGCCGGCGGCGCACGGGTTGACGGAGCGCAGGTTCGTCGAGCCGAAGGCGTGGCCGGAAATGGGCATGCCGAAGCCGGACGGGATCTGAGCCGCCATCTGGTTGTTGATGCTGATCATGTGAGCCACCTCCTTCGGTTCTTCGGGCGCCGATCTTGTCAGGATCGTGGTGCGCGGTATGCGATGACGGAAAACTATCGTGTGCTCTCTGTAATGGGCAAACGATTTACTGACTATTTCTCGATTTTTCTGGATTTCGCCTCAGCCGAGCAGCGCGAGGACGTCGTCGCCGTACTTGTCGAGCTTGGACTGGCCGATGCCGTTGATGCTCAGCAGGGCCTGGGGGTTGGCGGGCTTCCGCTCGGCGATCAGCTGCAGGGTCGCGTCGGTGAAGATGACGAACGCCGGCACGCTCTCCTCCCCCGCGCGCTCCTTGCGCCACTCGCGCAGCCGGTCGAACAGCGCCTCGTCGTAGGACGCGGGGCAGGCGGAGCAGCGCCCGCGCTTCTTCTCCGCACCGGTCGCGAGCGGCTTGCCGCACTCGCGGCAGTTGGCGACCTTGCGGTTGCGGGTGGGGGCCTGTGGCGCCACGTGGTCGTCGGGCAGCAGTGCGTCGAGGAAGCGCGAGGGCTTGCGCGAGGCGCGGCCGCCGGGGTTGCGGGCGAGCGACCAGGACAGCGCGAGGTCGACGCGGGCCCGGGTCATGCCGACGTAGAGGAGCCGGCGCTCCTCCTCGACCGCGGCCGGCGTGTCGGCGTAGGTGATCGGGAGCGTCCCGTCCTGGAGGCCGCACAGGAAGACCGAGTCCCACTCGAGGCCCTTGGCGGCGTGGAACGTCGCCAGCGTGACGCCGTCGGCGACCGGGGCGTGCTGCTCGGAGGCACGGCGGTCAAGGTCGTCGACGAAGTCCCCCAGCGTCGACCCGGGGGTCTTCGCGAACGCCGTGGCCTGGTCGATCAGCGCCTGCCACGACTCCCACCGGTCGCGGGTCTGGCCGCGGCTGGTGGGCGCCTGGCTCGTCCAGCCCATGCCGGACAGGGTGCCGTGGACGGTCTCGAGGAACTCGTCGCCCTCGCCCGAGCGCGCGGCGCCGCGCAGCCGGGTCACCGCCTCGCGCACCTCGGGGCGGTCGAAGAACCGGGCCGCGCCGCGGATGACGTAGGGGATGCCGCGGCTGGACAGCGCGTCCTCGTAGGCCTCGGACTGGGCGTTGATCCGGAACAGCACGGCGACCTCGCCGAGCGAGCGGCCCTGGTCGCGCAGCTTGCCGATCCTGGCGGCCACGTGCTCGGCCTCGGCGACCTCGTCGGGCAGGGCCGTGAACGTCACCTCGGGACCCGACGGCCGCTGGGCACGCAGCTCGACGCCGCGGCTCTCGGAGCCGGCCAGCAGGCCGTTGGCGGCGGTGACGATCTCGGGGCTGGAGCGGTAGTTGCGCACCAGCTCGACCGAGGCGGCGTTGGGGAACTTCTTCGCGAAGTCACGCAGGTAGGTGGAGTTGGCGCCGGCGAAGGAGTAGATGGTCTGGGCCGGGTCCCCGACCACGCACAGCTCGTCGCGACCGCCCAGCCAGAGGTCGAGCAGGGCCCACTGGATCGGCGAGACGTCCTGGAACTCGTCGACGACGAACCATTTGTACTGCCGGCGGACCTGCGCGGCGACCCGCTCGTCCTCGGCGAGCATGCCCGCGGTGAGGAGCAGGACGTCCTCCATGGCCATCCGGCCCTGGCCGCGCTTGGCCTCCTCGTAGCTGCCGAACACGCGGGCCACGGTCTCGGGGTCCTGCCCCGTGACCGAGCGGCCGCGCGCCGTGGCGATCCGGGCGTAGTCGTCCGGGTGGACGTTGCTGACCTTGGACCACTCGACCTCGGAGGCGAGGTCGCGCAGCAGTGCCTGGTCGGTGCTCAGGCGCTGGCGCCGCGCCGCGCTCGCCAGCAGGCCGATCTTGGACTCGATCAGCGTGGGCAGCTCGGTGCCGTAGACGTTCGGCCAGAAGTAGCGCAGCTGGCGCAGGGCCGCGGAGTGGAACGTCCGGGCCTGCACTCCCCCGGCGCCGAGCACCCGGAGCCGGCCGCGCATCTCACCCGCCGCGCGCGTGGTGAACGTGACCGCGAGGACCTCGGTGGGGGCGTAGACACCCGTCGCGACGCCGTGGGCGATGCGGTGGGTGATCGCCCGGGTCTTGCCGGTCCCGGCGCCCGCGAGCACGCGGACCGGACCGCGCAGGGCCTCGGCGACCCGGCGCTGCTCGGGGTCGAGGGCATCGAGCAGGTCAGGGGGGCGGGCTGCTTCGACACTGGGCTCCACGCTGGGCATTGCGGGAACATCTCCTCGGGCGCTGTGGTTAGTCTCGTGTACCCCAGAACCCTAGACGGCAGAGGCGACAGTTCCTGATGAGTGGCTCGTTCACGATGTACACGACCCCCTGGTGTGGCTACTGCCACCGGCTCAAGACACAGCTCGACCGCGAAGGGATCATCTACGACATCGTCGACATCGAGCAGAGCCCCGAGGCTGCCCTCATCGTGGAGTCGGCCAACAACGGCAACCAGACCGTGCCGACGCTGGTCTACTCCGACGGCACCGCGCACTCGAACCCCTCGCTGATCCAGATCAAGGCGAAGCTGGCCGAGCTCGCGGCCTGAGCGATCACCAGCTGCCGGGGAGCGGCCCGCCGTACCAGTGCTCGACGAGTGAGCGGGAGATCGAGACCCCGCCCGGCAGGACGGTCTCGCCCGCCTCGGCCTCGGCGCGCATCTCCGCGCGGGTGAACCACCGGGCCTCCTCGATCTCGCGCTCGTCGACCTGGATCCCGGTCGTCTCCGCGCGGGCGATGAAGCCCAGCATCAGGCTGGCCGGCAGCGGCCACGGCTGGTTGCCGAAGTACTCCACCGCGCCGACCCGGATGCCGACCTCCTCCGCGACCTCGCGGCGTACGGCGTCCTCCAGCGTCTCGCCCGGCTCGCAGAAGCCGGCCAGCGTCGAGTAGCGGCCCGCCGGCCAGGCGGCCTGGCGGCCGAGCAGGCACCGCTCGTCCTCCGCGCCCGGCTCGCCGGACGTGACGAGCATGATCACCGCTGGATCGGTGCGCGGGAACTGCGCCTTGCCGCAGGCCGTGCACACGAGCTCGTGCCCGGAGGAGCGTGGCTCGAGGCCACCGCCGCAGCGCGGGCAGAAGCGGGTGGCGAAGAGCCACTCGGCCAGCCCGATCGCGTGCAGGACCAGCGGGGCCTCGGTCAGTCCCTGTCCGGCCAGGTGCGGCAGCACGCCCCGCAGCCCGTACCACTCGGCCTTCTCCCCGGGCGCCCGGTCGGGCTCCACGACCACGGCGAACCAGGTCCGGCCGTCCTGCTCGCCGAGCAGCACCCGGACTCCCGGCGGCGCCTCCGCCGGCGACACCCAGGCCACGCGCCCGTCCACCGGCCGGATCCGGGTGCCGGAGACGACCAGGACGCGGCTCTGCGGGTCCGCCCAGCGCTCGTCGAGCCAGGCCTCGTCACCGCGGCGGACACCGGTGCGGTCGTGGGGGTTCGCAGACAGCTTCACGTGCGGGAACGTCACGCCGCCGAGGCTAGCCCTAGGCTCTCTGCACGTGAGCACCCACATCGGCGCCCCCTCCGGCGCGATCGCCCCCGTCGTCCTCCTGCCCGGAGACCCGCTGCGCGCGAAGTGGATCGCCGAGACGTTCCTCGAGGACGTCGAGTGCTACAGCGAGATCCGCGGGATGTACGGGTTCACCGGCACCTGGCGCGGCGAGCGCGTCTCGGTGCAGGGCTCGGGCATGGGCCAGCCGTCCGCGGCCATCTACCTCAACGAGCTGTTCGGCGACTACGACGTGCAGACGGTGGTCCGGGTCGGCTCCTGCGGCGCCCTCACCGAGAAGCTGGCCGTGCGCGACATCGTCATCGCGTCGGGCGCCTGCACGGACTCCTCGATGAACCGGGTCCGCTTCGAGGGCCTCGACTACGCCCCGGTCGCCGACTTCGGCCTGCTGCGGGCGGCGTACGACGCCTCCGCGACCCGCTCCGGCGACGCGGAGGTCCACGTGGGGCTGATCTTCAGCAGCGACTCGTTCTACAGCCCGCGCCCGGAGCTGACCGCGCGGATGGTGGAGTACGGCGTGCTCGCGGTGGAGATGGAGGCGAGCGCGCTCTACACGCTGGCCGCGAAGTACGGCCGGCGTGCCCTGGCGATCTGCACGGTCTCCGACCACGTCATCACCGGCGAGGAGACCACCGCCCAGGAGCGCGAGCAGACGTTCGGGGCGATGGTCGAGATCGCGCTCGAGGCCGCGCTCGCTGGTGCGTCGGACCGGGGCTGACCAGCCCCCGCGACGGTCTCCGGTCAGCCGGAGTACGGCACCTCGGACCGCCAGTCGGCCTCGTCCTGGAACGCGGCGGCGTGGATCGCGGCTGCGACCCGGTCGGGCGTGAAGGCGCCCTCACGGGCCAGCGTGCCGCGCACGGTCAGCGAGACCGCGCGGATGCCGTCGGGGGCGAGGGTGGTGTCGAGGCTTCGCACGAGGTTGCGGACACCGGCCTTCTGGACCCCCAGCGAGGCCGCCCTGTTCCACGGCTCGTCGGCGGCCATCGAGCCGGTGACCGTCACCCGGCCACCGCTGGAGAGGTAGGGACGGGCGGCCTGCACGACGGTGAGCAGGGCGCCCACGCCGAGCGCGAGGTCCTGGAGGAGCTCGGGCACCGTCAGCTCGAGCGGATCCTTCTCGCGGAACGCGCTGGGGTTGAAGTGGAGCACGTCGATCCTGCCGAAGTGGTCGCCCAGTCCGCGGACCGCGTGGGTCGCTGACTCCACGTCGGTGACGTCGGCGACCGCGGTCTGCACGTCGGCACCCTCGATCGACGCCCTCAACTCCGACAGGGTCCCGGCGTCGACGCCGACGAGGCCGACGTCGTAGCCCTTGCCCGCGAACAGCCGCGCGACCGATCCGCTCACGCCCGGGCCCGCACCGACCACGACCACCACCGGCTTGCTCATGACCCGACCCTAGCCACCGTGGTGGTCCGGGCCGCCGGTCAGCAACCGCTCGAGGTCGTCACGGCCGGGCAGGTCGTCGGGCTCGACGACCTGCCCGCTGCGGACGTAGTAGAACGCGGCCCGGACCCGCTCGACCGGCACGCCGGCGAGCTCCGCCCAGGCGACCCGGTAGATCGCGAGCTGCAGCGGGTCGGCCGTCGCGGCCCGGTTGGTCTTCCAGTCCACGAGCAGGAAGTCGCTGCCCTCCTGGTAGACCGCGTCGATCCGGCCGCGGACCACCTGACCGCCGAGCACCAGCGCGAACGGCGGCTCGACGGCGTGGGGCACCCGGTCGGCGAACGGGCCGTTCTCGAACAGCTTGATCAGCTCTCGGAGCTCGGAGTCGTCGTCGATGCCCAGGTCGCCGCGGCCCGGGAGCTCGTCGGGGTCGAGCAGCAGCTGCTGCCCGAAGCGAGCCTCCACCCAGGCGTGGAAGCGGGTGCCGAACCGGGCCGAGGGCGACGGCTGCCGCGGCATTGGCCGGGCCAGGTCGCGGGCGAACGTCTCCGGGTCGTCGCGCAGTCTCGCCAGCGAGGTGGCGGACAGGCTCGACGGCAGCGGCACGACGATGTCGGGCGACCGGTCGCGCGTCGCCTCGTCGAGCAGCCGCTTGATCTCCTCGTCCCACTGCGAGATCCGGTCGAGGTGGAGCATGTCCTCGACCCCGTCCTCGGCCTCGAGGCTCGCCGCGCGTACCCGCTCGGCCGCCTCACGGCGCCGGTCCACCTCCGCGGTGTGGTGGGAGATCGGCCACGGCTGGTCGGGCGACTCGGCGGCGTAGGGGCTGGTCGACCCCTTGACCGGGGCGTCGAGCCACTGCTCGGGGAGATCTCCCCAACCGGCCATCGCCTCGGCCGTGCGCCGCAGGTAGTCGGACGGGCCGAGCCCGGTCTTGAGGTGGGGGGCCCAGCACCACGCGGAGACCGACAGCAGGTGCCGGGCGCGCGTCCACGCGACGTACCCCAGCCGGAGCTCCTCGAGCGCCTCGTGGGCCTTGGCCGCCTTGCCGACGGCGGCGATGTCGTCGGGGGTGTGGCCGGCCAGCTGGGGCAGGTCGCGCGCGTCGCCCCGCAGCGCCACCGGCATCACGAACGGGACGCTCAGCCAGCTGGACCGCGTCTGGTTCGTGGGGAACTTGCGCTCGGTCACGCCCACGAGGAAGACGGCGTCCCACTCGAGGCCCTTGGCCCGGTGGACGGTGAGCAGCTTCACCGAGTCGGCCTCGGACGGGGTCGCGACGTCGAGCCCCTGGCCGAACTCGTCCTCGGCCTCGAGCCAGGCGAGCAGGGCCGCGAGGGTGACCTGGCCGTCGACGGCCTGGAACTCTGCAACCGCCTGCACGAAGAGGTCCAGGTTGTCGCGGCGCGCGGCGGCGGCCGGGCTCACCGACGAGGCGAGCTCGACGTCGATGCCGGTGGTGTCGATGATCCGGCGGACCAGGTCGAGGATCGGCTCCCCGATCGCGGAGCGCAGGCGGCGCAGCTCGTCGGCGAGCAGCCCGAAGCGCGCGCGGGCCTCGTCGGAGTAGGCCAGGTCGCCCGGGTCCTCCAGGGCGTCGCAGAGCGAGGCGATCTCGGTCGGGTCGGCGCCCTCGACCGCGGCCTGGAGCTGGGCCTGGACCGTGTCGAACTGCTCGCCACCGGACTGGCTGCCGGCCAGCTCGCGGGCTCGCCGGCCGAGCAGCGCCAGGTCGCGGGGGCCGATCGCCCAGCGCGGGCCCGCGAGCAGGGTGAGCAGCGCGGGGTTGGCGGTGACGTCCTGGATCAGGGTCAAGGTGGCGACCACCTCGGAGACCTCGGGCAGTCGGAGCAGCCCCTTGAGGCCGACGATCTCGACCGGGACCTCCCGGCTGCTCAGCGCGTCGAAGACCGCCGCCGCGTGCGCGTTGTTGCGGGTGAGGACACCGATCTCCTTCCAGCTCGGCTCGCCCGTCCGCTGTGCCAGCGCGGCGTGCGTCTCGATCACCCGGTCGGCGAGCCAGGCCAGCTCCGCGTCGTACGTCTCGTGGACCGTCGCCCGCACCTCGCCCGGCGCCGCGCCCGGCTTGGGCTCCAGCGGCAGCAGCTCGGGGCGGCTGGCGTAGAGGTCGGCGGCCAGGTGGTTGGCGGTGGAGAGGATCCGTTCGTCGGAGCGGCGGTTGACCGTGAGGGGGTACGTCGTCGCGTCGCCCGCGCGCGGCGGGAAGTCCTGGGCGAACTCGAGGATGTTCGACACCGACGCACCCCGCCAGCCGTAGATCGCCTGGTTGGGGTCGCCGACGGCCGTGACCGGGTGGCCGAGCCCGGAGTCCTCGTCCGGACCGGAGAAGAGGCGGCTCAGCATCAGCGCCTGGGCGACGGAGGTGTCCTGGTACTCGTCGAGCAGCACGATCCTGAACTTGCCGCGCTCGATCGCGCCGACCTCGGGGCACTGCTCGGCGAGCCGGGCGGCCAGGGCGATCTGGTCGGAGAAGTCCATCAGCCCGAGGTGGGACTTGAGGCCGCGGTAGGACTCGACCAACCCGATCAGCTCGGCGCGCCGGTCGATGGCCAGGATCGCCTTCTCGCATCGTTCGCGGTAGGTCTTGCGGTGCTCGGTGGCCATCCCGGCCTCGAACAGCGGGCGCTGCGCGGCGTCGTACGCCAGGACGGAGGCGGGGTCGACCAGGTGCTCGCTCATCTCGCCGTCGAGGGCGAGGAGGTACTGGATGACGTGGCGGGGCGAGTCACTGAGGTGCTCCACCGGCGTGGTGTAGCGCTGCACGGCCCGGGCAGCGAGCTGGTAACGGCTGGCGTCGGCGATCAGCCGGGTGTCGGGCTCGTGGCCGATCCGCAGGCCGTGCTCGGAGAGCAGGTTGGAGGCATAGGAGTGGTACGTCGAGACCGTCGGCTCCTCGACCTCCTCGTCGGGGTCGACGACCACGCGGGCGTCGCGCTCGGGGAGCAGGCCGGCCTGGCGCAGGCTGTCGCGGATCCGCTTGGCCAGCTCGGCGGTCGCCTTGGTGGTGAAGGTCAGGCCGAGGATCTCGCCCGGCGCCACTCGGCCCGTGGCGACCAGCCAGACCACCCGGGCCGCCATCACGGTCGTCTTGCCCGACCCGGCGCCGGCGATGACGACCGCCGGCTCCAACGGTGCCGTGATCGCCGCGAACTGCTGGGGGCTGAACGTGAAGTCCTCGCCGAGCACGTCACGCAGCTGCTCGGGGGTGGTGATCTCGAGGGGTGTCATGACAGCACCGTCCCGGCGGCCTTGTCGGGGCAGATGGGCTGGAAGCTGCAGCGCTCGCAGTGGGTCCCCGGACGGGCGACGAACTCCTCCGCCCGCAGCGATGCCGCGGCCTGCATGAGCTGCTCCTCGACCAGGCGCGGCCCGCCGTCGGTGGTCTGGGGTGACTGGCGCTGGACCTTCGGCAGGGCGTCGCCGATCCGCAGCTGGACCAGCTCGGCACCACCCGAGGTGACCTCGTGTCCGGCGACCTCGTCGGCGGCGCCGTTGTCGACGGCCAGCTGGTAGAGCCCGAGCTGCGAGTGGCGCTCGACCTCGGGTCCGGTGGGTGGGTACTTGCCGGTCTTGAGGTCGACCACCACGACGTGGCCGTCCTCGTCGAGCTCGAGGCGGTCGGCGTAGCCGTGCAGGCGCACGACCTGCCCGTCGGGCAGCGTCACCTCGGCCTGCATCCGCGGCTCGGTGGCGATGACGGTGCGGGCGTCGGGACGCTGGTGCCAGGCGACGAACCGGGCCAGTGCCGCCTCGACCGCCTCGCGCTCGCGGGCGCGGGACCAGGGGGTGCGGAACTCCATCCGGCCCCAGACGTCGTCGACCAGGGCCATCAGGTCGTCGGTGGTGGCGAGGTCGTCGGAGGCGATCCGTTCGGCGATGGCGTGGACGACCTTGCCGAAGCCCTGGCTGGTCGAGCTGACCACCTGTCCCCCGGCCTCGCGCTGGAGGAACCACTGGGCCGGGCAGGTGAGCAGCCCCTCGAGGGCGCTGGCCGAGATCGTGAGCGGCGCGTCGCCGGGACGGACGGGGACCTCGGACCGGGTCGGCGCGCGCAGCCCCCACCAGGTGGCCGGGTCGGCGCTGGCCGCCACGGGGCGGCCGTGCACGTCGGTCACGGCGAGCAGCCGCAACCGGCGGGCCGCGGCGTCGCGGAGCGGTTCGGGCTGCTCGGGGTCGGCGACGGTGCGGCGGAGCTCGGCGACCAGGCCCGCCATCGAGAGCGGCCGGCGCGGCCGCCCGATGCGGTGCTCGGGAGCGTGTCCGAGCTCGTGGACGAACCGGGACGGCTGCTCACCGTCGTCGTCGGGCGACTCGACGGCGGTGACGACGAGCCGCTGCCGGGCCCGGGTGCAGGCGACGTAGAACAGGCGCCGCTCCTCGGCGAGCATCGCCGAGCGGGTCAGCGGCGGGAGCAGCCCGTCGTGGCCGATCCGGTCGGCCTGCAGCAGCGAGTCGCGGCGGCGCAGGTCGGGCCAGGCGCCCTCCTGGACGTGGGCGACGACGACCAGCCGCCACTCGAGCCCCTTGCTGCGGTGGGCGGTGAGGAGGCGTACGGCGTCGCCGCGGACGCCCCGGTCGGCGAGGGTGTCGGCGGGGATCTCCTGGGCGCGCAGCGTGCCGAGGAAGCCGCGGACGCTGGTGTGGCCCTTCTGCTCCTCGGTCCGGGCGGCCTGCTCGAAGAGCGCGCAGATCGCGTCGAGGTCACGGTGCGCGAGGCGGGCGCCCTGACCGCCGGCCTGGGTCGCGAGCCGCAGCCGGCGGCCCCAGTCGGAGCCGTCCCACAGGGTCCAGAGGACCTCCTCGACGGTGGCCCCGTCGGCGAGCTCCTCGCGGGCCCGGGCGACCAGCTCGGCGAGCCGGCGAGCCCGTCGGGCGGGCTCGCCGTCGATGCCGACGACGGCCAGGGGGTCGAGCACCGAACGGCGGACCAGGTCGCGCGCCGGGGTGGAGCGGTCTCGAGCCCGCATGGCCCGCGTGAGCGACCTGACATCGGTGGCGTCGAGGCCGCCCAGCGGTGAGGTCAGCAGCCCCTCTGCCCGGTCGGCGCCGACGAAGTCGTCGTGCTCGGGCTCCTCGATCCCCGCGTCCACGACGACCCCGAGGGCCGCCAGCAGCGGCAGCACCGCCGGCTCGCGCACCAGCGGGGTCTCGTCGCTGGCCACCTCGACCGGCACTCCCGCGGCCGACAGCGACCGGCGCAGGCCCGGGATCGAGCCCCGTCCGGAGCGGACCAGGACCGCCATCTGGGACCAGCCGATGCCGTCCTCGAGGTGGGCGCGCCGGAGCAGGTCGGCGACGTGCTCGGTCTCCGCACGGGCGGTGTCGAAGGTCAGCACCTCGACCTGGCCGCGGCCGAACTCGTTGGCGACCGCCTCGGGCGCGCGGAAGGCGGCGTACTGCTCGCGCGGGATCGACCCGCTGACGCCGATCGACGCGGCGATCGTGCGTGAGGCGCGCAGCAGGCGGGAGCCGAAGCGGCGGGTCGTGCCGAGCGCGACCACCGCGGCCGGGCCGCCGTCGGTGCGGCGGAACTCGCTCGGGAAGTCGAGGATGCCGCGCACGTCGGCGCCGCGGAAGCCGTAGATGGACTGGTCGGGATCCCCCACGACCGTGAGGTTGCGGCCGTCGCCCGCGATCGCGCGGAGCAGGGCGACCTGGCTCGGGTCGGTGTCCTGGTACTCGTCGACGAAGACGTGGGTGAAGCGGGCCCGCAGCTCGTCGCGGTGGACCTGGGCCTCGATGACCGCGCGGGCGATCAGGTCGGGGTAGTCGATCGCGCTCTGGTCGCCGAGGACGTCGAGGTACTGCTGGAGGAAGAGCCCGGCGGCCTCGAACTCCGGCACCCGCTCGGCCCGGCCGAGGGCGACCAGCTGGTCAGGGTCCAGCCCGCGCTCGCGGGCCCGGGAGAGGACGGCGTGCACCTCGCGGGCGAAGCCGCGGGTCCCGACCGCCGCGCGCAGCCCCTCGGGCCACACCACGGACTCGGGGTTGTCGGTCAGCAGCTCCTGCAGGACGACGTCCTGCTCGGGCGCCGACAGCAGGCGCAGGGGCGCGGCGTACAGCTCGGTGGGCGAGTAGCGCCGGACCAGGCCGTAGGCGAAGGAGTGGAACGTCGAGCTGAGCCCGGTCGACATGGTGCGGCCGAGCCGGGCGGTGACGCGGTCGCGCAGCTGTTCGGCGGCCTTGCGGGAGAACGTCAGGGCCAGGACCTGGTCGGGGCTGGCGCCCTCGTCGATGCGCCGCACGATCGTCTCGACCAGGGTCGTGGTCTTGCCCGTCCCGGGGCCGGCCAGCACGAGCAGCGGCCCGCCCGGGTGGTCGACGACGCGCTGCTGGTGCTCGTCGAGGGTGGGGACCTCGGTGACGACGTCCGGCCGCGCGAGGCGGTAGTGCGTCGCGGTCGAGGTCATGGGCGTTACTCAATCATCCGGTGCCGACAGATCGCCGACGCACGCCGCTCGACGTTGTCGAGACCTGCCATTCCTCGCGGCGTACGACGGGTGGTTGAGTGCGGGGATGACCGATGGCCCGCTGTCCGACCTGATCGTGCTCGACCTGACCCGCGCGCTGGCCGGACCGCACGCCGCGATGATGCTCGGCGACATGGGCGCCCGGGTGATCAAGGTGGAGTCCCCCACCGGCGACGACACCCGCGGCTGGGGGCCGCCGTTCATCGGCGACGAGGACGAGCGGGAGTCGACGTACTTCCTCTCGGCGAACCGCAACAAGGAGTCGCTGGTCCTCGACCTCAAGTCCCCCGAGGACAAGGAGGTCCTGGCACGGCTCGTGGAGCGGGCGGACGTGCTGATGGAGAACTTCCGCGTCGGCGTCCTCGACCGTCTGGGCTTCTCCGTCGAGCGGCTGCACGAGCTCAACCCCGGCCTCATCGTCCTGTCGATCACCGGCTTCGGCCACGACGGGCCCGAGGCGACGCGGGCGGGCTACGACCAGATCGCCCAGGGCGAGGGCGGCCTGATGTCGATCACCGGCACCGAGCAGCCGACCAAGGTGGGCGTCCCGATCGCCGACCTGCTCGCCGGGATGAACGGCGCGTTCGGGGTGCTCGCCGCCCTGCACGAGCGGGCCACGACCGGGCGCGGGCGCGTCGTCCGCACGTCGCTGCTGGCCGGGATGGTCGGCGTGCACGCCTTCCAGGGGACGCGCTGGACCGTGGCCGGCGAGGTTCCGGGCCTGGCCGGCGTGCACCACCCGGCGATCGCGCCGTACGGACTCTTCGAGACGGGTACGGCGCCCATCCAGATCGCGTGTGGCTCCGAGGGGCTGTGGCGCGCGCTGTGCACGGCTCTCGAGCTCGACGACACCGACCCGCGCTTCGCCACCAACCCGCTGCGCGTCGAGCACCGCGATGCACTCGTGGCGCTGCTCGAGGCGCACTTCGCCACCGACCCCGCCGAGCACTGGCTCGCGCTGCTGTCCGACGCGGGCGTCCCGTCCGGCAAGGTGCGCACGCTCGACGACGTCTACGCGTGGGAGCAGACCCTCTCGCAGCACCTGCTGCTGTCGGTCGCGCACGCCACCCAGGGTGAGCTGAAGCTGCCCGGGTCACCGATCCGGTTCGACGACAACGCCTTCTCCGGCGGGCGGTCCGAGCACGACGCTCCACCGACGCTGGGCCAGCACAACGAGTCGATCCGGGAGTGGCTCGACACCTGAGCCCGCGTGGCTATCGTGGTGTGCAGGAGGAATCATGAGCACACCGAACGAGTCCGTCGTCGTGCTGTCCCGGGCCCTCGACCAGGCCGGTGACGTCCTGGCCGCGATCCACGAGGACCAGCTCTCACTCCCCACCCCGTGCAAGGAGTGGGACGTCGGGCGGCTGGTGTCGCACCTCGTCGCCGATCCGCGTCACTTCCTCGAGATGGCCGCCGGCGGTAAGCCGGACTGGGCCGGCGAGCCGGACCGCGTCCTCTACTGGGCCGCCACGTTCCGCTCGGCCGGCGACGACCTGATCCACCACTGGCACCAGCAGGGTGACGACGCGGACCCGGGGCAGGTCGACTGGCAGACCGCGGAGTTCGCCGTCCACACCTGGGACCTGTGCCGGGCCATCGGCCAGGCTCCCCCGCTCTATCCCGAGGTGGC
>DASTUX010000123.1:0-10758 GCA_035759395.1 Nocardioides sp.
CCCGCAGGGGCGCACCTTCCGACGGCGGCGTCTCGCCGGAAACGGGACGCCGAGCAGGAGGCTCAGCCGGAGCGAGTGCTCCGAGCTCCTCGAGCAGCTGGATCCCGGCCGTGACGTTCCGACGGTCGGGTGGCTCCACGAAGGGGAACCGGTCCATGTCTCCCAGCCGGAGCGACGTCATCTGCAGGATCACCGACGCCAGGTTCGTGCGCAGGATCTCGGGGTCGGTGAACTCCGGACGGGACTCGAAGTCCTCCTCGGAGTAGAGGCGTACGGCGATGCCCGCCTCGACCCGCCCGCACCGACCGGACCGCTGGTTGGCCGAGGCCTGGCTGATCGGCTCGATCGGCAGCCGCTGCACCTTGGTCCGCACCGAGTAGCGGCTGATCCGGGCGACACCGGTGTCGACGACGTACCGGATGCCCGGGACGGTCAGCGACGTCTCGGCGACGTTGGTCGCGAGCACGACCCGTCGACCGGTGTGCGGCTGGAACACCTTGTGCTGCTCGGCCGCGGAGAGTCGGGAGTAGAGCGGGACGACGTCCAGCTTGTTGCGCAGGTTGAGGTCCCGGAGCACGTCCGCGGTGTCGCGGATCTCCCGCTCGCCGGGCAGGAACACCAGGATGTCGCCGGGGCCCTCGGCGGAGAGCTCCTTGACCGCCTCGACGATCGCCTCGGTCTGGTCGCGGACGACCGCCTCGCCCTCCTCGTCCTCCTCGTTGAGCTCCATCAGCGGGCGGTAGCGGACCTCGACCGGGTAGGTCCGGCCGGAGACCTCGATGATCGGCGCCGGCTTCCCGTTCCGGTCGGAGAAGTGCTCCGCGAACCGCTCGGGGTCGATGGTCGCCGAGGTGATGATCAGCTTGAGGTCGGGGCGCTTGGGGAGCAGCCGGCGCAGGTAGCCGAGCAGGAAGTCGATGTTGAGGCTGCGCTCGTGAGCCTCGTCGATGATGATCGTGTCGTACTTCGAGAGCGTGCGGTCGCGCTGCAGCTCGGCGAGCAGGATGCCGTCGGTCATCAGCTTGACCCGGCTGCTGCGCGAGGTCCGGTCGGTGAACCGAACCTGGTAGCCGACCAGGTCGCCGAGCTCGGTCTTCAGCTCGTCGGCGATCCGCTCGGCGACGGAGCGGGCCGCGATCCGGCGTGGCTGGGTGTGGCCGATCAGGCCGCCCGACTTCGCGCCCTTCGCCCGGACGCCCCGGCCCAGCTCGAGGCAGATCTTCGGGATCTGGGTGGTCTTCCCGGAGCCGGTCTCGCCGGCCACGATCACGACCTGGTGGTCGCGGATCGCCGCAGCGATGTCCTCACGGCGCTGGGTGACCGGCAGCTCGGGCGGGTAGGTGATCTGTACGCCGGCCGGCGGAGCGGTGGTGGGGTCGGGGCCGGACATGATGGCCGCCATTGTGCCCGTGCGGCGGCCACCTGCACGAATGGGTTGTCGCCCCGACCCCACCGGGACTCAGCGGTCGTCGTCGCGCGCCCCCGGCGCGCCGGGCGGACGCGCGGCGCTCAGTAGCCCCGGCCGCGGCCGCTCACCACGGGATGCGGCCAGTGGGCGCCGCCCACGCGGCGGCCCGTCAGCTCCCGCCAGGGCAGCAGCAGCCACACGGGGCGGACTCCCCCGGCCCAGGGCTCCGGCCCGGGAGGGGCGCCGTGCCAGGTGCTGCCGAGCGGGACCGCGAGACGTTCGCAGACCCCGTGGGCCACCACGCTCCAGCCACGTCGGCGCTCGCTGTCGAGCTGGTCGATCTCGAACACGATCTCGCTCCCGGGGGCGTAGACGGCCAGCTCGCTGTACGTCGTGGTGCGCACCTCGATCGCGTCGCCAGCCAGTGCGTAGTTGACCGGGACGATCCTCGGCCCGGCCGGCGTCACGAAGCCCACGCGGCCGACCGTGTCGGTCTCCAGCAGGTCGCGGCACTCCTCGACCGACAGCTCGACGACCTCGTCCATGCCCCCAGTCTCGCTCACTCGACGAGGCCGGGCCGTCGCCCGCGGCCGGCGGTCAGGGCAGAACGTCCATCAGGGCGGGCAGGGAAGAGGCGATCACGGCCAGCAGCTCCTCGCGGGTCACGCCGGTGGGGTCGACCACCCAGGCCAGCACGAGCTCCTCGGTCATCGCCGCCCAGCCGCGTACGACCAGCCGCGATGCGGCCGTGTCCGGGACGATGTCGCCCTGGGCGTCCTCGCTGAAGACCCGGTCGGTGAGCGCCGAGCGGGCTTCCTCGTAGATCTCGCGCAGGGTGTCGTTGCCGCCGGCGGCCCCCTTCACGAGCGAGAGGTAGCCCTCGTAGTTGGTCTCGACGTAGTCGAGGTACGCCGTCACCGAGGCCAGCAGGCGCTCCAGCGGCTCGCCACCGACCGGCGGGGCGGTCTGCGCGATCAGGTCGTCGGCGGCCCGGCGTACGACGGCCTCGTGGAAGGCGTGCTTGTTGCCGAAGTAGTGGTAGAGCAGGCCCCGCGAGATGCCCGCCTCCTCGGCCAGCAGGTCGATCGAGAGCTCGTCGAGCGAGCGGGTCGCGAGCAGCCGCACGCCGAGGTCCAGGAGCTGGGATCGTCGCTCGCCGGGCAGCAGTCGGGTGCGCGTAGCCTGCGGTGTGGTGTCCGTCACGGAGCCCATTCTATTGACACTTGTTCAATAACGCCAATACCGTCGGGACATGAGCAACGACTCCCCCGATTCGATCCGGCCCCGTACGGTCAAGCACCTGGTCGTGGGCGCCGGCTTCGCCGGCCTGTGCGCTGCGATCAAGCTCCAGGAGGACGGCGAGACCGACTTCCTGGTGATCGAGAAGGGCTCCGACGTCGGCGGCACCTGGCGCGACAACACCTACCCCGGTGCGGCGTGCGACGTGCCGAGCCAGCTCTACTCGTTCTCCTTCGCGCCCAACCCGGACTGGTCGATGTCGTTCTCGCCGCAGCCGGAGATCCAGGCCTACATCCGCAGGACCGCCGAGCGGTCCGGCACGCTCGACCGCTTCCTGTTCGACACCACGATGGAGTCGGCCACCTGGGACGGCGAGGCCCAGCGCTGGACCGTGGAGACCTCGGGTGCCCACGGCCCGCAGACCTTCACCTCGACCACGCTGGTCGTCGGCGCCGGTGGCCTCTCCGCGCCGAAGCTGCCCGACATCGAGGGCATCGATGGGTTCCAGGGCGAACTGTTCCACTCCGCCCGCTGGGACCACGCCGTCGACCTGACCGGCAAGCGGGTGGCGATCATCGGCACCGGCGCCTCGGCGATCCAGATCGTGCCCGAGGTGCAGAAGGCCGCGGGCCACCTCGACGTCTACCAGCGGACCGCGCCCTACGTCCTCCCCCGCAACGACCGGGCCTACGGCCGGCTCGAGAAGCTGGCGCTGCGCCACGTCCCCGGCCTCCAGAAGCTCTACCGGCAGGCGATCTACTGGGGCCGCGAGCTCTACGTCCCCGGCTTCACGGTCCAGCCCAAGCTGGCCTGGCCGGCCAAGAAGATGGCGCTGGCCAACATCGCCAAGGGCATCGAGGACCCGGAGCTGCGGGAGAAGGTCACGCCCACCTTCGAGATCGGCTGCAAGCGGATCCTGATCTCGAACACGTACTACCCGGCGCTGGCCTCCGACAACGTCGAGCTCGTCACCGACCGGATCGCGAAGGTGACCGGCGACGCCATCGTCACCGCCGACGGCGTGGAGCGCCCGATCGACGTGCTGATCGTGGCCACCGGCTTCTTCACGACCGAGCTGCCGATCACCG
Organism: Nocardioides sp.; assembly: GCA_035759395.1. GTDB lineage: Bacteria > Actinomycetota > Actinomycetes > Propionibacteriales > Nocardioidaceae > Nocardioides. The sequence continues at coordinate 3,736 of DASTUX010000123.1, forward strand.
AGCACATCACCGGACGCACGGGCCGCACCCTGGCCGACACCTGGCGCGAGCACGGGATGGCGGCGTACAAGGGCACCACGATCCCGGAGTTCCCCAACCTGTTCATGATCGTCGGACCGAACACCGGCCTCGGCCACTCCAGCATGGTCTTCGTGATCGAGTCGCAGGTCGGCTACATCCGCGAGGCGGTCCGCACGATGAACCTCCACCGCTACGCCACGATCGAGCCCACACCGGCCGCGACCCGGGAGTGGAACGACGACATCCAGCGCCGCATGCAGCGGACCGTCTGGAACACCGGCGGCTGCTCGAGCTGGTACCTCGACGAGCACGGGCGCAACACTGTCCTGTGGCCACGCACCACCGTCGCCTTCCGCTCGCTGCTCGCCAGCTTCGACGTGGCGGCCTACGACGTGGCGGCCCCGCTCGACACCCCGACCCGTGAGGAAGTGACCGCGTGAAGACCCTCGACGACAAGGTGGTCGTGATCACCGGTGCCGGCTCCGGCATCGGCCGTGCGCTTGCCGTGAACCTCGCCAAGCGCGGCTCGTTGCTCGCGCTGTCCGACATCGACGAGGCGGGGCTCGCCGAGACCGTCGACCTGGTCAAGGACGCCGGCGCCCCCGAGGTGCGCAGCGACCGGCTCGACGTCGCCGACCGCGCGGCGTTCACGGCGTACGCCGCCGAGGTCGCCGCCCAGTTCGGCCGGGTCAACGTCGTGATCAACAACGCCGGTGTCGCGCTCGCCGGCGACCTCACGGACCTGACCTACGAGGACATGGACTGGATCATCGGCATCAACTTCTGGGGCGTCGTGCACGGCACCAAGGAGTTCCTGCCGCACCTGATCGCCTCCGGCGACGGGCACGTGGTCAACCTGTCCTCGCTCTTCGGGCTGATCTCGATGCCCGGCCAGAGCGCCTACAACGCCACGAAGTACGCCGTCCGCGGCATGACCGAGGCGCTGCGCGAGGAGATGCTGATCGCCGGTCACCCCGTCGGCGTGACGTCGGTGCACCCCGGTGGCATCAAGACCGCGATCGCCCGCAACGCGCGGGTGTCCGACCGCGAGGACAAGGAGGCGACCGCGCGCCTCTTCGACGAGAAGCTCGCGAAGATGACCCCCGAGCGGGCCGCCGAGATCATCGTGAAGGGCATCCTCGGCAACAAGGCCCGGGTGCTGGTCGGCCTCGACGCGCACGCGATGCACCACTTCGCCCGGCTGACCGGCTCGCGCTACCAGGACGTGATCGCCAAGCTCTCCCCGAAGGTCGTGCCCCCGAAGGCCACCATCGTCTGATCGCCGGTTGAGGAGGTTGCGCTGGCAACCGTCTCGAAACCCCGGGTGCTAGAAAGACCGCGTGACCCCCGCACCCGGCGACGCCGTCCGCATGGTCCTGACCAAGTGGGGCGGCCGCCCGCACTGGGAGTTCGACGCGCTCCTGCTGGGCAGCGACGACCACGGCGACTGGATCGGCATCCCCGGCGGCACGCACATGAGCCGGCCGGGCGCGGAGTACGTCGCCCCGGTCGACCAGGTCGGCCTGGTGCCGGCCCCGGGGCCCGACGAGGACCGGGGGTGGCTCGCCACCTTCCACGCCGAGGGCGGACCGGTGCGGGTCTACGTCGACATGACCACGCCGCCGGCGTGGGACGGGTCGACGCTGCGGGCGGTCGACCTCGACCTGGACGTGGTCCGCGGGAGCACCGGCCGGGTATGGGTCGACGACGAGGACGAGTTCGCCGAGCACCGGATCCGGTTCGACTACCCCGACGAGATCGTGCAGCTCGCGATGTCCTCGTGCGACCGCGTGCACGCGGCGGTGGTGGCCGGGCACGCGCCGTACGACGGGAGCGCGGGCGCCTGGCTGGAGCGCCTGGCCGCGCGCTGACGGCTCAGTCGGCGGCTGGGGCCTGCTCGGGCCTGCGGGCGCGGCGCGCGGTCCGTCCGGTCCGGGTGCGCAGCGGTCCGACCAGTCGCGGTCCGGCGAGCCGGCTCTCCAGCTTCTGCGCCTCGCGTCGCAGCGGCTGCGCGACGTACTCCCCGAGGATCACGCCGGAGGAGAGGGCGGTCGCGACCGAGGCGGCGGTGATCATCGCCAGCAGCCCCTGCGAGGTCGCTGCTCCCCCCTCGGCCATCAGCGCGAGGCCGCGGTAGATCGAGAGACCGGGCAGCATCGGCACCACGGCGGAGACGACGACGACCAGCGGCGGGACCCGCAGCCGGCCGGCGACGGTGTAGCTGATCACCCCGACGAAGAACGCGGCGAACGCGGTCGGCCAGGCCCGGCCGAAGCCCTGGAGCGCGAACGACTGCGAGATCAGCATGGCGACGGCCGCGATGACCGCGATCGGCGCGATGATCCGCTTGGGGGCGTAGCAGGCGAACGCGAAGGCGCCGGCACAGATCGCGGAACCGACGGCCATCAGCGTGACGCTCTCCCAGCTCGCCGACCCGAGGTCGAGTCGGTCGATCTTCACGTGGGCCACGTCGGCGACCGTGAGCCCGCCGCTGACGCCGGCGATGATCCCGGACGTGGCGAGGAGTGCCTCGGTGAGCCGGGCCCCGGCGGTCACGTAGAAGCCCGAGAGCGCGTCCTGCAGGGCGCCCATGAAGCCGACGCCGGCGAGCAGCATGATGATGTTCGCGGTCACGACCAGGGACGGATTGGTGACGACACCGCTTGCGGCTGCGGCCACGGCGAGCAGCGTCGCGACACCGCCACCAGCGACCTGCTGGTAGAAGATCGGCATCCGCCGGCGCTGCATCAGCAGTTGCAGGCGGTCGATGCAGACGGCCGCCGCGAAGGCGATCGCGATCACCGCCGCGGTGCCGCCCAGCAGCAGACCGACGCCGGCGCACATGACCCCCCAGCCGAGCGTGACCGCCCAGCGCGGGGTGCTGTGCCCCGAGGAGACGATCCGGGCCAGCCGGCTGCGCGCCTCGGCCAGGTCGACCCGGTCCGCCACGACGTCGCGGACCAGGTGGTCGACGTGGGTCAGGTCCTCGTAGTCGATGTCGCGCTGCTTGACGTGCCGGGCGTGGAAGACCGCCGGCTCCTCGGGAGAGACCTGGTAGCTCATCGACAGGGACGTGAACGTCACGTCGATGTCGGGATGGCGTACGCCGAGGTGCCAGGCCAGCGCGTGCATGGTGGCGGTGACGTCGGCGGCTCCGGCTCCCGAGGAGAGCAGCAGCTCGCCGACCCGGAGGCAGAAGTCCAACGTCAGGTTCAACGCGCGGGCCTCCAGCATGCGCCAATGCTGGCAGCCATATCGACGGGTCGCGAATCGCGGGTCGTGATGGTCCAGCGGTCGGTCAGGAGCCCTCCGGCTCGGTCATCTCCAGGCGGACGCCGAGCAGGCGGACCGGCCGGTCGTGCTCGACGCGGTCCAGCAGCGAGACCGCCGCGTCGGCCAGGACCTCGGGGTCCGAGGACTGCTCGGGCAGCGTCAGGCTGCGGGTGAGCGTGACGAACGGTCGGAAGCGCACCTTGATCCCGACGCGGACCGCCGGACGCCCCTCGCGGTCGATGTCGGCGACCACGCGCCGGGTCAGCGCCCGCACCTCGTCGGCGATCCGGTCCCAGTCCTCGAGGTCGACCTGGTAGGTCTCCTCACGCCCGTGGGCCCGCGCCACCCAGGGCGTGGCGTCGACCGGGCTGCTGTCCTCACCACGGCCGAGCCGGTGGAACCACGGCCCCATCCGCGGCCCGAGCTCGCCGGCCAGCATCCGCGCGTCCGAGCTCGCGAGCTGCGCGACGGTGTCGATGCCGAGCGCGGCCAGCTTCCTGGCCGTCTTGCGACCGATGCCCCACAGCGCCTCGGTCGGCCGCTCCCCCATCACCTCGTCCCAGTTCTCCGCCGTCAGCTGCCAGACACCGCGCGGCTTGCCGAAGTCGGTCGCGATCTTCGCCCGCAGCTTGTTGTCCCCGATCCCGACCGAGCAGTGCAGTCGGGTGGCGTCGAGCACCTCGGCACGGATCTGCCCGGCGAACTCCTTCGGGTCCCCCAGCTCCCCGTGGTCCGGACCGGCGGCGAGGAAGGCTTCGTCCCAGCCCAGCACCTCGACCACCACCGGGACACCGCCCCACTCCAGCGAGCGCAGGGTCTCCATCACCACGGCCGACGCGGCGGTGTACGCCGGGGCGTCGGCCGCCAGGAAGACCGCGTCGGGACACTTCCGCGCCGCCAACCGCAGCGGCATCCCCGAGCCGACGCCGTACTCCCGCGCCTCGTACGACGCGGTCGCCACCACCCCACGCTCGGTCGGGTCGCCGCGACCGCCCACGATCACGGGGAGCCCCGCCAGCTCGGGCCGCCGCAGCACCTCGACCGCGGCGATGAACTGGTCGAGGTCGACGTGCAGGACCCACCGGTGGCTCATGGCGAGGTCATCGTGGCGGTGGCGGCAGGGCGTCGGTCGACTCCACCTGGTCGAGCCCGGTGAGCAGGAGCAGGTCGACGACGACCGAGCGGAGCTGGGCCAGCACGACCTCGGACGCCAGCTCGTCCGTGCGCTCGACCTGGCCGGTCGCGTTGCCGACGGTGAGCAGCGCGCCCCGGGCAGCGGTGGCCATCCGGTCGGCAGCCAGCTCGTCGGCCACGGCGTCGGCGGCGTCGGCGAGGTCGATGGCCAGCAGGGCGTAGGACCGGGGGATCGCGCGGCGGTGGTACGCCGCGACCGCGGTCTGCCGGACCAGGACCCGGGTGCTGCGCAGCGCCCGGTCCAGCGGGTCGACGAGCTCCACCATCCGCCGCAGGTTGCCCTTGTGCCGCACCCGGAACGGGGACGACGCGACCACCGAGAGCCCCTCGTCGGCCGCATCCTGGAGCTCGCGGATCAGGTAGTCGGTCGAGCGTGCGTCGGCGAGCAGCGCCAGCGACCGCTCCACCTCGCCGTCGGTCATCACCTCGCCCGCGGCACGCAGCAGCCCCGCGATCTTGCGCATCACCACCGCCGCCTGCTCGCGCGGCCGGCGCAGCGGTGCCGCCGGCACGACCGTCGCGGCGACCAGGGCGACGAGACCGCCCACGAGCGCGTCGGTCCACCGGGTCAGCCCGGCGCCCGGGTCGGGCAGCAGCGTGCTCACCACGATCGACTGCACGGCCGCCTGCGTGACGAAGAGCTGGCCGCCGTCGAGCAGGAACGCGGTCGACATCGCGAGCGCGACGAGCAGGGTCAGCTGCCACCCACCCGAGCCGACCTGCGCCACGATCAGGTCGGCCAGCAGGACGCCGACGGCCACACCGACGGTGACCTCGACGACCCGCCGCAACCGCTGGCCGTACGACGTACCGAGGCTCACCACCGCCGCGATCGGGGCGAAGAACGGGGTCGGGTGGCCGAGCACGTCCGAGGCGATCATCCACGCGACGCCCGCCGCCACCGCGCACTGCGCGATCTGCCAGCGCTTGGACTTCCAGCGTGCGACCCGGGCCCGCAGCGACGTACGCCCGCGGACCCACATGCGATCGAGCGGACCGGCCTCCATGCCCGGGATCCTGCCAGACCACCATGAGGACGCCCGGGTGACAAATGTCTGTGTCCCTTGTGGCGGCCGGGCGACAGGCGGGAGGATCAAGCGCTACTGACGAAAGGCATCACTGGTGGTCTCTCCGATCGATCCGACGTCCGCGGCGTTCCTGTACGCCGAGAACCGCAGCATGCCCATGCACGTCGGCGGCCTGCAGCTGTTCAAGAAGCCGGAGGGCGCCGGACGCAGCTACATCCGCGAGATGTACGAGTCGATGCGCGACGTCGACGAGATCGCTCCGCTCTTCCTCAAGCGGCCGCGGCGCTCGATCGCGACCGCCGGCCAGTGGGTCTGGGAGGAGGACGAGCAGTTCGACATCGAGCACCACGTCCGGCACAGCGCACTGCCCAAGCCGGGCCGGGTCCGCGAGCTGCTCGAGCTGTGCTCGCGGCTGCACAGCACCCGCCTCGCCCGGGAGCGTCCGCTGTGGGAGGCCCACGTCATCGAGGGGATGCGTGACGGCCGGGTCGCGATGTACACCAAGACGCACCACTCGCTCGTCGACGGCATCTCGGCGATGCGGCTGCTCCAGAGCGTGCTCAGCACCGACCCCGACCGCCGCGACATGCCAGCCCCCTGGGGTGCGCGCCCCCAGCGCACCCGCAGGCCGAGCGAGGCCGACGAGCTCGAGAAGAGCCTGTCCGACGTGCCGATCCAGGCGTTCCGGACGGCGCTCGGCATCACCGCCGAGGCGGCCGGCATGCCGGGCGCGCTGGTGCGGACGATCAGCAAGGGGATCAGGAACGAGACCTCGGCGCTGTCGCTCTACGCCCCACGGACGATCTTCAACCAGAGCATCACCGGCTCGCGACGGTTCGCCGCGCAGGACTGGCCCGTGGAGCGGTTGAGGGCGATCGGGAAGGTCACCGGCTGCACGCTGAACGACGTCGTGCTGGCGATGGTCAGCGGTGCGGTGCGCAGCTACCTGCTCGAGCTCGACGCCCTGCCCGACGCCCCGCTGGTGGCGATGGTGCCGGTGGGCCTGCACGCGAAGCAGTCCCAGCTGGCGTCGGCCGACGGGGGCAACGCCGTCGGCGCGGTGATGGTCAAGCTCGGCACACACCTGCACGACCCCGCCGACCGGCTCGAGACGATCCACCGGTCGATGGAAGCCGGCAAGGAGGGGTTGTCGAGCATGACCCCGATCCAGATCATGGCGATGAGCGCGATCGGCCAGGCGCCGGCACTGCTCACCCCCCTGTTCCGGATGCAGGGCCTCGTGCGGCCGCCGTACAACCTGATCGTCTCGAACGTCCCCGGCCCGCGGACCACGCACTACTGGAACGGCGCCCAGCTGCTCGGGACCTATCCGCTCTCGATCCCGATCAACGGGATGGCGCTCAACATCACGTGCACGTCGTACGACGGGAACCTGGCGTTCGGCCTGACCGGGTGCCGGCGGACCGTGCCGCACCTGCAGCGGCTGCTGAGCCACCTCGACGACGAGGTCGCCGCGCTCGAGAAGGCGGCCGGGGTCTAGGGCGGG
>DASTUX010000124.1:0-2348 GCA_035759395.1 Nocardioides sp.
CCGCTCGGCAACGGCGACCTGGTCGTCCTGCTCGGCCCCGCCTCCGAGCTGGGCACGGCCGTGACCCGGCGCCGCGACGACCTGGCCGACGCGGCCCTCGCGCCGTGGCGGGAGCTGGTGCCCCCCGAGAACCTCCTCGTCGAGCTCGTGTCCCATCGGCTCGCAGGCGGCGCGGTCTGGGGTCCCGGCACCACCCCGCACGCCGGGCGGATGGCCGGGGTGGCCCGCCGGGCCGGCCTCGGCACCGTGCTCACCAACGCGGTCCGCTACGCCGACCGCCGCGACGCCCCCACCGTCGACGTCCTCGACGCCGCCCGGCGGCTGGTCGCCCTGGACCGGCGACACGTCGACCGGGGCAACGCGGAGGGGTTCCTCAAGTCCGGCAAGCAGATGGCCGAGATCGCCGAGGAGATCTGCCGGTCGGCCGGGCTGGCGAGCGATCCCGCCCGGGAGGCCAGGGGACTGCTGGCCCGGACCCGTGCCGTGGCCGACCGGTGTGCGCTCGACCCACGGGCCGACCTGGGGCTGGGGGAGATCCACTTCCCGGAGTTCGAGCTGTCCGGGGAGGGCTCGAGCGCCGACGGGCTGCTCCGGGCCCGGTGCGAGGGCGCGATCGGCGACCGCTACGGCTCCGCCCCGCGACAACGCATCTGGAAGCGGCTCGACGACGAGCTGGAGATGATCCGCGGGCTCGGGTACGCGTCGTACTTCCTCACCGTCGGGGACGTCACCGACCTGATCAGGGAGATGGGGGTGCGCTGCGCGGCGCGGGGGTCGGGGGCGGGCAGCCTGGTCAACTACCTGCTCGGCATCTCCGGGGTCGACCCGATCCGCCACGGCCTGCTCATGGAGCGGTTCCTCTCGCCGCTGCGGCAGGCGCTGCCCGACATCGACGTGGATGTCGAGTCGGCCCGGCGGCTGGAGGTCTACGAGCGGATCCTCGACCGCTACACCGGCGAGCGCTGCGTGACCGTCTCGATGATGGACACCTACCGGGTCCGGCACGCCGTGCGCGACGTCGGGGCCGCGCTCGGGATGCCGCCCGGCGAGATCGACGCGATCGCCAAGGCGTTCCCGCACATCCGGGCCCGCGACGCCCGGGTGGCGCTGCGTGAGCTGCCCGAGCTGCGGGCGAGCGGGCTGGGCGAGGAACGACTCGACCTGATGTTCCGGCTGGTGGAGCGGCTCGACGGGCTGCCCCGCCACATCGCCGTCCACCCCTGCGGGGTGCTGCTCTCCGACGCCACCCTGCTCGACCGGACGCCGGTGGAGGCCAGCTACGCCGGCTTCCCGATGAGCCAGTTCGACAAGGACGACGTGGAGGACCTCGGCCTGCTCAAGCTCGACGTGCTCGGCATCCGCATGCAGTCCTCGATGGCGCACGCGCTCACCGAGATCAAGCGGGTCGACGACGTGGAGATCGACCTCGACGACGAGGCGCAGGTCCCCTTCGACGACGAGACGACGTTCCGGATGATCTCGTCGGCCAAGACCCTCGGCGTCTTCCAGATCGAGTCGCCCGGGCAGCGCGAGCTGGTCGGCAAGTCCGGGATCGACAGCTTCGAGGACATCATCACCGACATCTCGCTGTTCCGGCCCGGGCCGGTCAAGAGCGACATGATCACGCCGTACCTCGAGGCGAAGCAGGGCTGGCGGCCACCGTCGTACCTCCACGACGACCTGCGCCCGATCCTCGGGCAGACCCAGGGCGTGGTGGTCTTCCACGAGCAGGTGATCGAGATGATCGCGCTGTTCACCGGCATCGGCTACGCCGAGGCCGACGAGAAGCGCCGCGCGCTCGGCGACGTCGAGGGGATGGCCGAGACGAAGCGGTGGTTCTTCCCCCGGGCGCTGGCCCGTGGCTACGAGCCGTCGGTGGTCGAAGGGATCTGGAAGGTGCTCGAGGCCTTCGCGTCGTTCGGGTTCTGCAAGGCCCACGCGGCGGCGTTCGCGCTCCCGACGTACCAATCGGCCTGGCTCAAGGCCCACTGGCCGGCGCACTTCCTGGCGGGCGTGCTCACCCACGACCCGGGCATGTACCCCAAGCGGCTGATCCTCGACGACGCCCGCCAGCTCGGCATCACGATCCTGGGGCTCGACGTCAACGCCTCCGAGCGGGAGTACTCCGTCGAGCGGGTCGACGCGGCCGGGCCCGTCGGCTACGGCATCCGGCTCGCACTCGCCGAGGTCAAGGGGATCAACGAGGCCGAGGTGAACCGGATCGCCGCGGCCCGGCCCTACCACTCGCTCACCGACTTCTGGCACCGCGCGCGGGTCTCCCGCCCGATCGCCGAGCGGCTGGTGCTGGCCGGGGGGTTCGACTCGGTCTACGGCATCGGTCCGGCCGA
>DASTUX010000125.1:0-28204 GCA_035759395.1 Nocardioides sp.
CAACTAATTGCTGCCCCGGGATTTTCCCGGTGAGGCAAGCGCCCTGAAGGAAGGGTAGATCGCCGCGTGGGTACCAAGATCACGTGCGGACTGTGGAGTTCTTGTGCTCCGTTCTACCCTTCGCCGCCGAGGTCTTCAAGGGTTGACATTTCGGCCTCGGGCGCGGCGCTGCCGATTCAGGCTCAGGCGCCGAGCCGCCTGCGGCGAGAGTTTGCCCAGAGCACGCTGCCGACCGCCACGACACCACCGACGGCGAGCGCCGCAAGGGTCTGCCTGGCCGGTGGGAACGGGACCCTGGCCTGCAGCTCGACGGGCTTGGTGAACACCAGGACCGGCCAGCCGTTCGATGTGGCGACCTTGCGCAGCTCGCGGTCGGGGTTCACCGCGTGCGGGTGGCCCACGGCCTCGAGCATGTGGACGTCGGTGACCGAGTCGCTGTAGGCGTAGCTGCGTTCGAGGTCGTAGCCGACCTCCGTGGCGAGCTCGCGGATCGCCCGCGCCTTCTCCTCCGCGTAGGCGTAGTACTCGATCTCGCCGGTGTAACGGCCGTCCAGGATCTCCATGCGGGTCGCGATGACACGGTCCGCACCCAGCATCTCGCCGATCGGTCCGACCACCTCCGCGCCCGAGGTCGACACGATGACGACGTCGCGCCCGGCCAGGTGGTGCTCCTCGATGAGCGACACGGCCTCGTCGTACACCAGGGGGTCGACGATGTTGTGGAGGGTGTCGCCGACGATCTCGCGGACCGTGGCGACGTCCCAGCCGGCGCACAGCTGCGACATGAACTGCCGCATCTTCTCCATCTGGTCGTGGTCGGCGCCGCCGACCAGGTAGACGAACTGGGCGTACGCCGAACGCAGCACCGCGCGCCGCGAGATGAGACCACCGGCCTGGAAGGACTTGCTGAAGGCCAGCGTGCTCGACTTCGCGATGATCGTCTTGTCGAGGTCGAAGAAGGCCGCGGTGGGCCGGGGTGCCATGGGGTCATCGTAGGTGCGGTGGTCCCCCCGTCCGGGAGGCCGGGCCCCCACGCGTCATCGGACGTGCTCGAACCGGCCCCGGCGAGGTTCCGCTCCGGTAGCGTCAAACCATGGGGAGGGACCCTGCGACGATCGTGATCGTCGACGATGACACCGACGTGCGGGTGCTGATCCGGACCCGGCTGCGCAGGTCGGGGCACTTCGACGTCGTGGCCGAGGGGGCCGACGGTGCCGACGCGATCGCGCTCGCGGCAGAGCATCGGCCGGCGCTGATGCTGCTCGACATCTCGATGCCCGGTGTGGACGGCCTGGAGGCGTTGCCGCGGGTGCTCGACGCATCGCCCACGACGCGGGTCGTGGTGTTCAGCGGCTTCGAGGAGAGGGGCCTGGCGGACAAGACCCGGGAGCTGGGGGCCGTGGCGTTCATCGAGAAGTCCGCCTCGCTCGCCTCGCTGGTCGAGCGGCTGGCCGCGATCGCGGCCGAGGAACCCGTCCCGGCCGGGGTCACGACCGAGCCATCGGGCGTCGTCGCCGCCACGACGCACCCCCCGCGTGACCGCCAGCTGGACCAGCGACTCCTCGACGAGCACCTCGAACGCTTCCGGGAGGTCTTCGAGGAAGCAGCCATCGGGATGGCGACCGCGACCCTGACCGGCCGCCTGATCCGGGGCAACCGCGCACTCGCGATGCTGGTGCGGCGCCCCCCGGACGGTCTCGTGGGGGTGTCGTACGGGCAGCTCACCGACGACGAAGGTGCGGTGGCCGCCGCCCTCGCGGAGGTCAACGCCGGCCCGGTCGACCTCGTGCAGTTCGAGCACGGCCTCGCCGGAGAGTCGTCCAAGGTGCGGGTCCGCGCGACGCTCGCACCGGTCCGGGACTCCAGCGGTCGGGCGCTCTACCTCTTCCTGCAGGTCCAGGACGTCACCGCCGAGCGCGCCGCTGCCGAAGAGCTGCGTCGCAGTGAGGAGCGCTTCCGGCTGCTCGTCGAGGCCGTCGAGGACTACGCCATCTTCATGCTCGACCCGGATGGGCGTATCGCCAGCTGGAACAGCGGTGCCCAGCGCAGCAAGGGATACACCGCCGACGAGATCATCGGCCAGCACTTCCGCGTCTTCTACCCGCCCGACGTCCAGGCCAGCAAGCACCCCGAGCACGAGCTCGAGACCGCGATGCGCGTCGGCCACTACGAGGAGGAGGGGTGGCGCGTCCGCAAGGACGGGTCCCGGTTCTGGGCCAGTGTCCTGATCACCGCCGTCTACAACGAGGCCGGTGAGCACGTCGGCTTCGCCAAGGTCACACGCGACAGCAGCCGGCGTCGGCTGCTGGAGCAGGAGCGGGAGCACGCCCTGCAGGCGCTCGCCCACGCCAACGCCGAGCTGGCGATGCTCAACGAGCAGCTCCAGCAGGCCGCGGAGGACCAGACGCAGTTCCTGGCGGTGACCGCGCACGAGCTGCGCACGCCCATCGGAGTGCTGGGAGGTTCGGCGGACACGCTGTCGCAACACTGGCAGGAGCTCACCGACGAGGAACGAACCGACCTCTTCGACGCGATGTCGAGCAGTACGGGCCGGTTGCGCCGCCTGCTGGCCGACCTCCTCACGGCGTCGCGGCTCGAGGCGAGCGCGCTCGAGATGCGCAGGGAGAGGGTCGACCTCGCCGAGGTCATCGACCAGTCCGTAGCGATCGTGAGGCGCTCGGAACCGGAGTCCGAGTTCCTCCTCGAGGTGCCGCCGGGGCTCGCCGTGATCGCCGACCGGGACCGGCTGGCCCAGGTGGTGGAGAACCTGCTCGGGAACGCCTTGCGGCACGGCGCCTCACCCGTTCACGTGGGGGCGAGGCTCACCGAGCCCGACACGGTGGAGATCCGGGTCCGCGACTCGGGAGGCGGGGTGGCGGCAGCGTTCCGGCCCCGGCTGTTCGGCCGGTTCGCGACGGGGGCCACGGGCGGCACCGGGCTGGGCCTCTTCATCGTCAGGGAGCTGGCCCGCGCCCAGGGCGGGGACGCGACGTACGAGCCCGGTCCTCCGGAGGGGCCCACCGGGGAGTTCGTGGTCCGGCTGCCCGCCGCATCCGCTCCCGTCGGCGGCATCGTGGAAGGGGGTTGATCGTGGCGATCCGTGTGCTCCTGGTCGACGACGTGGTCGACGTACGTCGGCTGGTCCGCACCGCGCTGCGCTTCCGCGGCAGTTTCGAGGTCGTGGGGGAGGCCGGTGACGGTGCCGAGGCGGTCCGCCTCGCGGGCGAGACGCAGCCGGACGTCGTGGTGCTCGACCTCGGCCTCCCGGACATCGCGGGGCGTGAGGTCCTCAGCCAGATCCGCGCGACCTCGCCGGCGTCCAAGGTGGTGGTCTTCTCGGGGCTCGAGACGGACCGGGACTGGATCGAGGGACACGTCGACGGCTACGTCCTCAAGGATGCCGCGCTCGACTACCTCATCGACCTGCTGGAGTCGGTCGGCGAGCCTGGCGGTCCCGAGGTGTCCGTGGACCTCCCGCGATCGCTGGCCAGTGTGGCCTCGGCGCGCAGGTTCGCGGAGGCGAGCCTGAAGGAGTGGAGGCTGGAGGAGCTGATCGACGACGCCCTCCTGGTCATCAGCGAGCTCGTCACGAACGCGGTGACGCACGCGGAGTCCTCGTGCCGGATCCGGCTCTCGCTGAGCCCGGGCAGGCTGCGCATCGACGTCCTCGACAGCGGAACCGGGACACCCGAGCCGCTGCCCTTCAGCCAGACCGAGGAGCACGGGCGCGGGCTGTACATGGTCGACGCGGTCACCGCCGCGTGGGGACTGGAGGACATCCCGGGCGAGGGCAAGCTGGTGTGGGCGGAGCTCGCGCGCCCCAGCTGAGCCGCCGTTCGCCGACGCGGGTGGACCGGGGTGGTTTCTCCACAGGCGCCCGCGTCCCTGGTTGGTCGTCCGTCGATCGCGGGAACCCTCTCGGGCATGACCGCACCCCTCTTCATCACCGGCGACGACACCCTCCGCGACGAGCTGCTGCGCCTGGCCGCGGCGGCCGGGGTCACTCCCGACGTGGCGCAGGACCCGGCGGCCGCGCTGCGGGGCTGGGTGGCGGCGCCGCTCGTGCTCCTCGGGGCCGACCTCGCCGACGAGATGGCCCGCACCGGTCCCGCGCGGCGTCCCGGGGTGCACGTCGTGGCGTGGGGCGCCGTACCCGACGACATGTTCCGGACCGCGCTGGCCGTCGGTGCGCACGACGTCACCCAGCTGCCGCGTTCCGAGGGCTGGATCACCGAGACCCTGACCGACCTCGGCGACACCGGCCGCACCCGCGGGACGACCGTCGGCGTGGTGGGTGGGTCCGGTGGGGCCGGCGCCACCACGTTCGCGTGCGCGCTGGCCCAGATGGCCTCCCGATCCGGTCCCACCGTCGTCATCGACACCGATCCGCTGGGCCCGGGGGTCGACCGGGTCCTCGGGCTCGAGACCAGCGACGGGGCCCGCTGGGACGCCCTCTGCCAGACGACCGGTCGGCTCAGCTCCCGCGCCCTGCGCGAGTCCTTGCCTCGCCGTGGGGGCCTCGGCGTCCTGACCTGGTACGGCGGCACCGCCGGCACCCTCCAGGCGTTCGCGGTGCGCGAGGCCCTCTCCGCGGCGCAACGAGGGCACGACCTGGTCGTCCTCGACCTGCCCCGTGCGGCCGACCCGGTGATCGACGAGGTCGCGGCCAGGTGCGACCGGCTGCTCGTGGTGGTCGTGCCCACCGTGGCCGGGGTCGCCTCGGCCGCGCGCCTGTGTGCCCACCTCGCGGACCCGTCGCGGCTGCGGCTCGTGGTGCGCGGCAACGGCATCGAGTCCCGGGACATCGCGCGGGTGACGGGAGTCCCGGTCGTCGCCCGGATGTCGGACCAGCGCGGCCTCGGCGAGGCGATCGACCTCGGCCTGGGTCCCGTCCGGTCCCGCCGCGGCCCGCTCGGCCGGGCCGCGATCGAGGTGTTCACGCGGCTCAGCGTGATGGGCGAGGCCGCGTGACGCCCGACGTACCCGTCGCTGACCTGGAGGCGGTCCGGGCCAGGCTGGCGCGCGAACCGGGCGAGCTCACGCCGCACCGGGTCGCGCTCGCCCTCCGCGAGACCGGCCGGCCGATCGGCGACGCGGCCGTCCTCGCGGTCTACGAGGCACTGCGGCGCGACGTCGTGGGTGCCGGTCCGCTCGAGCCGCTGCTGCGCACTCCCGGCGTGACCGACGTGCTGGTCAACGGCCCCGAGGAGGTCTACCTCGACCGCGGCTCGGGGCTGGAGCTGACGCCGGTCCGGTTCCCCGACGACGAGGCCGTACGCCGCCTGGCCCAGCGACTCGCCGCCCTCGGTGGGCGACGACTCGACGACGCCACACCCCACGTCGACCTCCGGTTGGCCGACGGCACCCGGCTGCATGCGGTGCTCGCTCCCGTCGCGCGCCCGGGCACCCTGGTCTCCCTGCGGATCCCGCGCCCCCGCGTGTTCACGCTCGAGGAGCTGGAGGCCGCAGGCACGGTGACCCGTGACAGCGCCGACCTGCTCAGGGCAATCGTGGAGTCGCGGCTCGCGTTCCTCGTGACCGGCGGCACCGGCTCGGGAAAGACCACGTTGCTCGCTGCGCTGTTGTCACTGGTGGCGGCCGACGAGCGGATCGTGCTCGTCGAGGACGCCGGGGAGCTGCGGCCCGAGCACCCCCACGTGGTCGGGCTCGAGAGCCGCCCGCCGAACATCGAGGGCGCCGGCGAGATCGACCTGCGCACGCTGGTGCGGCAGGCCCTGCGGATGCGGCCCGACCGTCTCGTCGTGGGCGAGGTGCGCGGGGGCGAGGTCGTCGAGCTGCTCGCGGCGCTCAACACCGGCCACGAAGGCGGGTGTGGCACGCTGCACGCCAACTCGGCGCTCGACGTGCCGGCCCGGGTCGAGGCGCTCGCCCTCGCCGCAGGCCTCGGCCGGGAGGCCGTGCACAGTCAGCTCGCCTCGGCCCTCGACGTCGTGCTGCACCTCGCACGGGGCCGCGACGGGGTCCGGTGGCTGCGCCAGGTCGCGATCCCCGCGCGGGACGACTCCGGACGGGTGTCGATGGTGACGGCTCTCGAGGTGGCCGCCGACGGGAGCAGTGTGGCGGGCCCCGCGGCCGGACTGCTCGCCGCGAGGCTCGATCGGTGACCCTCCCCTCCGTCGAGGGCCAGGTGTTCGTCGCCGCGGTGGCGGCGATGCTGGCGACGGCGCTCGCCGTTCCGACGCCGCCCCCGACCGGGGTCGGCGAAGCACGCCGACGGTGGCGGTGGGGGATCGGTCCCGTGGCCGGCGCGGTCGGCGCCGGCCTGCTCCTCGCCGTGACCTCGCCCCGGGTGGCGACCCTGCTCCTGCTCGCGGCCGCCACGGTGGCGGGTGGTGGTCTGCTCTGGCGGGGCAGGCGGCGTCGTCGCGAGGCGGTGCTGGTCGCCGCGCGGGTGCTCGAGACGTGTGACCTGCTGGCGGCCGAGCTCTCGGCCGGGCAGCCACCAGGTGCCGCGCTTGATCGTGCCGCTCTCAGCTGGCCGACGCTGGGGCCTGTGGCGGAGGCGTTCCGGGTGGGGAGCGAGGTTCCGACCGCCCTGCGGGAGCTGGCGGCCGGGCCAGGTGCCCGCGACCTCCGGCTGGTCGCCGCCGCCTGGCAGGTCGCCCACCGCACCGGGCAGGGGCTCGCCGAGGCGGTCGAACGCGTGGCCGACGGGCTGCGCAGCGACCAGGCAAGCCGTCACGTCGTCGAGGGCGAGCTCGCCTCGGCCCGGGCCACCGCCCGCATGGTCGCCGGTCTGCCGGTGCTTGCGCTGACCATGGGGTCCGGTGCGGGCGGCGACCCGTGGGGCTTCCTGCTCGGCCGGCCCGCCGGTCTGGCCTGCCTGGCCGGCGGCATCGGCTTCGCCCTCGTCGGCCTCTGGTGGATCGAGGCGATCGCCCGCGGCGTGGACCGTTCCTCGTGACCGGGTGGCTCGCGGTGCTCTGCACCGCCGGCGCTGCTGGGCTCGTGCTGCCCGTCCGACCCCGGCTGGTCGGCTCCCCGGCGGCAGCGGCTTCTGCGCAGGCCGCGGGCCGGATGCGGCGCCTTCGTCTGCCGTGGTCGGGACTCGCGGGGCTGGGCGTCGCGATCTTCGTCGGGGGACGAGCCGGACCGGTGGTGGGCGTCGCCGCAGCCGTGGCGGCCTGGGTCGTGATCGGCCGCGCCGAGTCGCCGGAGACGCGCCGAGCCCGCGAGGAGGTGCGCCGCGAGCTGCCACACCTGGTCGAGCTGTTCGCGGCCACACTGCGCGCTGGCGCGGCGCCGGGTGACGGGCTGGCTGTGGTCTGCGCTGCGCTGCCGGGTGCGGCGGCCGACCGGCTCGGGACCGTCTCGGCCCGCCTGGCCCTGGGCATCGACCCCGTCCAGGTGTGGGAGTCGCTCGGTGAGGACCCGGACCTGGCGCCGCTGGGACGCACCCTGGCCCGTGCCCAGGCAACGGGGTCGTCGGTGGTCCGCTCGGTCGAACGCCTGGCCGACGAGCTCGCCGGTCGGGCTCGCACGGACGTCGAGGAGCGTGCCCGGGCGGTCGGCGTCAAGGCGGCGCTCCCGCTCGGGCTCTGTCTACTGCCCGCCTTCATCCTCGTCGGCATCGTCCCGCTGGTGGCCGGGCTGCTCGACACCCTGGCGCTGTGAGGCAGCGGGCCACCAACGGTCCACCGGGTGGCTCCGCGCAGGGCAGTCCCCAGAGGCGAGGCCGGCTCCTCGCCGCCGTCGACGCCGGCGCCGAGGCTGGGTCAAGGACGGCCGCGCCCGTGGCCGAGGAACGGAGAAGCCCATGTCGCAGCCCATCCACCACTCGCCCCGCCACCCGTCGCACCGGCACGACGAGGGCGGCATCACCACCGCCGAGTACGCCGTCGGCACGGCAGCCGGGGCCGGCCTCGCGGGCCTGCTCTACAAGCTGCTCACCGGCGGCTTCGGCGACCAGTTGCTGCGCACCCTCTTCGAGCACGTCCTTGCCCTGCTGGGGATCTGATGGGGAGACCTCGCAGCGACCGCGGAGCCGCCACCGCCGAGCTGGCGATGGCGCTCCCGTTGCTCGTCGCGGTGACGGTGGGCCTGGTCTGGCTGCTCGGTGTCGGAGCCGCACAGCTGCGCGTTGTCGACGCCGCCCGCGAGACGGCCCGTGCCTCGGCGCGCGGCGACGGTGCCGAGGATGCCGTCGCCCGGGGCCTGCGGGTCGCGCCCGCAGGGAGCCGGATCAGCCTGCATGAGGGGGGCGGGCAGGTCACGGCCCTCGCGGTGGCCGAGGTGTCCGGGCCAGGAGGCCTGTTCGACTTCCTGCCCGGGGTGGTGGTCCGCGCCGAGGCCGTGGCGGCCCTCGAGCCCGGCTCGTGACGTCGCCCACCGTGCGGGCGAGGGACGATCGGGGCTCGGTGACGCCGTTCGTGATCGCCTGCCTGGCCGTGCTCCTGCTGCTCGGCGCGGCCCTGGGGGTGGTGGCGGCGCTGGTCCGCGCCCATCGGACGGCCCAGTCGGCCGCCGACCTCGCGGCGCTCGCCGCTGCGGTGGCCGTCATGGACGGGAGCGAGCCCTGCGCCGCCGGGTCCCGGATCGCCGCTGCCAACGGCGCCCGGTTGACCGGATGCGCGCTGGCCGGACGTGCAGCGACGGTGCGCGTGGTCGTCCCCGGCCCGCAGTGGCTGGGACAGCTCGCCGACCTCGAGGCCGAGGCGCGTGCCGGCCCCGGATGAGGTCAGGCCGGTCCGAGCAGCACGTCGAGGAGGGCGGCGGCGCCCGCCTTGTCGAGGGGGTTGTTCTGGTTGCCGCACTTGGGTGACTGGATGCACGACGGGCATCCCTCGTCGCAACCGCAGGCGACGATCGCGTCCCGGGTCGCGGTGAGCCACTCCCGGGCCGCCCGGAAGCCGCGCTCGGCGAATCCGGCCCCGCCGGGGTGGCCGTCGTAGACGAAGACGGTGAGCATGCCGGTGTCGGGGTGTACCGCGGTCGAGACGCCTCCGATGTCCCAGCGGTCGCAGGTGGCGAACAGCGGGAGCAGCCCGATCGAGCAGTGCTCCGCGGCGTGGGCGGCGCCCGGCAGGTCGGCGGCGGTGAGCCCGCTCTCCGCCAGGACGTGCTCGGGCACGGTCCACCACACGGCGCAGGTACGCAACGAACGCTCCGGCAGGTCCAGCGGCTCCTCGCCCAGGACCTCACCGCCCGGCTGTCGTCGCCGCAGGAACGAGACCACCTGGTGCGACACGTCGACGTCCCCGAAGGACAGCCGGCACCCCGCCCAGTCGCGGTGCTCGCGCTCGCCGACGATCGAGATGTCGGTGATCTCGCGGGCCGACGTCGAGAAGCTCGGCTCGGCGCGCTCGATGACCGCGACGTTGTCGTCGAGGTCGAGCGAGCGCACCAGCCAGGTCTCGCCCCGGTGCACGTAGACCGCACCCGCGTGGGCGGTGCCGTGGGCACTGGCCGCGTCAACGGTCCCGATGACGCGGCCGGTCTCCGCCTCGACCAGCTGGACGGGCGAACCGCCGGTCGACCTGATGTCGGCCAGGTCCGAGGCGCGGCGCCGGTCGGTCCAGAACCACCCGCGCGGTCGACGCCGGAGCAGGCCGGCGTCGGTCAGGCCCTCGAGCACGTCGGCGGCGGTCGGCCCGAACAGCGGCAGGTCGGCCTCGGTCAGGGGGATCTCGTGGGCGGCGGCGCACAGGTGGGGACCGAGGACGTAGGGGTTGGTCGGGTCGAAGACGGTGGCCTCGACCGGGCGGTCCAGCAGCGCCTCGGGGTGGTTCACCAGGTAGGTGTCGAGCGGGTCGTCGCGGGCGACCAGGATCCCGAGGGCGTCCTTCGCGCCACGTCCAGCGCGGCCCACCTGCTGCCACAGGGCGGCCCGGGTGCCAGGGAAGCCGGCCATCAGCACGGCGTCGAGCCCGCTGATGTCGATGCCGAGCTCCAGGGCGTTGGTCGCGGCCAGGCCGAGCAGGTCGCCGCTGCGCAGCGACTGCTCGATCGCGCGTCGTTCCTCGGGAAGGTAGCCCCCGCGGTACGACGCCACCCGGCCCGGCAGCGACGAGTCGACCTCGGCCAGCAGCTCGGCCGCCGTCATCGCGACCTGCTCGGCACCACGTCGGGACCGGATGAACGCCAGTGTCCGGACGTCCTCCGCGACCAGGTCGGCGAGCAGGTCGGCCGTCTCCGACGACGCCGCACGGCGCACGGGCGCGCCGTTCTCCCCGGCGAACGAGGTGAACGGCGGCTCCCACAGCGCCAGCGTGACCTGTCCGCGTGGAGAGCCGTCGTCGGTGAGCGCGAGCACGTCGAGCCCGGTGAGCCGTCGGGCTGCCACCTCCGGCTCGGCCACGGTCGCCGAGGCGAGGACGAACGTCGGGTGCGCGCCGTACGCCGCGCAGATGCGTCGCAGACGCCGCAGGACGTGGGAGACGTGGGCGCCGAAGACTCCCCGGTAGTGGTGGCACTCGTCGACGACGACGTAGCTCAACGAGCCGAGGAACGAGGCCCAGCGCGCGTGGCTCGGCAGGAGCGAACGGTGCAGCATGTCCGGGTTGGTCAGGATGTACTCCGCATGGTCGCGGGTCCAGTCGCGCTGGTCGTGGCTGCTGTCGCCGTCGTGCGTGGAGATGCGTACGTCGAGCCCCAGCGAGCCCAGCCCCGCCAGCTGGTCCTGCGCCAGGGCCTTCGTGGGCGCGAGGTAGAGCACCGTCGCGCCCCGCTGGCCGCGCTCGCCACGCGCGGCCCGGATCGTCGAGAGCGCCGGGAGCTGGTAGGCCAGCGACTTGCCCGACGCGGTGCCGGTGGCGAGGACGACGTGCTGGCCACGATGTGCGGCCTCGGCGGCGGCGACCTGGTGGGCCCAGGGACGCACGACGCCCCGCGCTGTGAACGCGGTGCACACGTCGTCGCCCACCCAGTCCGGCCAGTCCGCTGTCACGGCGACGCGCGGCGGCAGCACCTCGAGGTGCCGCAGCCGGCCCTCGCGACCGGGCACGGAGCTGAGCCGGTCCACCAGTTCGCTGACCGGCGTCGGCCGCCCCGCGAGAGCCATGTCCACGTCGACCAGTCTCCCAAACGGCACCGACATCGCCGCCTTCGTCCACAGAGCCGGGGGACTTCCTTGTGCACACCGGGCGTGGTCGTGGTTTGATATTGGTGGCCGAGTTCCGGGACCGGGGAGCCTCCCAGGTTCGGCCTCGACCCATCCAGTGCCTTCAGGGAGAAATGCCGTGGATCTGACGCTGACGACGCGCGACATCGATGGGAAGACCATCGTTGCCGTCGGGGGAGAGATCGACGTCTACACCGCCCCCAAGCTCCGCGACAAGATCACCGAGCTCGTGGCCGCAGGTGTCTACGAGATCGTCATCGACATGGAGGCCGTCGAGTTCCTCGACTCGACCGGTCTGGGTGTCCTCGTCGGCGGACTCAAGAAGGTCCGTGCCCACGAGGGCTCCCTCCAGCTGATCTGCAACCAGGACCGGCTGCTCAAGATCTTCCGGATCACCGGTCTGGCGAAGGTCTTCGTCATCCACGAGTCGGCCGAGGCCGCGCTCGCCGGCAGCTGAGCCGAGGCTCCGCTCCTCCTTCGGCTCACTGGACATTGAGCCACCCGCCGGTCCCACGGCTCTGCTCGAGCCGTCTGCTGCCGACCCGTCGGCCACCGCACGCGCGACTCGCCGTGTGGTCCCCGTCACACCTCCGTGCTCTTTGACGGTCACTCCTGCGTAGACTCCCGACGTTCGTGAGACCTGAATCACTTCCAGGAGGAAACAGATGACGGGGATCCTTCCCGCTGTCGTGGATCTCTCCGGAGGCAACCTCGTGCTGGTCATCGTCGTCGCACTGATCGCGCTTGGCGCGCTCGGTATGGCAGCGATGTTCCGCCAGGAGGTTCTTGCCGCCGGTGAGGGCACCGACAACATGAAGAACATCGCTCAAGCGGTCCAGGAGGGCGCCAACGCCTACCTGACCCGGCAGTTCCGGACCCTCGCCATCTTTGCCGGCGTGGCGTTCTTCCTGCTGCTGGCGCTCCCGGCCGATGACGCGATGGTGAGGATCGGACGCTCGATCTTCTTCCTCGTCGGCGCCGGCTTCTCGGCGACGGTCGGCTACCTCGGCATGTCCCTCGCGGTGAAGGCGAACCTCAGGGTCGCCGCCGCCGCGAACGAGACCGGGCGCGACCCGGCCATGCACATCGGCTTCCGCACCGGCGCCATGGTCGGCATGCTGACCGTCGGTCTCGGCCTGCTCGGCGCCAGCGTCGTGGTGATGCTCTTCAAGGACGAGGCGCCCCACGTGCTGGAGGGCTTCGGCTTCGGCGCCGCCCTGCTCGCCATGTTCATGCGGGTCGGCGGCGGCATCTTCACCAAGGCCGCCGACGTCGGCGCGGATCTGGTCGGCAAGGTCGAGAACAACATCCCCGAGGACGACCCGCGCAACGCCGCGACGATCGCGGACAACGTCGGCGACAACGTCGGTGACTGCGCCGGCATGGCCGCCGACCTCTTCGAGTCGTACGCCGTCACGCTCGTCGCCGCGCTGATCCTCGGGTCGCAGGCGTTCGGCGACAAGGGCCTGGTCTTCCCGCTCCTGATCCCCGCCATCGGCGCCCTGACGGCCGTTGCCGGTGTCTACCTGTGCAAGCCGCGGGCCGGCGAGAACGGCCTCAAGACGATCAACCGCGCGTTCTACATGTCCGCCGGCATCGCCGCCGTGGCCTGCGTGATCCTGTCGTTCGTCTACCTGCCGGGCAGCTTCGCCGACTTCGAGAACGTCGGCGGGCGCGACATGGTGGGTGCCGAGGGTGACCCCCGGGTGATCGCCTCGCTCGCCGTCGTCATCGGCATCGTGATGGCGGCCGGCATCCTCGCGCTGACCGGCTACTTCACCGGCACCGAGCACAAGCCCGTCAAGGACGTCGGCAAGACCTCGCTCACCGGCGCGGCCACCGTGATCCTGTCCGGGCTCTCGGTCGGCTTCGAGTCGGCGGTCTACACGACGCTCGTCATCGGTGCGGCCGTGTTCGGCGCCTTCCTCCTGGGTGGCGCGACGCTCACCGTCTCGCTGTTCGCCGTCGCCCTCGCGGGCTGCGGACTGCTGACCACCGTCGGCGTCATCGTGGCCATGGACACCTTCGGTCCGGTCTCCGACAACGCCCAGGGCATCGCGGAGATGTCGGGCGACGTCAGCCCCGAGGGCGCGCAGATCCTCACCGAGCTCGACGCGGTCGGCAACACGACCAAGGCGATCACCAAGGGCATCGCGATCGCGACCGCCGTGCTCGCCGCGACCGCGCTGTTCGGCTCCTACGCGACCTCGGTCGCCGAGGCGCTCAACGAGGCGGAGCCGGGCGCGGACGAGTTCGCGCTGCTGGACTTCAGCGTGTTCAACCCGGCCGTGCTCGTCGGCATCCTGCTGGGTGCCGCGGTGGTGTTCCTCTTCTCCGGCCTGGCCATCAACGCCGTCGGCCGGGCCGCCGGCGCGGTTGTGTTCGAGGTGCGCCGCCAGTTCCGGGAGATCCCCGGGATCATGGAGGGCACCGGTCGTCCGGAGTACGGCAAGGTCGTCGACATCGTCACCAAGGACTCGCTGCGCGAGCTCGTGACGCCCGGCCTGCTGGCCGTGCTGGCTCCCGTCGCCGTCGGCTTCGGCCTCGGTGTGACCTCGCTGGCCGGCTTCCTGGCCGGTGCGATCGGCGCCGGCACGCTGATGGCGATCTTCCTCGCCAACTCGGGCGGTGCCTGGGACAACGCGAAGAAGCTCGTCGAGGACGGCCACCACGGGGGCAAGGGCTCGCCCGCCCACGAGGCCACCGTGATCGGTGACACCGTCGGTGACCCGTTCAAGGACACCGCCGGCCCGGCCATCAACCCGCTGATCAAGGTGATGAACCTGGTCTCGCTGCTGATCGCCAGTGCCGTGGTGTCGATGGGAGTCGGCAAGGACCAGAACGACTTCCTGCGGATCACGATCGCGGTGGTGGCGGTCGCGATCATCACGGTCGCGGTCTACGTCTCCAAGCAGCGCGAGGTCTCGATGGGTGAGGACTCGGGCACGCCGGCGTCGCCGGCGGCTCCGATGCCGCCGACGACGGCTGCGGACCCGGCTCCGACGCAGCAGTTCGAGGCGCCGCGCGAGGCCGACTACGCCGAGGCGGAGTACGAGATGCCGCACAACCCCTCGCACTGATGGGGCTCTGAGCACCTGAACGCCACTGACCCGCCGGTCTCGACAGTCGAGCCCGGCGGGTCAGTGGCATTTCGGGTCAGGCGGTGTCAGGTCAGGGGATGACCTGCACCCGCACCTGGCTGGTCGGGTAGCGGACCCCCGGCCGGAACCACCGGTGGTAGTGCCGGGTGAGGGCGAGCAGGTCGCCCGGCGACATCTTGATGCATCCGCCCGAGCGGTAGTCGTTGACCTTCGGCCACTCCCAGCGACAGATCTGGTCACCGGGCCGGTTGGCGCACTGGTGGTTGCCGGCGCCGGTCTCGGTGTGGATGAACAGCTCGGTACGCAGCGTCCCGTGGCGGCACCGCTTGGAGCCGAGGAAGAACGTCCGGCCCTTGATCAGGTCGCCCCAGTAGTCGTCGTACTGCACGAACGAGTAGGCCCCGTCGGGCAGCCAGCCGCGGCCGCGGACGCACTCCTTGGTCGTGTCCGGCCCGCCGAAGCCCGACCCGGCCCGCCAGTCAGCGCGCTCGAGCAACCGCCACGAACCGTCGCCGGCCTGGCGGAACGCCCGCCAGATGATGCGGCTCCGGAACGGGTGCTGCCTGTTCTTGTCGAAGGTGATCAGCCCCCGGACCGCACCGGCCGCTGCGCTCGTGGCGCGCGGGTGTTGCCTGTCCGCCGCGGAGGCACCGGCCGGCGTCGAGGCCGTCCCGAGCGCGAGGCAGACGAGGACCAGGAGCACGAGGGCACGGCGCATGCGGGGGATTGAAGCACGTCACCCGGCGGGCGGGGGGCCGATCGCCCCGCCTACTGTCGGGGCGTGACCACGAGCGACCTTCCCCAGCGGCTGCGGGCGGCGCTCTCGCTCGCCGGCTTCACGTACGACGCGGTGGCCGAGGTGCTCGGACCCCTCGCCCACCAGGCCCTCGGCCGCAACGAGACCACTCCCGGCCTGCGCCGGACCGCGGGCGGATCCCCGCTGGAGACGCTGATCCGGCTCTTCCTCCTCCAGGCCCCGGTGGGGGCCCCAGCGGCCGAGGCCGCCCTGCCGGGCCTGCTGGACCGGATGGCGGCCGAGGGGCTCATCGAGCAGACCGTCGGCGAGGTCGCCGCGCGGCTCGACGTACGCCCGTACGCCACCGGCGAGGACGACCTGTGGGTCGTCAGCGACCTCACGCCCGGGCTCGACGGCAGCCACGTCCGGGTCGGGGCCGACCACGTGCTTGGGATCAGCTCGGCCTCGTCGTCGCTGGCCCAGCTGACCATGCGCGAGCCGGTCGGTCGCTCGCTCGACCTGGGCACCGGCTGCGGCGTCCAGGCGCTGCACCTTGCCACCCACAGCCGAGAGGTCGTGGCCACCGACGTGAACAAGCGGGCGTTGAAGCTGACCCGCTTCAACGCCGCGCTCAACGACGTCGGCGTCCCGGTCGACGTGCGCGAGGGCTCCTTCTTCGAGCCCGTGCGTGACGAGCGGTTCGACCTGATCGCGACCAACCCGCCGTTCGTGATCTCGCCGGGCACCGGTGAGCGGCTCGTCTACCGCGACTCAGGGCTGCCCGGGGACCGGGTCGTCGAGAACATCGTCCGGGCCGCGCCGGGCCACCTCACCGACGGCGGCTGGTGCCAGATCCTGGCCAACTGGGTGATCTCCCGGGACGTGCCCTGGGACGAGCGGCTGCTGCCGTGGGTCGCCGACGGCTGCGACGCCTTCGTCGTGCAGCGCGAGGTGGTCGACCCGGCGGCGTACGTCGAGCTGTGGCTCAAGGACGCCGGCCTGCACGGGGCGGCCGACTACCTCGTGCGCTACGACACCTGGCTGTCGTGGTTCGAGGACCAGGGGATCGAGGGCGTGGGCTTCGGCTGGATCAACCTGCGCAAGGGCGGCTCGTCCGGCGGGAGAGCCGGGACCCGGGACTTCCTGGAGTGGCCCTACGACGTGGAGCAGCCGATCGGGCCCGCGATCCGGCAGTGGGGCGACGCCCTCGACGTCGACGTGCACCTCGACTCCCGACTGCTGGTCCGGCCCGACATCCAGCAGGAGACCGTCGGCCAGCCGGGTGCCGAGGACCCGGACACGGTGGTCCTGCGCCAGCAGCGCGGACTGCGCCGGGCCCGGCGCGCGGACACCGTGGAGGCCGCCCTCGTGGGGGCCTGCGACGGCGAGCTGAGCGTCGGCCAGATCCTCGACGCGCTGGCCCAGCTGCTGGACCTCGACGCGGCCCAGACCCGGGCCACGTACCTTCCCGTGGTGGGGGAGCTGCTCGCCGAAGGCTTCCTCGAGCTGCCCCCGGCCGAGTCGGTCTGACCGCGGGCAGACTGGACATACGCGCTACCGTGTTCGGCCGTGAGCCCCGCTGAGGGCTCGTCCGGCATCCGAAGCAGGAAGAAAGAAGCGCTAGTGGCACACAAGTTGGTGATCGTCGAGTCCCCGGCGAAGGCCCGCACCATCGGCGGGTACCTCGGCTCGGGGTACGTCGTCGAATCCTCCATCGGCCACATCCGCGACCTTCCGAACAACGCGGCGGACACCCCCGCGAAGATCAAGGACAAGCCGTGGGGACGGCTGGCGGTCGACGTCGAGAACGGCTTCGAGCCGTACTACGTGGTGCCGCGGGACAAGAAGTCCCACATCTCCAAGCTCAAGGGCCTCCTCAAGGACGCCGACGAGCTCTTCCTCGCCACTGATGAGGACCGGGAGGGCGAGGCGATCGCCTGGCACCTCCTCGACGAGCTGAAGCCGAAGAACATCCCCGTGAAGCGGATGGTCTTCCACGAGATCACCAAGGCCGCGATCCTGGCCGCCGCCGAGAACCCCCGCGAGCTCGACATGGACCTCGTCGAGGCGCAGGAGGCCCGTCGGATCCTCGACCGGCTCTACGGCTACGAGGTCTCCCCGGTGCTGTGGAAGAAGGTCATGTCCGGCCTCTCCGCCGGCCGTGTCCAGTCCGTCGCGACCCGCCTGGTCGTCGACAAGGAGCGCGAGCGGATGCGCTTCCGGCTCGCGTCCTACTGGGACCTCGAGGGCACCTTCGACGCCGGCTCGAAGCACGAGCAGCGGATGTTCCCGGCCAAGCTGCACTCCATCGACGGAGCCCGCGTGGCCCGCGGTTCCGACTTCGGGCCCGATGGTCTCCTCAAGGACGCCTCCAAGGTCGTCCATCTCGACCGGACCCGTGCCCAGGCGCTCGTCGCCGGCCTCGAGGACACGACGTACGACGTCCGCTCGGTCGAGTCGAAGCCGTACCGGCGCTCGCCGTACGCGCCGTTCCGTACGACCACCCTCCAGCAGGAGGCGTCGCGCAAGCTGGGCTTCAGCGCGTCCTCGACGATGTCGGTGGCGCAGCGGCTCTACGAGAACGGCTTCATCACCTACATGCGTACCGACTCGACGACCCTCTCGGGCGGTGCCGTCGACGCGGCCCGGGCCCAGGTCCGCGAGCTCTACGGTGCGGAGTACCTGCCCGACACCCCGCGCACGTACGCCTCCAAGGTCAAGAACGCCCAGGAGGCGCACGAGGCGATCCGGCCCGCCGGCGAGTCGTTCCGGACACCCGCGCAGACCGGCCTGACCGGTGACCAGTTCCGGCTCTACGAGCTGATCTGGATGCGCACCGTCGCCTCGCAGATGAAGGACGCCGTCGGCCAGTCCGTGTCGATCCGGATCGGTGGCGCCTCCGCCTCCGGGGAGGACGTCGTCTTCTCCGCCAGCGGCCGGGTGATCACGTTCCACGGGTTTCTCAAGGCGTACGTCGAGGGCACGGACGACGCGTCCGCGGCCAAGGACGACGCCGAGACCCGCCTGCCCGCGCTCGAGCAGGGCGACGCCGTGTCCGCGGCGTCGGTCACCGCGTCCGGGCACGAGACCAAGCCCCCCGCCCGCTACACCGAGGCGACGCTGATCAAGGAGCTCGAGGAGCGCGAGATCGGACGCCCCTCGACGTACGCCTCGATCATCGGGACGATCCTCAACCGCGGCTACGTCTACAAGAAGGGCACCGCGCTGGTCCCCGCGTGGCTGGCCTTCTCGGTGATCCGGCTGCTCGAGGAGCACTTCCCGCGCCAGGTGTCCTACGAGTTCACCGCGCTGATGGAGGACGTGCTCGACGAGATCGCCGCGGGCCGCAAGGACCGCAACACCGAGCTCGGCGAGTTCTACTACGGGCGCGGCGACGTGGTCGGGCTGCACACGCTGGTCAACGAGCTGGGTGAGATCGACGCCAAGGAGCTGGCGACCTTCCCGGTCGGCGGCGAGGAGAGCGGCGTCGTGCTCCGGGTCGGGCGCTACGGGCCCTACATCGAGCGGCCGGGCGACGAGGGCGAGTCGGAGGTCGTGCGCGCCAACGTCCCCGAGGACCTGCCGCCCGATGAGCTGACCCTCGAGAAGGCCAAGGAGCTGTTCGCCAACCCCGCGGGCGAGGAGATCGAGCTCGGGGCCCACCCCGAGACCG
Organism: Nocardioides sp.; assembly: GCA_035759395.1. Classification (GTDB taxonomy): domain Bacteria; phylum Actinomycetota; class Actinomycetes; order Propionibacteriales; family Nocardioidaceae; genus Nocardioides. Next base: position 18,591 of record DASTUX010000125.1, read on the forward strand.
GGCTGCGGGTGGTGGCGAAGAACGGCCGCTTCGGCCCCTACGTCACCGAGGAGCTGGCCGAGGACGCGCCGAAGTCCGCCAAGCCACGGACCGGGTCGCTGTTCAAGTCGATGTCGCTCGACACGGTCACCCTCGACGACGCGGTCAAGCTGCTGTCGCTGCCGCGCGTGGTCGGCACGGACGAGGCCGGCGAGGAGATCACCGCCCAGAACGGCCGCTACGGGCCCTACCTCAAGAAGGGCACCGACTCCCGGTCGCTCACCTCGGAGGACCAGCTGCTGTCGATCACCCTCGACGAGGCGCTGAAGATCTACGCCCAGCCCAAGCAGCGCGGCCGGGCCGCGGCCACCGCGCCGCTCAAGGAGCTGGGCAACGACCCGGTCTCCGGGCAGCCGGTCGTGGTGAAGGCGGGCCGCTTCGGTGAGTACGTCACCGACGGCGAGTTCAACGCCACCCTCCGCAAGGACGACTCGGTCGAGGAGGTCACCCTCGAGCGGGCGGCCGAGCTGCTCGCCGAGCGTCGCGCCAAGGGCCCGGCGAAGAAGACGGCCAAGAAGGCCGCCAAGAAGTCGCCCGCGAAGAAGACGGCGAAGAAGGCGACCGCCAAGAAGTCGACGGCCAAGAAGACGACGAAGAAGGCCGCGGCCAAGAAGTCGTGAATCGCCGCAGGCTCGTCGGCATCACCTGCCGACGAGCCTCCGGCGGTCGGCGTCGGTCCCCGGCCCTAGGGTGTACGACGTGAGTCCGGGCCGAGGTGCGTACACCGACACCGGTGTCTTCGTCTGCTTCGAGGGTGGCGAGGGATCCGGCAAGTCCACCCAGTCGCGGCTGCTGCGCGACGCGCTGACGGCCGACGGCTACTCCGTGGTGCTCACCTTCGAGCCCGGCGACACCCCGGTGGGCAAGGAGATGCGCCGCATCGTCCTGAGCCCGGAGACCGGTGCGCTGTCCGACCGCACCGAGGTCCTCCTCTACGCCGCCGACAAGGCCGAGCACGTCGACACCGTCGTGCAGCCCGCCCTCGACCGCGGTGAGGTCGTGATCACCGACCGCTACGTCGACTCCACGCTGGCCTACCAGGGCGCGGGGCGCGCCCTCGACGTCGACGAGGTCGAGCGGGTCGCCCGCTGGGCCACCCACGACCTGCGCCCGCACCTGACCGTCGTCCTCGACCTGGAGCCCGAGCAGGGGCTCGGCCGGTTCGAGGAGCGCGACCGGATCGAGGGCGAGTCCCTGGAGTTCCACCAGCGGGTCCGCGCCGCCTTCGTCGCGATGGCGCAGGGCGACCCGGACCACTATGTCGTGCTCGATGCCCGCGCGGCCGTGGACGAGATCGCCGCCGCCGTGCGCGCCCGGGTGGAGCCGCTGCTCGCCCAGGCCGCTCGAGGGGGATCGACGCCGTGACGGTCTGGGACGGCCTGGTCGGCCAGCACGCCGCGATCACCGCGCTGCGCTCCGCCGCCGGCGGGCACGGCATGACCCACTCCTGGCTCTTCACCGGCCCGCCCGGCTCGGGGCGCTCCAATGCGGCCATCGCGTTCGCGGCCGCCCTGCAGTGCGAGCAGGCCGGGTGCGGCGAGTGCCACGCCTGCCACACCGCGCTGGCGGGTTCGCACGCCGACGTCTCCGTGATCCGCACCGAGAAGCTCTCGATCGGGGTCGACGAGGTCCGTGACCTGGTGCGCCGGGCCGCCCTGGCCCCGGTCGGCCGGCGCTGGCAGGTCCTGGTCGTCGAGGACGCCGACCGGCTCACCGACCAGGCCTGCAACGCGCTGCTCAAGGCGATCGAGGAGCCCACCGACCGCACGGTGTGGATGCTCTGCGCCCCCACGGTCGACGACGTGCTCCCGACGATCCGCTCGCGCTGCCGGCTGCTCACGCTCACCACACCGACCGCCGAGGACGTCGCCGCGTTCCTGATGCGCACCGAGGGTGTCGGCGACGCGCTGGCGTCGTACGCCGCCCGCGCCAGCCAGGGCCACATCGGCCGGGCCCGCGCCCTGGCCCGCGACGAGGCGACCCGCAACCGGCGACGCGAGGTCGTCTCGCTGCCCGCGCGGCTCACCTCGCTGGGGGCCTGCATGACGGCCGCCGCCAACCTCAACGACGTGACGAAGGAGGAGGCCGACCAGATCACCAGCGAGCTCGACGCGCGCGAGAAGGTCGACCTCGACTCGGCGTACGGCGTGGTCGAGCGCGGCCGGCGGCCCCGGGAGTACGCCCCCGCGCTGGCCCTGATGGAGAAGGGCCAGAAGACCCGCGCCAAGCGTCGGCACCTCGACGTCGTCGACCGGGGGCTCATGGACCTGGTCTCGGTCTACCGCGACGCCGTGGCCGTGGCGGTCGGGGCTCCCGGCCGGCTGGTCAACGAGGAGATCCGCGGCGACATCGACCTGATCGTGCGCAGCTCGACGCCGGAGCTCAACCTGCGCCGGATCGGCTGGATCTTCGAGGCGCGCGAGCAGATGCTTGACTTCAACGTCCCCGTCGCCCTGGCCCTGGAGTCCATGATGCTTGCGCTGAAGGTCCCCGAGGGCAGCCGGTGAAGCGCGTCGTCGCGCTCGTCCTGGTCATCGGCCTCGTCTTCGGTGCCGGAGTGCTGGGGGCGCTGACCGTGCTCCGCTCGGTCCTCGACAGCTCGGCCTCGCCGTCCGGGGAGTCCCGTGGCCCCGCGCCGACGACCACGCCGGAGCCGTCCGCGACCCGGGCCCCGACGGCGGAGCTGGCGGACTTCTACGGCCAGGTCCTCGAGTGGTCGCCCTGTCGGACCGACTTCGAGTGCGCCTCGCTGACCGTCCCCCTCGACTACCAGGACCCGGCCGGCGACACGATCGCCCTGGCGCTGCTCAAGGTGCCCGCCCGCGATGTCGACGCGCGCATCGGGTCCCTCGTCGTGAACCCCGGCGGTCCCGGCGTCCCCGGCACGTCGTACGCCGAGCAGGCGGAGCTGGTCTTCCGGGCGCCGCTGCTCGACCACTTCGACATCGTCGGCTTCGACCCGCGCGGCACGGGCGGCAGCGACCCGGTCGACTGCCTCAGTGACGAGCAGCTCGACGACTACGTCGCGACCGACCCCGACCCCGACACCGCAGCGGAGGCGCGGGACTACGCGCACTGGGTGGAAGCGTTCGGCCAGGGCTGCGTCGCGCGCTCGGGGGTCCTCGCCGCCCACGTCTCGACGATCGAGGCGGCGCGCGACATGGACGTCCTGCGTGCCGCCCTGGGCGAGTCGACCCTGACCTACCTCGGGGCGTCCTACGGCACCAAGCTCGGCGCGACGTATGCCGACCTCTTCCCGGAGAAGGTCGGGCGGATGGTCCTCGACGGCGCCGTCGACCTCTCCATCGACAACCGCCAGCTGAGCCTCGAGCAGGCGGCCGGCTTCGAGGGGGCGCTGCGCTCCTACGTCCAGAACTGCATCGACGAGACGGAGAGCTGCTTCCTGGGTGACTCGGCGGACCAGGGGCTCGCGCGCATCAAGCTCTTCCTCGAGCAGGTCGACGCCGAGCCGCTGCCGACCGGCACCGACCGCGACCTGCAGGTGGGCAATGCGTTCTACGGCATCGTCGCGCCGCTCTACAACCGCGACTACTGGTACGTCCTCAGCCAGGCGCTGCGCTCCGGGTTCGGCGGCGACGGGTCGACGCTGCTGGCGCTGTCGGACCTCTACACGTCGCGAGGCACCGACGGCTACACCGACAACAGCGCCGAGGCGATCTACGCCATCACCTGCCTCGACGACCCGTATGCGATTCCGGTGGCGGACGTGGATGCCAACGTGACCGACTTCGAGCGGGCCTCGCCGACGTTCGGGCGGGTCTTCGCCTGGGGACTCACGACCTGCGGAGACGTCCAGGTCCAGAGCACGGAGGAGCCGCGCGACATCCGCGCCGACGGGGCCCCGCCCATCGTCGTCGTCGGCACGACCCGCGACCCGGCCACGCCCTACACCTGGGCCGTGCACCTGGCCGCCCAGCTGAGCTCGGGCGTGCTGGTCACCAGGGACGGTGACGGCCACACGGGCTACAACTCGGGCAACGAGTGCGTCGACCGGGCGGTCGAGTCCTACCTCATCGACGGCACGGTCCCCGACGACGGCCTCTCCTGCTGACCGGTCGCTCGTCGACGCTCAGCGGGGACGGACCGGTTCGGCGATCGCCTGGATCCGGGCGGTGGCCAGCTCGATCATCAGCCGCGCGGCCGGGGAGAGCGACGCGCCGGCTCGGTGCACGATCGCGAGGGTGTCGAACTGCCGGGGGCGCAGCGAGACCCAGCCGGCGCCCGGTGCGAGGCGGCCCAGCAGCTGCTCGGCGGCGCCCCGGGGGATGACCGAGTCGGCGAGCCCCATCCCGACCAGCTCCACCGCGGTCTCGACGTCCTCGACCTCGATCCGGGTCTGGGGGTTGCGTCCGGTCTCGTGCAGCATCTGGCGCAGCACGATGCGGGTGGAGTCGTCGGCCCGCCACGTGGTCTCGGGCATCACCAGCGATGCCTCGGCGAGTCGGTGCGCGGTGAGCGGAGCCTTCAGGCGCTCGGGGTCGAGGCTGATGTAGACGAGCTCGTCGCGCGCCACGGGCGTCACCTGCATGCCCTCGCTCGTCACGGTCGGTACGGCGATCATCGCGGCCTCGAGGTGTCCGCGGCGCAGGTCCTCCTGGACGTCGCTGGAGTTCTGGCCGATCAGCTCGACCCGGACGCCGGGATGGCGGGCCAGCACGTCGGCGACCAACCCTGCCCCGGCGTACAGCCGTGCGGTCCCGAACATCCCGAACCGGATCGTCCCGGTCTCCAGGGCGGTGACGCTCTGCACCGCGCGCCTGGCCTCCTCCGCGGCGGCGATCGCCTTCTCGGCGTGGGGGCGCAGCGAGTCGGCGACGGTGGTGGCGACCACGCCCCGGCCGACCCGGCGGAACAGCGTCGTGCCCAGCGTCTTCTCCAGCGACCTGATCTGCTCGGAGACCGACGGCTGGGCGTAGCCGAGCTGCTCGGCGGCGGCGGTGATCGAGCCGTGCTCGTAGGCCGCGAGGAAGCAGCGGAGCTGGTGCAACGAGAGCATAGGTAATTCCTTCTCTATCCAACGGAAAGAGAGGCTACCCCTATGTCTGGTGCTCCCGCAGAATTGTCGTGTACCCGTACGCCACCTTCGAGGGAGGTCATCCCATGTTCGACCACAAGTGCACCGCCTGCGACAAGCGCCAGCTGATCTTCCCCAGCCAGGTGACGTCCATGGCCAACACCGACCACGGCATCGTCGTCGCCTTCACCTGCTGGTGCGGCGCCGACCAGACGATGACCACGGGCAAGGCCTCCGCGAAGCAGGACAAGGTCACGCTCGCGGCCTGATCGGCCCGAACTGCCGCCGGTTTCGTCCTCCGCGGCGCCGTCCGTATACTTCCCCGCGTTGCCCGGACGGTCCCGACTCAGTCATGGACCTGAGCCGGGCAGTGCGCCGCCTTAGCTCAGTCGGTAGAGCGTCTCACTCGTAATGAGAAGGTCGTCAGTTCGATTCTGACAGGCGGCTCCGTCACAGCACCGCCCCTCACCTGCATCGACAGGAGAGGGGCGGTCCTGCATCCCGGGCATGGTCGGGCCTGCCCGGGTGACCGGTCCCTGCGGCCCATCTGGGTCATTGACCCCCGCTGCTGCGTGGGGCAACGTCAGTGGAGCAACAGTGCCCCGCCCCCCGAGGGGGAGGAGAAGCGGGGCACTTTGTGCGCCTCGCCCAGCTGAAGCCCGGCGGCTCAGCTGAATCCCGGTGGTGGGGTCAGGTGGTAGCGCTCGATGACGTCGCCGAGCCAGGGCGCGTTGCCGAGGACGAGTCCGTGCTTCTCGGCGAGCGCCGCGACGTCGGCGGGGTCGGGTGGACCGGAGGTCAACAGCTCCCCGAGGCTCCAGAAGAAGTGCTCGAAGCCCGCCGGGCTGATCACCTCGATCATGCGGGCCGGCTCGGTCCCGGCGTTCCACATCGTGTGCGTCTCGCCGCGGGGCTTGGTGATGTAGCCGCCTGCGCCGAGGACGACCTCGCGGTCCCCGGACCGGAAGCCGATCTCGCCGGCGGTGACGATCGAGTACTCGTCCTCGCGGGTGTGCAGGTGGGGCGGGACGCACGCGCCGACGGGGAAGGGGTGCTCCACGATGGAGACGCTTCCGTTCGTCTGCTCGCCCGAGAGCTTGAACACCACCCCGATCGTGCCGAGATCGCGCTCCTCGCCCTCGCCGGGTCGCACGATCGTGAGCTCCGGTGCCTCGACACGTTCCATGGCTGCCTCCGCGGAGAGAAGTTTGGGAATACAATGCTGTATTGCCAAAGATGATCCCCTCGAGAGCCGGTGTCAATACTTTGAGTGAACAGAAGCGTTCGACGAAAAGGTCGTATCGCAAGTCGACGCGGGCCGAGCAGGAGCAGGAGACAGCCGCGCGGATCGTCGACGCGGCCGAGGAGCTGCACGGCAGCATCGGACCGGCGCGGACCACCGTGTCGGGGATCGCAGAGCGTGCCGGCGTGACCCGGGCGACGGTGTACCGCCACTTCCCGGACGACGAGGCCCTCTTCGTGGCCTGCTCGAGCCAGTGGCTCTCGCGGCAGCGGCTCCCGGACCCGACGCTCTGGGAGGAGCGGACGGACCCGATCGAGCGGCTGCGGGTCGGCCTGGCCGACGTGTACCGCTACTACCGCTCGGGCGAGCAGATGCTCACCCTCGTCCATCGGGACCAGGAGGTGGTCCCGGAGCGGGTGGCTGCCCGTCGGGTGACGGCCACGGCCGGTTGGGTGGCGGCCCTGGCGAAGCCCTTCGCGACCAGGCGCAGGACCGTCCACGCCGCTCTCGGCCACGCGGTCGCCTTCTCGACCTGGCGCTCGCTCTGCGCCGAGCAGGGGCTGTCCGACCGCGCGGCGGTAGACCTGATGGTGGCCATGGTGGTCGCCTCGGTCGCTGCGCGCTGACTCCCGGCAGTCAGTCCTCCAGCACGCCGGTCACCACGGTGCCGCCGATCTCCGGGTCGCGCGAGACCCCGGCGTTCAGCCCGGCGAGGACCATCAGCTCGACGGTGCCGGCCGCCTGGCGCTCGCTGGTCTCGATGAGCAGGTGCCCGCCGGGCGCGAGCCAGGTCGAGGCTGCGGCCACGACTCGGGCCTGCACGTCCAGCCCCTCCCGCCCACCGTCGAGCGCGACACCCGGTTCGTGGACCCGGGCCTCCGGTGGCATCAGCGCGATCGCGTCGGTCGGGACGTAGGGCGCGTTGCAGACGATCACGTCGACCCGTCCCCGCAGCGCGTTCGGCAGGGCGTCGTACAGGTCGCCCTCGAAGACGCGGGCTGCCGGCAGGTTCTGGCGGGCGCAGGCCACGGCAGCTGGGTCGATCTCGGCGGCGTACACCTCCGCGTCGGGTACGGCGGCCAGCACGGCGGCGCCGACGGCACCGGACCCGCAGCACAGGTCGAGGACCACCGAGGAGGGGCCCGTGAGCTCGATGGCGTTCCGGGCCAGGAGCTCGGTACGGCGCCGAGGGACGAAGACCCCCGCGGCGACGACGACCCGCAGGCCGCAGAAGTCTGCCCAGCCGACGACGACCTCCAGGGGCAGGCCGGCGACCCGGTCGGCGACCATCCGCTCCAGCGCGGCCCCGGGGTCGGGGGCACCGGCGGCCGCGGACACCAGCAGCGCGGCCTCCTCCTCGGCGAAGACACAGCCGGCCGCACGCAGGCGGGCGACGGTGCGGGCCAGCTGGCGGGGGAGGGTGAGGTCCGGGTCGGGCACTGCACGATGATGGCCCCATGCACGACGCGACGCACACCGCCCTCGGCCAGCTGACGCTGGTGGCGACCGGGTACGTCGGCCTGGTGGCCGTCGCAGCTCTCGTCCTCACCGTCATGCGCCGCCCACGCCCCGCCTGGCTGGACCAGGGGGTGTGGATCGCCGAGCTGCTGATGGCGGTCCGGGTGGTCGCGGGCATCGGCACGATGCTGAAGGGCGAGCGACCCGACGAGCTCTCCGCCCACGTGGGCTACCTCGTCGCCGCGGTCGCCGTCCTCCCGATCGCGATGCAGTCGGTCGCGAACGACCGAGGTCCCTGGTCCAGCGGCGTGATCGCGGTCGCCGCGCTCGCGGTCGCGGTGGTCGGCGTACGCCTCCAGATGACCCTCTGATGTCGTCACGCTCGGGCCCGCACAAGGTCCTGCTCGCCCTCTACGCGCTCTTCGTGCTGGCCGCGGGGGCGCGCAGCGCCGTCCAGCTCGCCACCGACGCCGGCCGTGCGCCGATTGCCTACACGCTCTCCGCCGTGGCCGCCGCGACGTACGTCGCCGGCTGGGTCGCGATCCGGCGGGCCTCGGTCGGGCGGACCGGGTTCGCCAGCGTGATGCTCTGGGTGGAGCTCGCCGGCGTGTTCGTGGTGGGGACGCTGAGCCTGGTGGAACGCGACTGGTTCCCGGACGCGTCGGTGTGGTCGGACTACGGCATCGGCTACGGCTTCGTGCCCGCTGCCCTCCCGGTCGCCGGCCTGGCGTGGCTGCGCCGTCAGAAGCGCGGCACCTGAGACCACACGGCTGAGACCAGCGTCTCCCGGGATCCGGGCGCCTCGTCGCCCCGGCGTCGCCGACCGTTCACCTGGGCTGCCTAGCGTCCGAGGGTCTGCCAACCCGCGAAGGAGACGCACACCATGGGACGACCCACACTGCGCACGCTCGGCGGAGTCGCCGCGCTCGCCCTGCTGATCGGCGGAGCAGCCGTCACGCAGGCAGCCATGTCCAGCACGGCCACGCCGTCGTCGAGTGCCGACGGCACGCTGGCGAAGGACTTCACCGCCGTCGACCGCAACACCGCCTGGACCCAGGTCGACAAGCTCCACCTCGACTTCCCGACCTTCCACACCGAGGGCGTGGTCGTGACGGACGACCACATCTTCCTGTCGTCGGTGGAGATCATCGAGCCGACGCAGAAGTACCCCAGCCCGGTCGACGGCTACGACCGCACGCCCGGCAAGGGGGTCGGCCACCTCTTCGTGATGGACCGCCAGGGCCACCTGCAGAAGGACATCACCCTCGGCGAGGGCGACATGTACCACCCGGGGGGCATCTCCTCGGACGGCACGAACGTGTGGGTGACGGTCGCGGAGTATCGCCCCGACAGCGCCTCGATCGTCTACAAGGTCAACGCCAGGACCCTCAAGGCGACCGAGCAGTTCCGGGTCAAGGACCACATCGGCGGCATCGTGCTCGACGAGACCACCGGCCACCTGGTCGGCAACACGTGGGGCTCGCGGAAGTTCTACGAGTGGACGGCGCAGGGCGCCCAGCTCTCCGCCTGGGCCAACCCGAGCCACTTCGTCGACTACCAGGATTGCCAGTACGTCGCCTCGGCCAAGGCGCTGTGCGGCGGGGTGACCAACCTGCCGCAGACCCCCGCGGCCGGTGGCGCGGGTGCGACGTACGAGCTCGGCGGCATCGCGCTGATCGACCTGCGCACCCACGAGGTCCTGCACGAGGTGCCGTTCCAGAAGTGGTCCGCCGCGGGGCACGTGATGACCCGCAACCCGCTCAAGCTGGCGGCCAGCGGGAGCCAGTTGACGATGTGGGCGGCACCCGACAACGGTGAAGAGGTCAACGGGACCGAGCT
>DASTUX010000126.1:0-15218 GCA_035759395.1 Nocardioides sp.
GCGATGTGCGGCTCGTTCCCGGCGGCCTGGGCGTCGGCGAGCCTGGCGAGGAGCGCACCGGCCACCGCCGTGGCGAGCACGGCCGCCGACTCATGGACCTCGATCCGCGGGCTGGTCACTTCTTCACCCGGGTGGAGGCGAGCTTGCGGGCGGTGGCGGCGTAGATGTCGTCCTCGTCGAGGCGCCGTAGCTCCTCGGCCAGCAGCGCCGGGAGCTCGCGCCGCTTCAGCGCGATCGGGCGGTCGGGCGCACCGGGGGAGGAGAAGGTGGCCAGCTTGCCGTCCGCGCGGGAGATCCGGATCGGGCCCTCCTTCGTCTCCAGGACGACCTCGGTGATGCCCGGCCCGCTGGAGCTCGACCGGGCGACGTCGACCTTGAGCCGGTCGGACAGCCAGGCCGCGAGCAGGTCGGCGCTGGGGCTGATCCGCTCGGACTCGACCGAAGCCCCGGTCACCTTCAGCGGGTGCTGGTCCAGCGAGGCCGCGAGCAGCGCACGCCACGGCGTGATCCGCGTCCAGGCAAGGTCGGTGTTCCCCTTCGAGTACGCCGCACACTGCTGGTGGATCGCCTTCGAACGGCCGCGGGACACGGCCGCCGCGTCGGTGATGCGTCGCTGGGCGAGCGCGCCGAGCGGGTCCGCAGCCGGGTCGTCGGGGGCGTTGGCCGGCCACCAGATCGCGACGGGGGAGTCGGGCAGCAGCAGCGGAAGCACCACGGACTCGGGGTGCTTGACCACCTCGCCCTGGAGGCGGATCAGCGCGGTCTCGCCGGTCCATCCTGAGCCGGTGCCGACCTGGGCGTCGACCCGCCCGGCGCCACGCCCGTCGCCCAGGATCACGCCCAGGACCCGGGCGGGGTGCTCGTGCGACGCCTCGCGGGCTGCCTGCATGGCGTCCTCGGCGACGTCCTCGTCGACGACGATCACCAGCGTCATCACCATCCCCATCGCGGGGCTGCCGGCCTTGGTGCGGGCGCGGACGAACTCGGCGGCGATCCCGGCGGAGTTGGTCTCGAGCAGCTCGATCATGGTCGCCTCCACACCCGTCCGTCGCGGGCCAGCATCTTGTCGGCGGACTCCGGGCCCCACGTGCCGGACGGGTACGCCTCGGGGCGGCCCTTCTTCGCCCAGTGCTCGAGGATCGGGTCCAGGATCTTCCAGGACAGCTCGACCTCCTCGTGCCGCGGGAACAGCGGTGGGTCCCCGAGCAGGACGTCGAGAATGAGCCGCTCGTAGGCCTCCGGGCTGGCCTCGGTGAACGAGCCGCCGTACGCGAAGTCCATGTTCACGTCGCGGATCTCCATCGCCGTGCCGGGGACCTTGGAGCCGAACCGGATCGTCATGCCCTCGTCGGGCTGGACCCGGATCACCAGCGCGTTCTGGGTCAGCTCCTCGGTCGAGGAGGCGCTGAACGGCAGGTGCGGCGCCCGCTTGAACACCACGGCCACCTCGGTGACCCGTCGGCCCAGCCTCTTGCCGGTACGCAGGTAGAACGGCACACCCGCCCACCGACGCGTGTCCACCTCGAGCGTGACGGCCGCGAACGTCTCGGTCGTCGAGGTCTTGCGGATGCCCTCCTCGTCGAGGAAGCCCTCCACCTTCTCGCCACCGGCCCAGCCCGCGGTGTACTGGCCGCGCGCCGTCGTCAGGTCGAGCCGCTTCGGCAGCACGACGCTGCGGAGCACCTTCTGCTTCTCGATCCGCAGGCTCTCGGCGTCGAACGACGTCGGCTCCTCCATCGCGACGAGGCACATCAGCTGCAGCAGGTGGTTCTGGATCACGTCGCGGGCGGCGCCGATCCCGTCGTAGTAGCCCGCGCGGCCGCCGATCCCGATGTCCTCGGCCATCGTGATCTGCACGTGGTCGACGTAGTTGGAGTTCCAGATCGGCTCGAACATCGCGTTGGCGAACCGCATCGCGAGGATGTTCTGGACCGTCTCCTTGCCGAGGTAGTGGTCGATCCGGAAGATCGAGCCCGGCGAGAACACGTCGTCGAGGATGCCGTTGAGCGCGCGGGCCGACTCGAGGTCGTGGCCGAACGGCTTCTCGACGACCACGCGCCGCCAGGAGCCCTCCTGGGGAGTGGCCAGGCCGTGCTCCTGCAGCTGACCGACCACGTCGCCGAAGAACGTCGGCGGGATCGCCAGGTAGAACGCGTGGTTGCCGCCGGTGCCCCGGACCTCGTCGAGCTCCTCGATGGTGCGCCGGAGGTGGTCGAAGGCCCGGTCGTCGTCGAAGTTGCCGGGGACGAAGCGGAAGCCCTCGGCGAGCTGGCGCCACACCTCCTCGCGGAACTCCGTGCGGGAGTGCTCCTTGACCGAGTCGTGCACGATCTGCGCGAAGTCCTGGTTGGCCCAGTCCCGCCGCGCGAAGCCCACCAGGCTGAACCCCGGCGGCAGCAGCCCGCGATTGGCCAGGTCGTAGATGGCCGGCATGACCTTCTTGCGCGACAGGTCGCCCGTGACGCCGAAGAGCACCATCCCGCAGGGACCCGCGATGCGGGGAAGCCGCCGGTCCTGCGGGTCGCGCAGGGGGTTCTTGTACGTCGTCACCGGGGTCCCCGCGGAATCAGGAGCGAAGCGAGTGATTTCGTGGGGTGGATCATGCGACCGGCCCGGAGAGCGCGGAACGTACGACGTCGAGGTCGCCCGGACTGCTCACGTGCAGGCGCAGGACCGGTCGCCCCTTCCGGGCCAGGACCTGGCCGTCGCCGACCGCCTGCGCGGTCAGGAACTCGTGGAACGTGAACGGCCGGTCGGGCACCGCGAGGTCGGCCTGCGGGTCGCCGGTGACCTGCAGGTAGACCCCGGTCGCAGGTCCGCCCTTGTGGTACTGCCCGGTCGAGTGCAGGAACCGCGGCCCCCAGCCGAACGTGACCGGGCGGCCGGTTCGCGTCGCGAGGGCGTCGCGCACCGAGGCCAGCGAGGCGTCGCGGTGCCGGTCGAGGTAGGCCTGCACCGAGACGTAGCCCGTCTCGTCGTCGAGCGCGTCGAGCAGTGCGGCCACCGCGTCCGTCACGGAGGCCGTGCCCTCGGGCAGCCACCCCTCGGAGGCGTAGACCGTCACCGGGCCCTCGACGAACAGGGGAGTGGGGGACGCGCCGGCACCGTCGAGCATCTCGCGGGCCGCGTTCTTGGCGCTCTCGACGTCGGGCTGGTCGAACGGGTTGATCCCGATGACCCTGCCGGCGACGGCGGTGGCGTACTCCCAGAGCAGCAGCTGCGCGCCGAGCGGGGCGTCCACCGAGACCCCGAAGCCCGACGCGGGCCGGATCTCGTCGAACACGAAGGAGGGACCGAACGTCGCGAGCACCACGTCCGGCGTGCTCGGCGCGAAGCCGGGGGAGTCCAGCGCGTCCACGACGACCGGGAGGATCCCCTTGCCGTCCTTGCCGGTCGACTCCGCGACCAGCTGCTCGGCCCAGTCGCCGAAGCCGGCGTACGGCGCCCCCGCGTTCGCGAGGACCAGCTTGTCCACCCCTGCCAGGTTGGCGACCCCGAGCAGGGCGCCCAGCCGGAGACCGGGGTTGTCGACGGAGTCCGCCTCGAGCGCGGGCCGGATCGCCTCGGCCTCGTCGAGCAGCCCCGCGATGTCGGCTCCGGCGAGCCCGCTCGGGACGAGGCCGAAGGCGGTGAGCGCGGAATAGCGGCCGCCGACCTCGGGGTCGGCCAGGAAGACCCGGTAGCCCGCGTCGCGCGCGGCCTTCTCCAGCGGGGAGCCGGGGTCGGTGACGACCACGATCCGCTCGGCGGGGTCGATGCCCGCGTCGGTGAACGCCTTCTCGTAGGCCCGCTTCTGGCTGTCGGTCTCGACGGTGCCGCCGGACTTGCTGGAGACCACGACCACGGTCTCGGCGAGCCGGTCCTCGAGCGAGGCGCGCACGAAGTCGGGGTCCGAGGAGTCGAGGACGCCGAGCTCGACGCCCGCGGCCCCGCAGATCACCTCGGGCGCGAGCGACGAGCCGCCCATGCCGCAGAGCACGATCCGGCTCAGCCCGGCCTCACGCAGCTCCACCTGGAGCGCTGCGATCTCGTCGACGAGCGGACGCGAGGCCTCGGAGAGGTCGACCCAGGCGAGGCGCTTGCCCGACTCCTCCTCGGCGGCGGGGCCCCACAGCGTGCGGTCCCGGGCCGCGAGGCCGCTGGCCACCCGGTCCGCGACCAGCTGCTCGACCGAGGCCGCGAAGGCCTCCTCGTCGGGGTAGCCGAAGGACAGCCGGAACGCCGCCCCCCTGGCCGAGCCCTGCACGGTGTTCCACGCTGTCTCGCTCATGCCCCGCCCTCCGTTGGTGGTGCTCCGGTGATGCGCGCCCTACGAGCCCTGAGCCTGCCGCACCTGACCGGTCACTGTCTCGACCAGCTCGTCCCACGACTTCTGGAACTTCTCGACGCCCTCGTCCTCGAGCACGACGAGCACGTCGTCGAAGTCGATGCCGACCGCTGCCAGCTGGTCGAAGACCTGCTGGGCCTCGGCCGCCCGGCCCGTGACGGTGTCGCCGACGAGCTCGCCGTGGTCGGCGAACGCCTCCATGGTCTTCTCCGGCATGGTGTTGACCGTGCCGGCCACGACCAGGTCGGTGACGTAGAGCGTGTCGGAGTAGTCCTCGTTCTTGACGCCGGTCGACGCCCACAGCGGCCGCTGCGGGTTGGCGCCGGCCTCGGCCAGCCCCTTCCAGCGGTCGGAGGCGATGACCTCCTCGAAGGCGGCGTAGGCGAGCCGGGCGTTGGCCACGGCGGCCTTGCCGCGCAGGGCCTTCGCCTCGTCGGTGCCGATCGCCTCGAGCCGCTTGTCGATCTCGGAGTCGACGCGGGAAACGAAGAACGAAGCCACGGACTGGATCCGCGACAGGTCGAGGCCACCGTCGCGGGCCTGCTCGAGCCCCGTCAGGTAGGCGTCCATCACCGCGCGGTAGCGGTCGATGCCGAAGATCAGCGTCACGTTCACGCTGATGCCCTCGGCGATCGCCGCGGTGATCGCCGGGAGCCCGGCCTCGGTGGCGGGGATCTTGATCAGTGCGTTGGGCCGGTCGACGGCCTGCCACAGCTCGCGGGCCGAGGCGATGGTGCCCTCGGTGTCCTGGGCCAGCCGGGGCTCGACCTCGATCGAGACCCGTCCGTCCTGGGGCGTCTCGTCGAAGACCGGCGAGAGCACGTCGCACGCGTTGCGGACGTCCTCGGTGGTGAGCTCGAAGATCACCCGGTCGGTCGCGGCGCCGTCGGCGACGAGGCGGCGCACCTGGTCGTCGTACCGCTCCCCATCGGCGATCGCGCCGGCGAAGATCGTCGGGTTCGTGGTGACACCCACGACGGACTTGTCCTTGACGAGCTCGGCGAGGTTGCCGGTCTCGATCCGCTCGCGCGACAGGTCGTCGAGCCAGATCGAGACGCCTGCGTCGGCAAGGGCCTTCAAGCGGTCACTCATGATGCCTCCCGGATGCTGTCCTGGGCGGCGGCCACGACGGCCTCCGCGGTGATGCCGTACTCCTGGTAGATGCGGGCGAAGTCGGCCGAGGCTCCGTACCCCTCGATCGACACGATGCGCCCGTGGTCGCCGACAATTTCTCGCCAACCCTGCGCGACGCCGGCCTCGACCGAGACCCGCGCCTTGACGGTCGGGGGGATCACGGTCTCGCGGTACGCCGCGTCCTGCTCGTCGAACCACTCGCGGCACGGCATTGACACGACACGGGCGCGGACGCCCTGCTCGGCGAGCTGGGCGCGTGCGTCGACAGCGAACTGGACCTCCGAGCCGGTCGCCACGAGGACGACGTCGGGCAGGCCGCCGTCGGTGTCCAGCAGGACGTAGCCGCCGCGGTGGGCGTTGGAGGTGTCCGAGAAGCCGTCCTCGCCGCGCGGGAAGACCGGGACGTTCTGGCGGGTCAGCGCCATGCCGGCGGGGCGGTCGGTGCGCGAGAGCACGGCCTTCCAGCAGGCGGCGACCTCGTTGGCGTCGGCCGGACGGACCACGTCGAGACCCGGGATGGCGCGGAGCGCGGCGAGGTGCTCGATCGGCTGGTGGGTCGGGCCGTCCTCGCCGAGGCCGATCGAGTCGTGGGTCCACACGTAGGTGACCGGCAGCTTCATGATCGCCGCGAGCCGGACCGAGCCGCGCATGTAGTCGGAGAACGTGAGGAACGTCCCGCCGAAGACGCGGGTGCCGCCGTGCAGCGCGATGCCGTTCATGATCGCGCCCATGGCGTGCTCACGGATGCCGAAGTGGAGCACGCGGCCCGCCAGCGGGTCGCCCTTCCACTCGTCCGTGGAGCGCTGCTGCGGGATGAAGGACGGCGCGGACTTGATCGTCGTGTTGTTGGACTCCGCGAGGTCGGCCGAGCCGCCCCACAGCTCGGGGACCCGGTCCGCGATCGCGTTGATGACCGCGCCGGAGGCCTTGCGGGTCGCGACACCCTTCGGGTCGGCGTCGAACGTCGGCAGGTCGTCGGCCCAGCCCGCGGGCAGGGTCCGGGTCTGCAGCCGCTCGAAGAGCTCCACGTCAGCAGAGGGCTTGGTGGTCCAGTGGTGGAACGACTTGTCCCACTCGGCCTGGGCCTGCTTGCCGCGGTCCACGGCGAGGCGCGTGTGGGCGATCACCTCGTCGGGGACCTCGAAGGTCTCCGCGGGGTCGAAGCCGAGGACCTTCTTGGTCGCTGCCACCTCGTCCTCGCCGAGCGCGGAGCCGTGGGCGGCGCCGGTGTTCTGGGCGTTGGGGGCGGGCCAGGCGATGATCGTGCGCAGCACGATGAAGCTGGGCTGGTCGGTGACCGCCTCGGCCTTGCGGATGGCGGCGTGGAGCGCCGGGATGTCCTCGGCGTAGTGGGTGCCGTCGTTGGTCCAGTCGACGGTCTGGACGTGCCAGCCGTAGGCCTGGTAGCGCTTCGCCACGTCCTCGGTGAACGCGACGTCGGTGTCGCCCTCGATCGAGATCCGGTTGGCGTCGTAGATCACCGTGAGGTTGCCGAGCTGCTGGGTGCCGGCGATCGAGGAGGCCTCGCCGCTCACGCCCTCCTGCAGGTCGCCGTCGCTGCACAGCGCGTAGATGTGGTGGTCGAAGGGCGACTCGCCCTCGGCGGCGTTCGGGTCGAGCAGGCCGCGCTCGCGGCGGGCGGCCATCGCCATGCCCACGGCGTTCGCGACGCCCTGGCCGAGCGGGCCGGTGGTCGTCTCGACGCCGGCCGTGTGGCCGTGCTCGGGGTGGCCCGGGGTCTTGCTGCCCCAGGTGCGCAGGGACTTGAGGTCCTCGAGCTCGAGGCCCCAGCCGCCGAGGAAGAGCTGCGTGTAGAGGGTGATCGAGCTGTGGCCGCACGACAGCACGAAGCGGTCGCGACCGGGCCAGGCAGGGTCGGCGGGGTTGTGCCGCATCACCTTCTGGAACAGCAGGTACGCCGCGGGTGCCAGGCTCATGGCAGTGCCGGGGTGGCCGTTCCCGACCTTCTGCACCGCATCCATGGCGAGGACGCGGGCGGTGTCCACCGCCCTCTGGTCAACCTCGGTCCAGTCCAGTCCAGCGGTCTTGCTCACAGGGTTCCTCTCGGGATGGGCGCCTGCCGTACGGCGCGAGTGCGCGTCTGCAGGGCTGTGCTCAGGCACCGCCGAGCCTACTCACCCGAGGCGATAGACTCGAACCGAGCAACCGCGCCCGGATCTCGACCAGATCGACCCAGCCCCTCGCAAGGACCCCCCGTGACCTATGTCGGCCAGTCGGCCTCTGCTGCCTCGCAGACAGAAGAGCCCTCGGCAAGCGTCCGGGACGTGGTGGCGGCGTACGTCGGTCTCACCAAGCCGCGGGTCATCGAGCTGCTGCTGCTGACGACCGTCCCCGTCATGTTCTTCGCCGCTCGCGGCATCCCCGCGCTCGGCCTGGTGGTCGCCACCGTCGTCGGCGGCACGTTCTCGGCCGGGTCGGCGTCGGTGTTCAACTGCGTCTACGACCGTGACATCGACGAGCAGATGCGAAGGACGCGACGGCGGGCGCTGCCGCGCCACATCGTGTCGCCGCGCTCCGCGCTGGTCTTCGGCTTCGTGCTCGGGATCGCCTCGACGGTGATCCTCTACGTGTGGGTGAACCCGCTCTCGGCGCTGTTGTCGGTCGGGGCCAACGCGTTCTACGTCTTCGGCTACACGATGCTGCTCAAGCGCCGGACCACCCAGAACATCGTCTGGGGCGGCCTCGCCGGCTGCTTCCCGGCGCTGATCGGGTGGACCGCAGTGACGGGCGAGCTCTCCTGGGTGCCGGTGGTGCTCTTCGCCGTCGTGTTCTTCTGGACGCCGCCGCACACCTGGGCCCTGGCCCTGCGCTACCGCGAGGACTACGCGAACGTCGACGTGCCGATGCTGCCCGTCGTCGCGCCCGCCCACGAGGTCGGGCGTCAGATCGTGCTCTACAGCTGGGTGATGGTCGCCACGTCGCTGCTGCTCTGGCCGGTCGCCGGCACCGGTGTCTTCTACCCGGTCGCAGCCGGTGTCCTGGGTGCGGGGTTCCTGGTCGAGGCGCACCGGATGTGGCGGCGTACCAAGGGCACCGAGAGCCTGACGGCGATCCAGCCGATGCGGCTGTTCCACTCGTCGAACCTCTACCTGTCGCTGCTGTTCGTCGCGGTGGCGCTCGACCCGCTGCTGACCCGCTGACCGGGCAGGCCGGTCAGGCAGGTTCGCGGACCTGGATCAGCACCCAGGTCACGCTCGCGGAGATCACCGCGGCACCCAGCATGTGCAGGCCCACGAGCACGATGGGCAGGTCGGTGAAGTACTGCACGAAGCCGATCGCACCCTGCGCCAGCTCGAGCGCGAGCAGCGCGACCACGGCGGTGACCGCTGCTCGGGAGGCGCCGGTGGCGAGCAGGGCGAAGAGCAGCCCCACCGTGAGGCCGACGAAGAGGAACACCACGTCGGCGTGCAGCTGGCTCAGCTGGAGCGGGTCGAGCCCGTTGCGCGGCGCCTTCGCGTCGCCCGCGTGCGGCCCCGACCCGGTCACGACGGTGCCGACGTAGAGGACCAGCCACGCGGCGGCGAACGTCGCCCAGGCGAGGCCGACGACCGGACCCCGCGCGCCGTGCGCCTGCGGCCGGTCGATGCGCTGCAGGAACAGCACCGAGAGGCCGATGATGGCCAGCGAGCAGAGCAGGTGGAACGAGACGATCCAGGGGTTCAGGTCGGTCAGCACCGTGATGCCGCCGATCACCGCCTGGGCGGGGATGCCGAGCGCCAGCACGACGGCGAGCCTGCGCAGCTCGCGCCGGCCGCTGCGCCAGGCGACCACGAGGGTTCCCAGGGCGACCGCCACCAGCACGAACGTGAGCATCCGGTTGCCGAACTCGATGGCCGAGTGGAGCTCGTAGGCGCCGTGCGGCGTGAACGAGCGGTCGGTGCAGCGCGGCCAGGTCGGGCAGCCGAGGCCGGAGCCGGTGAGCCGCACCGCACCGCCGGTGACGACGAGCACGGCGTTCGCGACCAGCGTCGCCCAACCGAGGGGGCGCAGCCAGCGGTCCGTTGCCCGCTCGACGGCGGGCCGGGTGTCGAAGCTCACTCCCACTTGAAGGTCCTTGCGGTCAGCACGGTGCCGAGCACCGCCCAGGCGAGCAGTACGGCGAGGTCCGGCCAGGTGGTCCGGCCGTCGATGAGGGCGTCGCGCATGGCGTCGCCGAGGGCGCCGGACGGCAGCCACCGCACGACGTCCCCGAAGGCGCCGTACGCCGAGGCCGGCAGGACGACCGCGCCCCCGGCCATGAGCAGCAGGTAGACGAGGTTCGCGGCCGCGAGCGTGGCCTCGGCGCGCAGCACACCGGCGAGGAAGAGGCCCAGCGAGGCGAACGCGGCCGTGCCGAGCACCACGGCCAGCGCCGCACCGAGCAGGCCCGGGTCGGGGTCCCAGCCGAGGAGCAGGGCGACGACCGAGATCACTGCGACCTGGAGCACCTCGATCGCCAGCAGGCCGCCGACCTTGCCGGCGAGCAGCCCGGACCGGGGGAGCGGTGAGGAGCCGAGCCGCTTGATCACGCCGTAGCGGCGCTCGAAGCCGGTCGCGATCGCGAGCGAGGTGAACGCGGTGGACATGACGGCGAGGGCGAGCACCCCGGGCGTGAACACGTCCACGGCGCGGTGACCGAACGTGATGCCTACCCGGTGGGCGCCGGCGACACCGCCGACGAGCACGATCACCGGGATCACCACGGCGAGCAGCAGCTGCTCGCCGTTGCGGAGCATCAGCTTCGACTCCATCGCGGCCTGGGCGGCAACCTGACGGGTCCACGGGGCGCCGCCCGGACGCGGGGTGAAGGTCCCGGCCGGGGGCCGCTTGGCAGAGGTGGTCATGGCGTCAGCCCCCGTCCGGTCAGCTGGAGGAAGACGTCCTCGAGGTTGCGCTGCCCCAGCGTGAGCGACTCGGGGAGCACGTTGTTCTCCTCGCACCAGCGCGACACCTTCGCCAGCGTGGACGCGTCGGCGGGCCCGGTGACGAGCAGGCTGCGCTCGTCGAGCTGGGTGACCTCGGTGCCCTCGCCGAGCGCGGCGCGCAGGGAGTCGGGGGAGCCGGGCGGGAACGGGCGGGTGACGACGAGCCGGATGGTCGCGGCGACCCCGCCGCGGGTGAGCTCGAGCGGCGTGCCCGAGGCGATCAGCCGGCCGTGGTCGATGATGTGGATCCGGTCCGCGAGCCGCTCGGCCTCGTCCATGTAGTGCGTGGTGAGCACGACCGTGACCCCGTCGCCGCGGAGCTCCTCGAGCAGCTCCCAGGTCGTACGCCGCGCCTGCGGGTCCATCCCGGCCGTCGGCTCGTCGACGAAGACGATCTCCGGGCGGCCGACCACGGCCATGGCCAGGCCGAGCCGTTGCTGCTGGCCGCCGGAGAGCCGGCGGTACGGCGTGCGCCCGCAGTCACCCAGCCCGAGCCGCTCCGCGAGCAGGTCGGTGTCGAGGGGGTGGGCGTGCAGCCGGGCCACGTGGCGCAGCATCTCCATCGCCCGCACCCCGCTCCAGGCCCCGCCGGCCTGGAGCATGACGCCGATCCGGGGGAGCAGGTCCGCGCGGTCGCGCACGGGATCGAGGCCGAGCACCCGCACCGAGCCCTGCTGGGGCCGGCGGTAGCCCTCGCAGGTCTCGAGGGTGGTGGTCTTGCCGGCGCCGTTCGGGCCGAGGACGGCGGTGATCGTGGCCCGCTCCACGGTGAGGGAGAGCTCGTCGACCGCGACCTTGGGGCCGTACCTCATCACCAGGCCGTCGACGGAGACAGCAGGAGGGGCGGCGGGCACGCGCCCAGTCTAGGTAGGACGGTTCGTGCGGGCCGTGGGTGGGGATCCGCGGACGCCCTCACACACCGAGTCGTCGCGCCTTGAGCTCGGTCAGGACGTGGGGCTCGTCGCTGATCACCCCGGTGACCCCGATGTCGAGCACGGCGTCGAGGGCCACGAGGTCGTTGACGGGCCAGGTCATCACGACCTCGACCCGCTCGTGCAGCTCGGCGACGACGGCGGCGTCGAGCAGGGACAGGTGGACCGAGACGCCATGGACCGGGACGTCCGTCCCCAGCCGCTCCCGCAGACGGGACAGCTCGTACCGGTTGCGCGCGGAGAGCACCGGACGCACGAACGGCAGCGCGGCGAGGATGTCCACGGCCGGCCACCAGCGTCCGCACACCAGCACCGGCCGCTTGTGACCGCGCTCGTGGAGCAGCTTGGCGACGCCGCGCGCCGTCGAAGGGCGGCGGCCCTTCACGTCGAGCATGAACGTGGTGCCGTGCCGGTCCGCCTCGATCAGCTCCGCGAGGCCGAGCCGCGGGGCGGACGCCGAGGCGAGCTCCCAGCGGTCCCAGAGGAACGGCAGAGGTCCGGCCGTCTTCAGGTGCCGCACCTCGAGTCGGCCCCGGTGCTCGTGGACGTCGCACTCGATGACGTCGACACCGAGGGCGTTGGCGGCGTGCAGGCCGGCCAGCGAGTTCCCCGCGCGATGGGCGATCGCGAGGACGGTCATCGGGCGCCGACCGCGCGGCGGTGGCGGCGGTGCTCGAGGTGCAGGGCTGCGAGATGCCCGATGAGGACCAGCGTCACGCCCGCGACGACGTCGATCAGGTAGTGGTTGGCGGTCATCAGCACCGCGAGGCCCATGAGCATCGGCATCGCGAAGCCGACGACGCGCAACGCCAGTGACGACGCGGCGCTCAGGATCGAGATGCCGACCAGCAGGTCCCAGCCTGCGTGCAGGCTCGGCAGCGCGGCGTACTGGTTGACGAAGGCCGGTGGCTGCAGCACGCGGTAGGCCTCGGAGCTCTCGGTGACGGTGTCGAGCATGCCGAGCCCGGCCAGGCGCGGCGGGGCTACGGGGAAGCTCACGAAGATCAGCATGCCGACCGCCCCGGACACCATCATCGCGTCGCGCAGCCGCAGGAAGATGCCGCGGTGCCGCCACGCGAGCCAGAGCATGGTGATCACGATCACCGGCCAGTGGCCCCAGATGTAGGTCCAGTTGGCGGCCGTCTCGAGGGTCTCCGAAGCCCGGACCGGGGCCTGGAGGGCGCCCTCGAGGTCGATGCCGAGGGAGCGTTCGAGGGCCAGGATGTCCCTGCCCCGCGACACCGCTGCGTCAGCGGATCCCTCGGTCAGGCCCCGGACGCCGAAGTAGACGACGATGCCCGAGATGACGAGGCCCGCCTGCCCGAGGACCCACGGCAGGCGCGTCCGGACGAGCTCCTGACCCCGCGAGATCGACATCGCGCTCCCTGGAAGCTGAGGCTTCCCCCAAGCCCCCATCGTGCAAGCCGACCGAGGACCGGTCCTGAGGCGAAGGTCCCGAGAAGGGGAGGGGTGCGGCTAGTCAGACGTGACTAGTCAGGCGGTGGCGACGGCGGCCGTGCGCCCGTGCGCCCGGTGCGTGAGCACGAGGCTCGCGCCACCCAGCAGGAGCGCAGGAAGCCAGGCCAGCGCGGCCTTCAGCGCGACGGCCCCGATGGCCGCGGTCCACGGCACGCCGAGGGCCACCAGGGCGACGACGAGGGCACCCTCGCGCGGGCTGGCGCCGTTGGGGCCCGGAACGAGGCCGGCCAGCTGACTGGCGCCGAACGCACCCAGTGCGGCCAGGGGAGACACGGCGTGGCCGGTCGCCGCGACGGTGCCGAGCAGGAGGCCGGCGATGGTCAGCTGGTAGGCCGCCGACAGCAGGAGGGCATGGGCCAGCTGGCGCGGCCGGGGCAGCGGCCGGCTCGGCAGCAGCCCGGGCCGGAAGCGGCGTACGAGCAGGGCTGCGGCCACGATCAGCACGCCGACGCCGACGGCGACGAGCAGCATGCGGAGGGGGAGGGCGGTCCCGGCGAACACGACGAAGACCGCCAGGCCGATCGCGCCGACGAACCGGTCCATCCCGATGCTCATGACGGCGTCACCGCGCCCCAGACCGGCGCGGGTGAGGCGTCGCATCCGCCACAGGTCCGCGCCGACGTGCCCCGGGGTCAGCAGGCCGAGCAGCTCGGACTCGGCGTACGCCCGCAGGTGCCAGCCCCGGCTCAGGCCGGCATCCGTCAGCGCCCGCCAGCGCAGCGGGCAGAGGAGGTACTTCCCGACGATCCACGGAGCGAGCCCGAGGAGCACGGGCAGCCAGGTGACGTGGGGGAGGCGCGGCAGGGTCACGACGGGCACGATCACGCTGACCGCGATGCCGATGACGAGAACAGTGCGCGAGTGGAGCACGGCGCGCAGACTCATGGATGTCCTTCGGGGGGATGACTTGCATTTACGTGAGCGGCCTCCCGGATGACCACTCCAGTGAAGCATTCCCTCCCAGCCTCGCGCGAAACGTGAACAAGCTGCCTTAGGGCTGCCTTACTTGAAGCGGTCACCTGATTAAAGGCACACTTGCGTTGTGGAATTCGACGAGACCCGGAACGGAGCACACGACCAGCCGACGCGTGAGCGCGTCGTCCGGTCGATCCTCGTCGACGGTCCTTCGACCGCGGCCGCCCTCGCCGACCGCCTCGCGCTCACCCCGGCGGCGGTCCGGCGCCACCTCGACCAGCTCCTCGAGGAGGGGATGGTCGAGCAGCGCGAGCCGCGCCTGCAGGCCAGTCGCGGACGCGGTCGCCCCGCGAAGGCGTTCGCGCTGACCGAGGCCGGCCGGGACCACTTCGACCAGCAGTACGACGACCTCGCGGTGCAGGCCCTGCGCTTCCTCGACGAGACCGGGGGCGACGCGGCCGTGCGCGAGTTCGCGAACCGCCGGGTCGAGTTCATCGAGGAGCGCTTCGGCGGTGTCGTCGCGACCAGTCCGCACCTGAGCCCCGTCGAGGCGCTGGCCCAGGTGTTCACCGAGGCGGGCTACGCCGCCGGAGTGCGCAAGCTCCCCGTGGGTGACCAGCTGTGCCAGCAGCACTGCCCGGTCTCCCACGTGGCTCACGAGTTCCCCCAGCTGTGCGAGGCGGAGACCGAGGCCATCGGCCGCGTGCTCGGCCGTCACGTGCAGCGCCTGGCCACCATCGCCCACGGCGACGGTGTCTGCACGACATGCATCCCCGACACGTCCAGATCGACCGGCAACATGAAGGAGCAGGTCACCTCATGACCACCATCGACGAGCGCAATCCCGAGCTTGCGGGCATCGGGCGCTACGACTTCGGCTGGAGCGACTCCGACGTCGCCGGAGCGGCGGCCAAGCGCGGCCTCTCCGAGGAGGTCGTGCGCGACATCTCCGCCAAGAAGAGCGAGCCGCAGTGGATGCTCGACCTGCGCCTGAAGGGCCTCAAGCTCTTCCACCGCAAGCCCATGCCCACCTGGGGCTCGGACCTGTCGACGATCGACTTCGAGAACATCAAGTACTTCGTCCGGTCGAGCGAGAAGCAGGCCACGACCTGGGACGACCTCCCCGAGGACATCAAGAACACCTACGACAAGCTCGGCATCCCCGAGGCCGAGAAGCAGCGCCTCGTCTCCGGCGTCGCCGCGCAGTACGAGTCCGAGGTCGTCTACCACTCGATCCGCGAGGACCTCGAGGAGCAGGGCGTCCTCTTCCTGGACACCGACACGGCCCTGCGCGAGCAGCCGGAGATGTTCCAGGAGTACTTCGGCACCGTCATCCCCGTCGGTGACAACAAGTTCGCCGCGCTCAACACCTCGGTGTGGTCGGGTGGCTCGTTCATCTACGTGCCGCCGGGCGTGCACGTCGACATCCCGCTGCAGGCCTACTTCCGGATCAACACCGAGAACATGGGCCAGTTCGAGCGGACCCTGATCATCGTCGACGAGGGT
>DASTUX010000127.1:0-6174 GCA_035759395.1 Nocardioides sp.
CCAAGGACCGGGTCCTCGAGCAGCGCGTGCCGCTGGTGAACGGGGCGCACGAGCTCGAGGCGATCTTCGCGACCAAGTCGGCCACCGGACGCGGCTACATCATCAGCGGCGATGCGCACCTGCTCACTGTCCGGGACCAGCTCAGCAACGACTTCGACGACCGACTCGCCGCCATGCAGGCGGCGAACGACCCGCAGATCCAGACAGCGCTGCTGGAAGCCGCGGACGCGAGCGACGCCTGGGACGTCGCGTTCGACAAGCTCGCGGTGCAGCGCCGTGCGGCGGGCAGTGCGGACGGCGTCGCCGACCAGGTGGAGAGCGTCCTGTTCCCGGCGTACGAACGCGTGCAGCAGGCGCTGGACGACGTGGTCAGCACCGAGCAGGCGAGCATCACCCGTGATGTCGCCGCCTCCGACAGCGACAAGCGGAGGGCGTTCCTCCTCCTCTGGGTGCTCGTCGGGCTGACGTTCGCGGTGGCGACGGGCCTCGCGGCCTGGGTGACCCGGACGATAGCGCGCCAGCTGAACGACCTCGCCCTGCGCGTCGGAACCGCCGCACACCAGATCCTGGCCGGCGTGAGCCAGCAGGTCGCGGGTGCGTCCCAGCAGGCAGCGGCCGTGCAGGAGACCGTGGCGACGGTGGACGAGCTGGTGCAGACCGCGGAGCAGGCCGTGGAGCGGGCGCAGGCCGTTGCCGACCGGGCGCAGGAGTCCGTGCAGGTGGCCGACGACGGATCCGTCGCCGTGGCCGAGTCGAACGCGGGGATCCTCGACATCCGGGACCAGGTCGCGGTGATCGCGCAGACGATCCTCGAGCTCACCCAGCGGGCCCAGTCGATCGGCGGGATCGTCGGCACGGTCGAGGCGATCGCGGCCGAGACGCACCTGCTGGCCCTGAACGCGGCGATCGAGGCCGCGCGTGCGGGTGAGCACGGACGGGGCTTCGCGGTCGTGGCCGGCGAGGTGAAGAACCTGGCCGACCAGTCGAAGGCCGCGACCGCCAACGTCACGCGGATCCTCGCCGAGATCGAGCAAGGGACCGGTGCCGCGGTCATCGCGACCGAGGAGGGGACGAAGAGCACCGAGACCGGCACGGAGCTGATCGGGCTCGCCGGAGAGACGATCCGTCAGCTTGCGGAGACCATCACCGCCGCGGCCCTCGCGGCCGAGCAGATCGCAGCGTCCTCGCGCCAGCAGGCGGCCGCCACGGTGCAGATCAGCGAGGCGATGCGCAACGTCGACAGCGTCATGGACCAGAACCTCACCGCCGCACGGCAGTCCGAGGTCACGGCCCGGGACCTCACCGACGCGGCTCGCGAGATGAAGCTCCTCGTCGGGGCCGACTAGTCGATGACCACTGACCAGGACGCGCTGCGGGCGCGCCTCCATCTGTTGTTCCTCGACGAGCTCGAGGAACATGTCGAGCGCATCGAGGACGGCCTCGACCGGATGGCGGACAACCTTCCGGAGCTCTCCGCCGACACCGTCGGCGAGGTGTTCCGGTCAGCGCACAGCCTCAAGGGCGCGGCACAGGCGGTCGGTGCCGCGACGGTCGCGTCGCTGTGTCACCACCTCGAGGACGCACTGGTCAGGGTCCGCGAGGGCTCCCTCGAGGTGGACGAGCAGCTGCTCGCCAGGATCGGCAAGGTCGTGGACGTGGTCAGCGGACTCGGCCACGCCCTGCGCCACGGCGACGAGCAGCCGGCCGTCGACGTACCCGTCGTCGTCGCGGGCCTGCTCGACGGTGCCCAGCCGGCGGCCGTGGAGCCAGCACCCGTGCGGACGAGACCGGCACCAGTCCCGCCGGCTGGGTCGGTCATGGGGGAGGACGAGCCGACGCGCGGAGCGCTCTCGCCACCGGTCGACACCGTGACCGTCCGGGTCGCGCGGGACAAGTTCGATGCACTCCTCGGCCAGGCGGACACGCTGATCACGTCCAGCTACGGCTCGGAGCGGATGGTGGCCCAGTTCAGCGCCGTGCGCGAACAGCTCTCCCGGGACGCCGAGCAGATGAGGCGGGACCACGACGTGCTGGGCCGCGCGCTGCGTGAGGCGTCGGTCGCGGAGCCGCGGGTGCGCGCGGCCCTGGACCGGATCGAGGCGAGGACCCGTGAGACCTCCGTCGAGGTCGACCGTCTGGTGCACTCCGCGAAGAGCCACCACCGCGAGCTCCACCTGCTGGCCAGCGAGTTCGCCGATGCTGCCCGGCGGGCACGCACGGTGCCGTTCACGCACGCGACGTCGGGCCTCAACCGGATGGTGCGCGACCTGGCCCTGCAGCTCGGCAAGCAGGCACGCCTGGTCGTGGACGCCGAGGACGTCGAGGTCGACAAGGAGCTCGTCACGACCATCCACGACGCGCTCGGGCACGTCGTACGCAACGCGATGGACCACGGGCTCGAGCCTCCGGACGAGCGGAGGAGCGCCGGGAAGGCGGAGACGGGCACGATCGAGATCGTCGCCACGCTGCGAAGTGGCGGGATCGACATCGTGGTCTCCGACGACGGCCGGGGCGTGGACTCCGAGCGCGTGCGGGAGTCCGCCGGTGCCCTGGGGCTCGAGGGCAACGGCAGCGCCGGCCTCACCGACGTGCTGTTCCACCCGGGCCTGTCCACCGCGTCCCAGGTCAGCGCTGTCTCCGGCCGGGGGGTGGGCCTCGACGCCGTCCGCACGGCCGTCGAGGCGATCGGCGGCTCGGTCATGCTCGAGTCCGAGGCCCGAGGGGGGACCCGCGTGTGCCTCACGGTGCCGTTGACCCTCTCCACCCTGCGGGCGCTGCTGGTGCGCACCGGCGGCGACGTCGTCGCGCTGCCCGCCGCGACCGTCCAGACCCTCGTCCGGGTGGGGTCCACGACGGACCGGCTCGACGGCCGGGAGGTCATCCACGTCGACGGGCGTGCGCTGCCCGTCGTGCCACTCGCCGGAGTCCTGGGGTGGGAGGCCGATCAGGCCGGCGAGCGGGAGCGAGCCGGGCTGGTGATGGAGGGAACGGAGGGTTCGGTCGTCCTCGTCGTGGACGAGCTGCTCTCCGAGGGCGAGATCGTCCTGCGCACCATTCCACGGCGTCTCGCCGATCTCACGGTGCTGCTCGGGACCACCCAGCTCGCTGACGGGGCGGTCGCGCTCGTCCTCAGCCCGTCGGTCTGTGTCCGGGTCGCCCTCGCCCGGAGCCCGTTGCCCGCACCGTCGCCTACTGGGGAGACGCCCGCCCCCGGCCGAGTGCTGCTGGTCGAGGACACGATGACCACCCGCGAGCTGGAGCGCAGCATCCTCGAGTCGGCCGGCTACACCGTCGTGGCCACCGTCGACGGCCAGCAGGCGTGGGAGACGCTGCAGGCGAGCGAGTTCGACGTCGTGCTCTCCGACGTCAACATGCCCCGCATGGACGGGATCGCCCTGTGCCAGGCCATCCGGGGCTCGCGTCGCCTCGCCGAGCTCCCCGTCGTGCTGATGACCTCGCTGCACAGCGAGGCCGACCGGCGCCGCGGACTCGATGCGGGTGCGGATGCCTACCTGACCAAGTCGGGCTTCGACCGCACCGAACTGCTGGCGACGATCGGCCGACTGCTGTGACCCGACGCCCACCTGGACCGGTCCGCGTGCTGGTCGTCGACGACTCGACGACAGCACGCCGGCTCCTCGTCTCCCTGTGCGAGCGCGACCCGGGGATCAGGGTGGTCGGAGAGGCCGCCGACGGTGAGGAGGCGGTGAAGCTGAACGAACGGCTGAAGCCGTCACTGATCCTCATGGACGTCCACATGCCCGTCCTCGACGGGGTGGAGGCGACCAAGCAGATCATGCGCGAGCAGCCGACCCCGATCATCATGGTCACGGCAGGCACCTCGCCGGCCGACGTCGAGGCGGGCCTCAGCGCCATCCGGTTCGGTGCCCTCACGGTCCTGCCGAAACCGGTGGCTCCCGGTGTCCCCGGCTTCGAGGCCACCGCAGATCGGCTGACGGCGATGGTGAAGGCGATGGCGGACGTGAAGCTGATCCGGCGACGGGCCCCGACGCACGAGCGCGACTCGAGGACGGTCCCGCGGACCGGTGGCCTCGTCGCGGTGGCGGCGTCGACCGGTGGCCCGCCGGCGGTGTGTCGATTCCTGCAGATGCTGCCTGTCGACCTGTCCGTCCCCGTGGTCGTGGTGCAGCACATCGTGGAGGGCTTCCTGCCCGGCCTGGCCGCCTGGCTGCGCACGGAGGTGCCGTTCCACGTCGAGGTGGCCTTCCACGGGCAGCGGCTCGAGGCGGGCACCGTCTACCTCGCTCCCGACGGCCGGCACCTCGAGGTGGGGTCCGACCTGCGGGTCAACCTCACGACGTCGCCCCTGGTGGAGGGCTTCCGGCCGTCAGCGTCGGTGCTGTTCGCCTCGCTGGCGAGGAGCCTCGGTCCAGACGCAATCGCGGTGGTGTTGACCGGCATGGGCCACGACGGGCTGCAGGGCGCCCGGCTCCTCCGCAACGCCGGCGGCCGCGTGCTGGCGCAGGACGAGGCCACGTCCGTCGTCTACGGCATGCCCAAGGCGGTTGTGGAGGCCGGTCTCGCCGACTTCTCGGCCCCGGTCGAGCAGCTCGCCGCCCACGTCATCTCACTGTTGAGGGGTTGATCAGCATGATTCGAGTTCTCGCCGTCGAGGACAGTCGCACCCAGGCCGCCGTACTCTGCGCGGGCCTGGAGTCCGAGGGCTTCGCGGTCTCGTTGGCGACCAGCGGCGACGAGGCGCTCGGGATGCTCGACCAGCAGCGGTTCGACGTCGTCGTGAGCGATGTCGTGATGCCCGGCATGACCGGCTACGAGCTGTGCCGAAAGCTCAAGGACGACCCGCGGTCGCGCGACATCCCCGTGGTGCTGCTGACGTCGCTGACCGACCCGCTCGAGGTGGTGAACGGGCTCGAGTCGGGCGCGGACAACTTCATCCGCAAGCCGTACCAGCTCGACCAGCTGGTGGCGCGCCTGCGCGGTGTCGTCCACAACCGGGAGCGCCGGGGTACGGCGAACGGCACGGACGGCGTCCACCTCACGTTCCTGGAGCGTGAGTTCGACATCACCGCCGACCGCCAGCAGATCCTCGACCTGCTGGTCTCGACCTTCGAGGACCTCGTCGTGACCTCCCGCGAGATCCGGGCCCGGGAGCAGGAGCTGGGCCGCGCGCACGCCGATCTCCGCGACCAGCTGCACAGCGTGGACCTCGAGCGCAGCCGGCTCGCTGCCGTGGTCGACTCGGTGCCGATGCCGCTCTTCGTGATCGGCGGTGACGGACTGGTCTCGCACGTGAGCGAGGCGACCGCGCAGACCTTCGCGACCACCACGGACCGGATCCGGGACCACGCGCTCGACGAGGTCGCCCGGTTCATCGACAGCGACGGGAACCCGGTGCCCCGGACGGTCCTGCCGCACCACGTGGCGATCGCCGATGGCAGGGCCGCCAGCGCCGGTGGCGCCTTCGACGTCTTCCTGACCCGCCAGGACGGGACCCGGGTTCCCGTCGTCCTGCAGGCCTCACCGGTCTGGGACACCGACGGGATGCCCGCGGGCTGCGTCGGGACCGCCCACGTGCTGGGCGCCCTCACCCAGCACGACCCGGTGACCGGGCTGCCCAACATCGCCGCCTTCCTGGACCGCGCCGCGAGCATGCTGGAGTCGTCGCACGGTGGCTCGGCGCTGCTGCTCCTCGAGCTCGACCGGTTCGACGTGACCCGGACCGCCCTGACCGCCGCGGCGGTCAACCAGGTGCTGGCCGAGATCGTGCGCCGGCTCCGGCAGGTCTTCGACTCCACCAGTGGCCTCGCCTCGCCGAGTGAGTGCTTCCTCGCCTCGCTCGGTGGCAACCAGTTCGGGGTGGTGCTGGCCAACCAGCCCGGTTCGTCGATCGCCCTGCACCTCGCCGACAAGGCCCGTCGGCTGATCGCCCAGCACATCCCCGGCCAGGCCGGCGTCCGCATCACCGCCTCGGTGGGGGTCGCCCTGGGCAGCGAGGCGCACGAGGGGCCCCAGCTGTTCGCTGCCGCTGGCGACGCCCTCGGGCGCGCCCGTGAGGCCGGCGGTGACCGGATCGAGCTCTTCAACCGGGCCGCGAGCCAGGAGGCGATGGAGCGGCTCGAGCTCGAGATCGAGCTGGGTGCCGCCATCGCGGCCGGTGACATCGACGTGCACTACCAGCCCGAGGTCGACCTG
>DASTUX010000128.1:0-16289 GCA_035759395.1 Nocardioides sp.
CTGCTCGCCGGGTTCGTGGCTCATGATGTGCTCCGCGTGATCGGGGTCGGGGGCTCACCGGTGAGGGTCGGGCGGTCCGCTGCGGAGAGGGGTACGCCGAGCTCGGCGGCCGCGCCGTCGAGGGCGTGCCAGATGAACGTGCTCAGGTAGGCGCCGGCCGCGGCGCGCGTCATCGTCTGGCGCTCGAGCCACCACTCGCCCGTGGAGAGGCCGAGGCCGACCAGTCCCTGGGCCCACGGCTCGGCCCCGGCCGCGTCGACGCCGAGGTCGCGCAGGGTGTCGCCCAGGATCCTGGCGAACGCGGCGGCGATCGCGGCCTTTCCGTCGGCCAGCGCGTCGCTGCCGCGGTGGCGGACCAGCAGGAGGAAGACCTGCGGGTGCTCCTCGAGGGTGCCGAGGTAGGCGTCGATGCTCCGGGTCACCCGCTCGCGCATCGGTGCGTCTGCCGTCAGCTCGGGGACCATCCGCGCCAGCACCTCGTCGGCCGCCCACCGGCCGACCGCGGCGTGCAGCTCGTCCTTGTCGGCGAAGTAGCGGTAGAGGACCGGCTTGCTGATCCCCGCCTCGGCGGCGATCTCCGCGATCCCGGCGCCGGGGCCGTGGTGGTCGATCGCCCGGACCGCGGCCTCGACCAGCTCGTGGCGGCGCTGGTCGCGGTGGGCGTCCCACCGCGTCGTGCGTCCGTCGTCCTTGACCCTGGGTGCCATGTGGGCCACAGTAGCAATAACCGTTACCGGAAGTAACATGTAATCCGCGAGAGGTTCCGCCATGACCCTGACCGACCCGGTCTCCGACCGCCTGCTGCGCTCGTCCGCCCGCCAGTCCTACGACCCCGAGCTCGACATCGACTGGGACGCACCCCTGGTCGAGGGGACGTGGTTCATGCAGCCCGAGCGGATGTCGCTCTACGGCACCCCGCTGTGGGAGTCGCTCGGCGAGGAGCGGCAGATCGAGCTGTCGAGGCACGAGGTGGCCAGCCTGGCCAGCGTCGGCCTGTGGTTCGAGCTGATCCTGATGCAGGTGATGCTGAAGGACCTGTACGACGAGGACCCGCGCACGCAGCGGATGCACTACGCGCTGACCGAGGTCGCCGACGAGTGCCGCCACTCGCTGATGTTCGGCAAGATGATCGACCGGCTCGGCGTGCCGGCGTACGGCCCGAGCCCGCGTATCCACCGCTTCGGCAAGGTGATGAAGGTGCTCGGCACCGGCGTCGGCGCGTACGCCTCGATCCTGGTCGCCGAGGAGATCCTCGACCGCTGGCAGCGCGAGGTGATGAAGGACGAGCGGGTCCAGCCGCTGGTGCGCATGGTGAGCCGGATCCACGTCCTCGAGGAGGCGCGGCACATGACGTTCGCCCGCGAGGAGGTCGAGCGGATGCTGCCGAGGCTGAACCGGGCGCAGCTCGTCTGGCACCAGGCGATGACCGCGCAGACCGCGTTCATGGTGTCGCGGGCGCTGGTCAACCCGCAGGTCTACGCCGCGGTCGGGCTCGACCCGCAGGAGGCCCGCCGGGCGGCGCTGTCGAACCCGCACTACCAGCAGACGCTGCTGTGGATGGGGGAGCGGGTGACCGGCTACCTCGACGGGATCGGCCTGATCCCGTCGCGCCAGCGCGGCCTCTGGCGCAAGTCCCTGCTGATGTCCTGAGCCGCGATCGGGCATGATCCGGCGCATGGCGACGTACATCGCGTTCCTGCGGGCGATCAACCTCGGGGCGAAGCGGAAGTTCCCCAAGGCCGACATCATCGCGGCGGTCGAGGCGGCCGGCTTCACCGACGTCGAGACCTACATCAACACCGGCAACGTCCGGTTCGGCTCCACGCTGCGCTCACGGGCCAAGGTCGAGGCGGCGCTGGAGGAGGCCTTCCTCGCGGATCGGGGCTTCGAGGTCCCGACCATCGTGTTCACGCCCAAGGAGCTGGTCGCGATCGCCGACGACGCGGAGAAGTACGCCGACGGGCACGGCGGCCAGTACTACATCTCGCTGCTCAAGGAGGCGCCCTCGGCCGCCGCGATCGAGGCGGTGGAAGCGGCCGGCCAGGACGGCGAAGTGGCGAAGGTCGGGGGACGGGCGGTGCACCTGATGCTCGGGGCGGAGTACCACACTGCCCGGCTCACGAACGTTGCCGTCGAAAAGCACCTCGGCGTCGCCACCAACCGCAACCTCACGGTGATCCGCACCCTGGCCGAGAAGTGGGGCGGCTGACCGGAGGGCGGTGGGAGGCTAACTCCCTTGTAATGCTCCGTTAGGGAATCTGATCGCCCCTGCTGAGGGGTTCCCAGACTCCCTAACGGAGCATTACAAGTCCCAGCCGGACCGCCGGATTTCCACACGGCCGGGTCCGAGGCACTCGTCCACAGCCCGGCGAGTGCTGGGCGCAGAACCTGATCGAACTCACCGACGGTTGGTCGTGTGAACCCCCAGGTCTCGGCCACTCTCGCCAGGCAGCACGGTCTGATCCTCCGCCGGCAGGCGCTGGCGGCGGGCATGCCCCCTCTCCAGATCGCCCTGCTCCTCCGGCAGGGGGAGTGGATCTCCGTCTGGCGGGGTGTGTACACCTTGCGTTCGATCTGGGAGTCACTCGACCCTTACCGCGAACAGCCCTTGCTCCGGGTGCGTGCCGCGAGCATGAACATGGTGACGCCGCACGTCATCAGCCATGACTCCGCAGCGTTAGTTCACGGCATCTGGCTCTTGGGCCCACCGCGGTGGATCCATGTGACGCGTTTCGGTGTGTTGGGGTCTCGTACGAAGTGCGGTGTGAAGCACCACGTGGCGCCCTTCACCCCCGACCAGGTCGTATTCGTCGACGGCCTGCCCACCCTCGATGTGCCCCGAACCGCCATTGACCTGTGCCGCGAGCACGGCCTGCGCGGAGGCTTGCCGGCATGCGACTCGGCACTGCGCCTCGTGCTCGACCGCAGCCTTCTGTGGGAAGCCGTCGACCCGATGCGCAGCTGGCCCCACGTCGTCACCGCCCGGAGCTGCGTGGAGCTCGCAGATCCCGGTGCGGAGAACCTGGCGGAGTCGCTGACTCGGCTGCTTGCTGTCGAGCTCGGACTGGGGCCCGTCGAGACCCAGTTCGGGCTGCGTGACGCTGGTCGCGAGGCCTGGTGCGACCTGCGGATCGGCCGCCACATCATCGAGTTCGACGGGCGCACGAAGTACCGCAGCGTGGCAGCGGGTGGCGTCGCGACCATTCCCGAAGCGGAGGTTCTGTGGCGCGAGAAGAAGCGCCAGGACTGGGTGTGCGGCTTCAAGCTCGGAATGTCGCGAGTCACGTGGACGGACCTCCAGCCCGACAGTTGGGAGAGAACCAAGCGCCGCGTGCGTCGTGAGTGCCTTGACACCAATGCGAGGTTCGGTACGTCGATCGCCGACCTCGCGCCGTACATCATCCGCAAATTCGGCTGACCACAACATGCTGCTTGTAACGCTCCGTTAGGACACGTTCCAACCCCGTACAAGGGTCGCCAAGATCCCCTAACGGAGCGTTACAAGCGACAGGGGCACCGTCACTCGCCGCGGAAGACCGGACGGCGCCGCTCGCCGAAGGCCGCCATGCCCTCGGCCGCGTCGGCGGTCCGCAGCAGCACGGTCTGCCCGGTGCGCTCGCGCTCCAGGGCGCCCTCGAGCTGGTGCAGGGTGGCGGCGTTGACCGCCTTCTTGCTCGCCGCGTGGGCCAGCGGCGGTCCCGCGGCCAGCCTGCGCACCAGCTTCGCGAGCAGCGCCGGGAACTCGTCGTCGGGCGCCAGGTGGGTGACCAGCCCGGCGTCGTACGCCTCGCGTGCGGTGAGCGGCTCGGCCAGCAGCGCCATCCGCATCGCCCGCGCGCGTCCGATGCTCGCCGCGACCGTCGCGGTCGCGCCGCCGTCGGGCATCAGACCGATCCGGGCGAAGGCGAGCAGGAAGCTCGACGACTCGGCGGCGACCACGATGTCGGCGGCCAGGGCTGCGGAGCAGCCGACGCCCGCGGCGACGCCGTTGACCCCGGCGACCACGGGCTTGTCGAGCGACGTGATCGCCCGGATGATCCGGTTGGCCCGGTCGAGCGCGGTGACGTCGAACTGCTCGTGGGCGAGGTCGCCGGAGATGTCCGCGCCGGCGCTGAACGCATCCCCGGTGCCGGTCACGACCACGACGCGTACGTCGTCGCGGGTGGTCGCTTCCTCGACGAGCGCGGCCAGCTCGTCGGCCATCTCGCCGGTCAGCGCGTTGAACACCTGCGGGCGGTTGAGCGTGATCCACAGGGCGCCGTCCTCGACGCGCACCTCGAGGTCAGCCAACAGTGACTCCGGCGTCGCGCATGGCACCGAGCGCGGCCTCGGTCGACTCCGGTGAGATGCCTGCGCAGAGCCTGCGCAGCACCCGCGTCTCGAACCCCGCGGCGACGCCGTCCAGGGCCGTGGCACGCACGCAGTGGTCGGTGGCGATCCCGCAGACGTCCACGTGGGTGACCGCGTGCGTGCGCAGCCAGTCGGTGAGCGCCGTGCCGTCCGACGTTCGCCCCTCGAAGCCGGAGTACGCCGCGGCATGCTCGCCCTTGAGGAAGATCGCGTCGAACGGTTGCGGGTCCAGGTTGGGGTGGAATGCCTCCCCGTCGGTCCCGACCTTGCAGTGCTCCGGCCAGGAGTCCTTGAAGTCGGGCTCGCTCGACCAGTGGCCGCCCGGGTCGATGTGGTGGTCCTTGGTGGCCACGACGTGGGCGTAGTCCGGGGCCGCAGGGTCCTTGAGCACCCAGTGGCGCAGGATCTCGGCGATGTCGTGGGCCACCTTGGCACCCCCGGCGACCGGGAGGGACCCGCCCTCGCAGAAGTCGTTCTGCACGTCGACCACGATCAGCGCACGCTTCATGGCAGGACTGTAGCGCCGTCCCTCGTCGGGGAACGGTCGCTCAGATGTGCCGCGTGGGGATGACCGGCTCGCCCTTCGACATCTGCTGCGCGGCGAGCGGCAGCTCCGCGCGGGAGGACGCGTGGCGGGCCCGGGACTCGGCGAGTGGCTCCCGGCCGACGACCTCGCCGTCCCGGACGAGCGGCACCAGCAGAGGACGGTCGTCGCCGTCGTTCACCGGTGGCCGGCCGATACCGACGACCTCGGCCTCGGCGACGCCGTGCTGATCGCGGCGTCGCAACGCGAACTTGCGCCCGCCGATCGAGATCTTGTCGGGACTGCGCTTCGCGACGGACACCATCTCGCCGTCGTCGCCCTCGCGGGACACCAGCTTGTAGACGAAGCCGCAGGTCGGGTGACCGCTGCCCGTGACCAGCTGGGTGCCGACGCCGTACCCGTCCACCGGGGCCGCGGCCAGCGCCGCGATCGAGAACTCGTCGAGGTCGCTGGTCACCACGATCCGGGTCCCGGTGGCACCGAGCCGGTCCAGCTGCGCGCGGACCTCGTGGGCCAGGACACCGAGGTCGCCGGAGTCGATCCGGACCGCGCCCAGCTCCGGGCCGGCCACCTCCACGCCGAGCCGCACGGCCTCGGCGATGTCGTAGGTGTCGACGAGCAGGGTAGTGCCCTTCCCGAGCGAGGCAACCTGGGCGCGGAACGCCCCCTCCTCGCTGTCGTGCAGCAGCACGAAGCTGTGGGCGCTGGTGCCGGCCGTGGGCACGCCGTACCGCTGCCGCGCCGCGAGGTTCGAGCTGGTCGCGAAGCCGGCGACGTACGCCGCCCGCGCGGCCGCCACGGCGGCCTCCTCGTGGGTGCGCCGTGAGCCCATCTCGATGCAGGGCCGGTCGCCGGCGACGGTGGTCATCCGTGAGGCCGCCGACGCGATCGCCGAGTCGTGGTTGTAGATCGAGAGCAGCAGGGTCTCCAGCAGCACCGCCTCGGCGAAGGACGACTCGACGATCAGCAGCGGCGAGTAGGGGAAGTACGCCTCGCCCTCGGCGTAGCCCCAGATGTCGCCGGAGAAGCGGTAGCCCGCCAGCCAGTCGAGCGTGGTGCGGTCGACGACGCCCTCGAGCGCCGCGAGGGCCTGCTCGTCGAAGCGGAACTGCTCGATGGCGTCGAGGGCACGACCGACCCCCGCAACGACGCCGTACCGGCGGCCCTCCGGGAGTCGGCGCGGGAACAGCTCGAAGACCGAGCGCCGGTGCGCCGTGCCGGAGGCCAGCGCCGCCTGGAGCATGGTCAGCTCGTAGTGGTCGGTGAGCAGCGCTGTTGACACTGGGGCCGTCACGGGGTGAGTCACGCGGCCCAGCGTAGGGCGGGAAAGTCGGCCTCCGTGTGACAGCATGGACCCGTGTCCGCCGCCAGTCCCGTCGAGGTCGAGCCGACCCTCACTCCGGACGAGATCACCTTCCTTGCGAAGCCGTGGGTGACGATCGTGTGGAACGACCCGGTGAACCTCATGTCCTACGTGACCTATGTCTTCCAGAAGTACTTCGGCTACGACAAGTCGAAGGCCGAGAAGCTGATGATGGAGGTGCACGAGGACGGCAAGTCCGCCGTCAGCACCGGCAGCCGCGAGGAGATGGAGCGCGACGTGCAGGCCATGCACGAGTACGGCCTGTGGGCGACGATGGAGAAGGCAACGTGAGGTCGGCACGGTGAGCGGGTTCGCACGGCACCGGCGCAGCCGGCGCATCATCGCCAACTTCACCGGCTTCGAGGCCGACCTGCTCCGCTCGCTCGCCTCCCAGCTCGTCGAGCTGCTGCGCAACGAGGCAGCGGTGCCGCACGGCGACCGCGACCCGTTCGAGGCGATGCTCGACTTCTCCGGACCCACCTCCGAGCCGGAGGATCCCGTGCTGGCACGGCTCTTCCCGACGGCGTACCCCGACGACGAGGAGGCCTCCGCCGAGTTCCGCCGGTTCACCGAGGGAGCGCTGCGCGACGGCAAGGCCACCTCGGCGATCGCGATCATCGACGTGCTGGAGGAGGCCGGGCTGCCGCCCGAGCTGACCGAGGACGGGCTGATGATCGACGTGGAGCTGGACGAGCCCGGTGCCGAGACCTGGCTGCGCTCGTTCACCGACGTCCGGCTCGCGCTGGCCACCCGACTCGGGGTGGAGGAGGGCGACGAGGAGGTCTGGCAGGCGCTGCCGGACGAGGACCCCCGGGCCCAGGCGCACGACATCTACGAGTGGGTCGGCTACCTGCAGGAGACCCTGGTCGACGCGCTCACCGACTGAGCGGCACGTCTCGCGACGGGCCCGTCGGGCGTCTTGCATGGTGGGTCCCCGTCGGTTGCCACCCGGGGGCCAAATACGCTGGACGGGTGCTGACCATCGACCAGGCGACGTACGACGCCATCGTCGCGCATGCCAAGCGGGACCACCCGGACGAGGCGTGCGGGATCGTCGCGGGTCCGGAGGGCAGCGACCGTCCCGAGCGGGTCGTCGAGATGGTCAACGCCGCCGGCAGCCCGACGTTCTACGAGTTCGACTCCACCGAGCTGCTCGACCTCTACAAGTCGATGTGGGCGAACGACGAGGAACCCGTCGTGATCTACCACTCGCACACCGCCACCGAGGCCTACCCGAGCCGCACCGACATCGGCCTCGCGAGCGAGCCGGGCGCGCACTACGTGCTCGTCAGCACACGCGAGCACGGGAATAACGAGGGCCCTGTGGAGTTCAGGTCCTACAGAATCATCGACGGCCAGGTGACCGAGGAAGAGGTCACTGTCGTCTCCGAGCAGAGCTTGAGTTGACCCGGAACTGAGGAGTGTCTGATGGCCATCGAGGTCAGGATCCCGACCATCCTGCGCACGTACACCGGCGGCGAGAAGGCCGTGAACGGTGACGGGGCGAAGCTGAGCGCGCTCATCGACGACCTGGAGGCGAACCACCCGGGCATCAAGGAGCGCCTCATCGAGGACGGCGACCTGCGCCGCTTCGTCAACGTCTACATCAACGACGAGGACGTCCGGTTCATCGGCGGCCTCGAGGCCGATCTCAGCGACGGCGACCAGGTCGTCGTGCTCCCTGCGGTCGCCGGGGGCTGATCGCCGCATGCGGTACGACAACCTCCTCGCCTCGGTCGGCAACACGCCGCTGGTCGGGCTGCCGCGGTTGTCGCCGACCCCCGACGTACGCCTCTGGGCGAAGCTGGAGGACCGCAACCCGACCGGCTCGATCAAGGACCGTCCGGCCCTGAAGATGATCGAGGAGGCCGAGAAGGACGGCACGCTGCGTCCCGGCTGCACCATCCTCGAGCCGACCTCGGGCAACACCGGGATCTCGCTGGCCATGGCGGCCAAGCTCAAGGGCTACCGCCTGGTCTGCGTGATGCCCGAGAACACCTCCGAGGAGCGCCGCCAGACGCTGCGGATGTGGGGTGCCGAGATCATCTCCTCGCCCGCGGCCGGCGGCTCCAACGAGGCGGTCCGGGTCGCCAAGAACGTCGCGGCCGAGCACCCCGACTGGGTGATGCTCTACCAGTACGGCAACGCCGCCAACGCGCTCTCGCACGAGCAGGGCACCGGCCCCGAGCTCCTCGCCGACCTGCCCGGCATCACCCACTTCGTGGCCGGGCTCGGCACCACCGGCACGCTGATGGGCGTCAGCCGCTTCTTCCGCTCCGCCAAGCCCGACGTGCGGATCGTCGCGGCCGAGCCGCGCTACGGGGAGCTCGTCTACGGCCTGCGCAACCTCGACGAGGGGTTCGTGCCCGAGCTGTACGACGCCGACCTGATCGACTCCCGCTTCTCGGTGGGTCCGCGCGACGCCGTACGCCGGGTGCGCGAGCTGCTCGAGCTCGAGGGCATCTTCGCCGGCATCTCGACCGGCGCGATCCTGCACGCCGCGCTCGGCCAGGCCGCGAAGGCGGTCAAGGCGGGCGAGTCCGCCGACATCGCGTTCGTGGTCGCCGACGGCGGCTGGAAGTACCTCTCCACCGGCGCCTACGAGGGCACCGTCGACGAGGCCGAGGAGCGGCTCGAGGGCCAGCTCTGGGCGTGACCCCTGGGCAGGTCCTCGGGCCTGGTCAAACGTGATCGCGGTCTCGTGTGGTCCGTATGTTCTTCGCTCTGGGGGACGCAACATCTAGCCTTGCGGGGTGCGAGCAGAGAGCGATGCCCCCGTCGGGATCTTCGACTCCGGCTTCGGTGGCCTCACCGTGGCCCGCTCGGTCATCGACCAGCTCCCGCACGAGTCGATCGTCTACGTCGGTGACACCGCCCGCCAGCCCTACGGTCCGAAGCCGATCGGCGAGGTCCGCGAGTACGCCCTCGAGTGCCTCGACCACCTGGTCCACCAGGGCGTCAAGGCCCTCGTCATCGCCTGCAACTCCGCGAGCGCGGCCATGCTCCGAGACGCCCGGGAGCGGTACGACGTCCCCGTCGTCGAGGTGATCTACCCCGCGACCCGGCGCGCGGTCGCGGCGAGCCACTCGGGGCGGATCGGCGTGATCTGCACCCGCGCCACGGCGGAGTCGATGGCCTACGACGACGCGTTCGCCGCGGCGCCCCAGGTCGAGCTGTTCACCCAGCCCTGCCCGCGCTTCGTCGACTTCGTCGAGGAGGGCATCACCGGTGGCGACGAGCTGATGGCCGCGGCCCACGAGTACCTCGACCCGTTGATCGCCCAGCGCGTCGACACGCTGATCCTCGGCTGCACGCACTACCCGTTGCTGACCGGAGCCATCTCCTACGTGATGGGTGACGAGGTCACGCTGGTCAGCAGCGCGGAGGAGTGCGCGAAGGACGTCTACAAGATGCTCACCGCCACCGGCCTCATGCGCGAGGGCGGCGAGCCGGCGTACACGTTCCTGACCACCGGCCGGCCGGAGGAGTTCGAGCACATCGGTCGCCGCTTCCTCGGTCCCGAGATGGTCGCCGCTGCCCAGTTCGCCGGGGGCCTCACATGAACCACCCCACGAGGCCGCTCGCTGCGCTCACGCTCCCGCGGGGACCCCGATGAGGCTGACCGTCGTGGGCTGCTCGGGGTCCTACCCCGGTCCGGACTCACCGTGCAGCGGCTACCTGCTCGAGGCCGACCACGTGGACGAGTCCGGTGCGAGCCGGACCTGGCGGATCATGCTGGACCTCGGCAGCGGCGCCCTGGGCGCGCTGCACCGCTACGCCGACCCGCTCTCGATCGACGCGGTGCTCGTCAGCCACCTCCACGCCGACCACTGCCTGGACCTGTGCGGCTACTACGTCATGCGCAAGTACCACCCGAACGGGCCGCAGCCCCGGATCCCGGTGTGGGGACCCGTCGGGACCGCCGACCGGATGGCGCGCGCCTACGACCTGCCGCACGACCCGGGGATGCACGAGCAGTTCGACTTCCGCCTCTGGGGCGACCCCATCCGGATCGGCCCGTTCGCGGTGCGTCCGGTGCCCGTCGACCACCCGGTGCCGGCGTTCGGGCTGCGGGTGAGCGCCGACGGGGCGACCCTGGGCTACAGCGGCGACACCGGCCCCTGCGCGGGTCTTGACGACGTCGCCGACGGCGTGGACCTGTTGCTGGCCGAGGCGTCGTTCCGCTCCGGCGACGACAACCCCAAGGGGCTGCACCTGACCGGCGCCGACTGCGGTGACGCGGCCGAGCGGGGTGGTGCCAAGCGCCTCGTGCTCACCCACGTCCCGCCGTGGTTCGACCGGCAGGAGGCGCTGCGCGAGGCGCGCGAGCTGTACGCCGGCGAGCTGGGGCTGGCGGTCCCCGGGGCGACGTACGACCTGTCCGGGTAGGACAGCCCGCTCCAGGGGCCCGCGCGAGTGGGGTTCCGGTGCGAGCGTGTGGGTCGATCAGGCAGGCTGTGCGCATGATCAAGGTCGAAGGACTTACCAAGAACTACGGCAGCTTCACGGCTGTTGACGACGTGAGCTTCGTCTGCCAGCCGGGGACGGTGACCGGCTTCCTCGGTCCCAACGGTGCGGGCAAGACGACCACGATGCGCGTGATGGTCGGGCTGACCCCCGCCACCCACGGTCGGGTGACGATCGGGGGCCACGCCTACCCCGAGATCCCCAACCCGGGCCGCCACGTGGGCGTGCTCCTCGACGCCTCGGCGCAGCACGCCGGTCGCACCGGCCGCGAGGTGCTGGTCCTCGGCGCGCTGACGATGGGCCTTCCCCTGTCGCGGGTCGACGAGATGCTCGAGCTGGTCTCGCTGACCCCGACCGAGGCGAAGCGCCGCGTGAAGAACTACTCCCTCGGCATGCGCCAGCGCCTCGGGATCGCCCACGCGCTGCTCGGCGACCCGTCGGTGCTGGTCCTCGACGAGCCCGCCAACGGCCTCGACCCCGCGGGCATCCGCTGGATGCGCGGGCTGCTCAAGGGGTACGCCGAGCGCGGCGGCACCGTCCTGCTCTCGAGCCACCTGCTCAACGAGGTCGAGCTGATCGCGGACGAGATGATCCTGATCGGCCACGGCCGGATCGTCGCCCAGGGCGACAAGCGCTCGCTGCTGGCCGGGGCGGGCGCAGCGGCCACCTTCGTCACCTCTCTCGACAACGAGCGCCTGGCCGGGGCGTTGACGGCCAAGGGAATCACCGTCACCCCCGCCGGCACCGGCCTGCGGGTCGAGTCCGAGCCGGTCGAGGTCGGCCGGGCTGCCGCGGAGAGCTCGGTGGTGCTGACCGACCTGCGCTCCGCCGAGGCCGGCCTCGAGGACCTGTTCCTCGAGCTCACCTCCGACGAGCAGCGCGACGCCGTCACGTCCGGACCCGTGGCATGAGCGCCCCGACGACGGGCCAGCCGCTCGGCCACGCACTCGACCTCTCCGGGACCCGGAGCCTGCCCTTCGGGCGGCTCGTGAAGGTGGAGCTCCGCAAGACCTACGACACCCGCGCCGGACGCTGGCTGCTGATCTGCATGGGGCTCCTCACGGCCCTGGTCATGGGCATCCAGCTCGCGGTGGTGGTCGTCCAGGACATCTCGGTCGGCTACCGGGACTTCATGACGTCGACCAGCTTCTCGATCGCGATCCTGCTGCCGATCCTGGGGATCCTCCTGCTCACCAGCGAGTGGGGGCAGCGCACCGCGATGGTGACCTTCACGCTGGAGCCGCGCAGGCCGCGGGTGATCGCCGCGAAGCTCGTGGTGGGCGCTGTCCTGGCCCTCGCCTCGGTGGTGGTCGCCCTGTTCCTCGGCGCGTCCTGCAACCTGCTCTACGGGGCGCTCGAGGGAGTGTCGCCGGAGTGGGACCTCTCCGTGCTCCTGGTGCTGTCGTTCCTGCTCCTGCAGGTGCTGGGCATCCTCACCGGCTTCGCGTTGGCAGCCCTGCTGCTCAACTCGGCCGCGGCGATCGTGATCTACATGGTCTACTCGTTCGTCCTCCCCGGCCTGTTCGAGCTCGGCGCCAACCTGATCGGGTGGTTCAAGGACCTCCGTCCGTGGATCGACTTCAACCTCGCCCAGGCCCCGCTGGTCGACGCGTCGATGACGGGCAAGGACTGGGCCCACTTCGCGGTCTCGGGCGTCGTCTGGCTGGTGCTCCCGCTGACGATCGGCCTGTGGCGGGTGCTGCGGGCGGAGGTCAAGTAGCCATGGGAGCGCTGACGACCGAACGGTCACCCGGCTCCGTCCTGGACATCTCGAGCACACCGACCGTGCCCTTCGGCCGGCTGGTCAGGGTCGAGCTCCGCAAGTCCTTCGACACCCGCGCCGGACGCTGGCTGCTGATCACCATCGGCCTGCTGACGCTCCTGGTCGAGGGCATCACGCTCGCGGTCACGACCGTGCAGGACGTGGCGATGAACTTCGGCGACTTCGTCGGTGCCGCAGCCTTCGTGACCTCGATCCTGCTGCCGGTGCTGGGCATCCTCGTCGTCACCAGCGAGTGGGGCCAACGCACGGCGATGGTCACGTTCACTCTCGAGCCCCGGCGCCCGCTCGTCATCGCGGCGAAGCTGGTGACCGGGCTCGTGCTCACCGCGGCCACGGCGGTCTTCGCGATCGGGGTGGGTCTGGTCTGCGTCCTGCTCTACGCCGGGATCCAGGGTGAGTCTCCCGTGTGGGAGTTCGGGTTCAACTACCTCGTCGGCTTCCTGATCGTGCAGTCGTTCGCGATGCTCGGCGGGTTCGCCCTGGCGACGTTGTTCCTCAACACCCCGGCCGCGATCGTCGTGTTCTTCGTCTACAAGTGGGTCCTGCCCGGCCTGTTCGCGCTCGGCTCCGGGCTGATGGCGTGGTTCTCCGACGTGTCGCCCTGGATCGACTTCCAGGCCGCTCAGATCCCGGTGCAGGACCTGACGGTGTCCGGGAGCGACTGGGGACACCTGCTGGTCTCCGGCTTCGTCTGGCTGGTGCTGCCGCTGGCCGTCGGGCTGCGGCGGGTGCTCCGGGCCGAGGTCAAGTAGTCGCCCTTTCCCCGGCTAGGGTCGGCGCCATGACGACACCTGCCGGGGGCACCCCCCAGAACGAGCGCGCCGACGGTCGCGCCGACGACGAGCTGCGCCCGATCACGATCACCCGGCACTGGCTCGACCACGCCGCCG
Source organism: Nocardioides sp. (assembly GCA_035759395.1). Lineage (GTDB taxonomy): Bacteria > Actinomycetota > Actinomycetes > Propionibacteriales > Nocardioidaceae > Nocardioides. Next base: position 13,398 of record DASTUX010000128.1, read on the forward strand.
GCTCGGTCCTGGTGGAGTTCGGCGGGACCCGCGTGCTGTGTGCCGCCTCGGCGTCCGAGGGCGTGCCGCGCTGGCGCAAGGGCTCCGGGCTCGGCTGGGTGACGGCGGAGTACGCCATGCTCCCGGCCTCGACCAACACCCGCTCGGACCGGGAGTCGGTCAAGGGCCGGATCGGTGGTCGGACCCACGAGATCAGCCGGCTGATCGGTCGCTCGTTGCGCGCCGTCATCGACTACAAGGCCCTCGGCGAGAACACGATCGTCCTCGACTGCGACGTGCTCCAGGCCGACGGTGGCACCCGCACCGCGGCGATCACGGGTGCGTACGTCGCCCTGGCCGACGCGGTCGCCCACCTGCGCGGCGCCGGCGCCCTGAAGGGCGAGCCGCTGACCGGGTCGGTGGCCGCGGTCAGCGTCGGGATCATCGCCGGCGTGCCGCGCCTCGACCTGCCCTACGAGGAGGACGTGCGCGCCGACACCGACATGAACGTCGTGATGACCGGCGAGGGCAAGTTCGTCGAGGTGCAGGGCACCGCCGAGGCCGCGGCGTTCGACCGCGCCGAGCTCGACGCCCTGCTCGCCCTCGCCGAGAAGGGGTGCGCCGACCTGACCCGGCTCCAGTCGGAGGCACTGTCCCAGTGATGGCCCGATGAGCCGCGTGTTCCTCGCCTCGCGCAACCGCAAGAAGCTCGAGGAGATGGAGCGCCTGCTGCGGGAGTTCGCGCCCGGCATCGAGGTGCTCGGCATCGACGACCTCGGTCTGCTCGGGGCGTCGTACGACGAGCCGGTCGAGGACCAGCCGTCCTTCGAGGGCAACGCGCTGCTCAAGGCCAGGGCCGGGCTCGTGGCCACCGGGCTGCCGTCGCTGGCGGACGACTCCGGGCTCTGCGTGGACGCGCTGAACGGCATGCCCGGCGTGCTCTCCGCGCGCTGGGCGGGTCCGCCCAAGGACGACGGTCGCAACAACGACCTGCTGCTGGCCCAGCTCGCCGACGTACCCGACGAGCGCCGCGGCGCCCACTTCGCCTGCGCGGTGGCGTTCTGCCATCCCGGGGGCGAGGAGATCGTGCACGGGCGGATGCCCGGCCACGTGATCCGCGAGCAGCGGGGGAGCGGCGGGTTCGGCTACGACGTCCTGTTCGTCGCCGACGAGCACTCCGCGCCGGGAACCGACCCGGAGCTCACCTCGGCCGAGCTGACGCCCGACGAGAAGGACCGGATCTCCCACCGGGGCCGGGCGCTGCGCGAGATCGCGCCACGGGTGGCCGAGGTGCTTCGGGGGAGGTGAGTCAGCCCTCGAGGCCGTGCTCGGCCACGAAGCTCTCCATCCGGCGGTCCGGCACCAGCCAGATCAGCGCGACCAGGACGAAGAAGGCGACGGCCAGCCACGTCGAGACGAAGGCCGACGCGATGCCGGTGAGGTAGAGCAGCGGCGATAGCTTGCCCTTGAGGTCGGTGCCGACCGCCTGCCGCAGCAGCCCGTCGGCGCCCTCCGCGCGGAAGATCGCGAGCTGGAGCAGGTAGTAGGCGACGGCCGCGGCCAGCAGGTTCACGCCGTACACGACCAGGGGTGTGCGGGCCAGGTCGGTCTCGTCCATCCAGCGCGTGGTGAACGGGTAGAGCGACAGCCAGAACAGCAGGTGCAGGTTGGCCCACAGGACCAGCCCGTCGATCCGGCGGACCAGCTGGAACATGTGGTGGTGGTTGTTCCAGTAGATGCCGAGGTAGACGAAGCTCAGCACGTAGGTGAGGAAGCTGGTCGCCGAGTCGCCCAGGTCCGAGAGCGCGGTCCCCTCCGGCACCCGGAGCTCCAGCACCATGATCGTGATGATGATCGCGAGCACGCCGTCGCTGAACGCCTCGAGCCGGCTGGTGCGCATGGGCGCCAGTCTGGCACTCGGTCGGCGTCGCCGGGGCCGGTAGGGATCTGCGGTTTCGGATCAGTCCTTGTGCTGCGCGTACGTCGGCGCGACGCCGAAGTCGACGGTTACGCAGGCGACGTCGCCCACGACCCAGGCGTCGTGCCCCGGGTCGATCCTGACGGCCTCGTCGGGGCCGCACTCCGCCTCGGTCCCGTCATCCATCCGGACCGCCATGCGTCCGGACAGGACGTACAGCAGGTGAGGCGACTGGCAGGAGGCCGTGCCGGCGATGGGGGCGACGTGCTCCTTCCAGTGCCAGCCGGGCTCGAAGGTGCCCTTGATGACGGTCGTGTCGCCGAGCTTGATGACGAGGGCCTGGCCCTTGTCGACGAACGGTCGCTTCTCCTCCGGTGAGTGGAAGTCCTTGATCTCAACGCTGGTCATGAGTCCTCCGGGTGTGTGGGCGAGTGGGTCCCCTCGCCGACGCTAGGACGGGTCGGCGGCGGCGACCATGACCCAGACGGGCTGGTCCGGTCTAGCGTGGGGCCCCGTGATCCCCGCCCACCTCGACGACTACTGGACGACTCCCCGCCTCGCGACGCTCGGCACCGTGCGCGCCGACGGGAGCCCGCACCTGGTGCCGGTCAAGTGCATGCGCGACGGGGACGCCTTCCTCGTCCTGACCCGGCCCGAGACGCTCAAGGTGCGCAACGTCACCGTGACCGGACGGGCCTCGCTGGCCGAGCACACCGACACCCTGTGGGGGACCGTCGAGGGACCGGCGCACGTGAGCCACGACGCCACGCTGTTCAGGCACGCCCGGGCGGCGTACGAGCGCCGGTTCGGGCGTCCCGAGACGTGGGCCAGCGTCGTGCTGGTGATCGAGGTCGACCGCGTGCTGCACGGGACCTGAAACTGAGTGCCGAAGGGGGGACTTGAACCCCCACGCCCGAAGGCACAGGTTCCTAAGACCTGCGTGTCTGCCAATTCCACCACTCCGGCTCTGGAGTCAGTCTAGGGATTCGGGTGGG
>DASTUX010000129.1:0-14051 GCA_035759395.1 Nocardioides sp.
TGGCCGACACGGCCGCGCTGGTCGAGAAGGCCGGCCGCCGCGCGCTCACGGTCGCCACCGACGTGGCCGACCCCGACTCGTGCACCAACCTCGTGGCGCTGGCGATGGAGGAGTTCGGCCGGGTCGACATCCTCGTCAACAACGCCGGCATCGGTACCGCCGTACCCGCCACCCAGGAGACGCCCGAGCAGTTCCGCCAGGTCATCGACGTCAACCTCAACGGCTGCTACTGGATGGCGCAGGCGTGCGGTCGCGTCATGAAGCCGGGCTCCAGCATCATCAACATCAGCTCGGTCCTCGGCCTCACCACCGCCGGGCTCCCCCAAGCGGCGTACGCCGCGTCGAAGGCCGGCCTGATCGGCCTGACCCGCGACCTCGCCCAGCAGTGGACAGGTCGCAAGGGCATCCGCGTGAACGCCATCGCACCGGGCTTCTTCGCCTCGGAGATGACCGAGCAGTACCCGCCCGGCTACCTCGAGTCCCAGGGCGCGCGGATCCCGGTCGGCCGCAAGGGCGACCCGGCCGAGCTGGCCGCGACCGTGGTCTTCCTGGCCTCCGACGCCGCCGGCTACATCACGGGCCAGACGCTGCCGGTCGACGGCGGGATGACCATCACCTGACGTCCCCGCCCGGAAGCAACAACCCGGTGCCTGTGACGTACCAGGTGCGTCACGGGTACCGGGTTGTGCCGGGGGGGCATCGGTCGGTCAGCAGCTGAGTGCCACGGTTCCGCTCAGGCCGTTCGGGTTGGAGGCCGTGCAGTGGAACAGCAGCCCGCCCTGGGAGATGTCCATGACGATGCTGGTGACGGTGAGGGTCGGGCTCACGCCCGTCCAGTTGGGGTTGGGGCATCCTGCCGCGGCGCCGCTGACGGTGTCAGAGGCGGTCAGGACCGCCGGGTTCGTGACGAACGACAGGTTGCCGTTCTTGATCTCGCTGGCGTCGATGTGGGTCGGCGCCGTGACGGGTCCGACGAGCACCTTGTTCTGGCCCGGCGCGGTGTTGCCGCCGCCGTTCTGGCACTGGTAGACGGCGAAGCCGCCGACCGTGACGGTGATGTCGACGTCGGCGTTGCCGAGGCCCGCGAGCACGGCCTGACAGGTCGTCGAGGACGTGGCCCCCGAGGTCGAGATCGTGCAGGTCGGCGACCCGTTCTTCTTGAAGTGGGGACTGGCGGCGGACGCCGATGGTGCGCTGACGACCAGGGCCAGGAGAACTGCTGCGAGTACAGCAAATATCTTGCGCATCGTCTCCTCCAGGTGATGGTGATGTGATGCGGCTGTCTGGAGTCGTCCGCGGCGCCTGGGTGTGCGTCGCGAGGGCGACTGTGGTGTTGGGCGCACCAGCATCGTCGCCCGGGGCCGGGGGGAATGTCATCGCCCAGATCGAACAGCCCTTACGGGCTGGCCCGATCGGACCCCCCGAAATGACGAACACCCCGCGGCCGATGGCCACGAGGTGTGTCTTCGGTGGAGCTGAGGGGACTCGAACCCCTGACCCCCTGCATGCCATGCAGGTGCGCTACCAGCTGCGCCACAGCCCCATTGCTTCCCGCATCAGCGGGTGACAACTCGCGGAATACTAGCCACTCGGCGCGTCCGATGCGAAATCGGGGGTCCCCACCGAGGGGTGCACGCCGGGCTGGGCGGTCTCGTTGTACGAGCTCAGTCGCAGCGCCCCGGTGCGGTGCTCGGAGACGGTCGTCCAGCCGCAGTTGTCCATCACGAAGATCGACTCGTCGGCCTCGGGCGGTAGCCCCAGGAGCGCCACGAGCGAGACCTTGATGCAGGCACCGTGCGCGACCACGATCCCGGTCTCCCCGGGACCCAGCGAGCCCAGCATCTCGCGCAGCGCCGGCACCATCCGCGCGGTCACGTCGGCGCTCGTCTCGGCGCCGGGGACCCCGCCGGTGATGTGGCCCGAGGCCCACACCGCGTGCTCCTCGGGGAACTTCTCCGCGAACTCCGCGATCGTCAGTCCGGCGCGCTCCCCCACGTCGAACTCGCGCAGGCGGGCGTCGTACTGCGGGGTCAGGCCGGTCGCCGCAGCGACGTACGACGCGGTCTCGCGGGCGCGCGCGAGGTCACTGGACCAGAGCGCAACCGCGCCGTAGCAGGCGAGGTAGGGCGCTGCCGTGGCCGCCTGCTGACGGCCGGTGTCGTCGAGGTCGACGTCGAGGTGCCCCTGGGCGCGCCCTTCGGCGTTCCAGGCGGTCCGGCCGTGCCGGACGAGGACGAGCCGGCGTGGCTCAGCGCTCATGCGAGACGACGTCGGCGGCCAGCTCGATCGCCGGGCAGTCCCGCCAGAGCCGCTCGAGGGCGTAGAACGAGCGCTCCTCCTCGTGCTGGACGTGCACGACGATCTCGCCGTAGTCGATGAGGACCCAGCGACCGTCGCGCTCGCCCTCGCGGCGGATCGGCTTGGCGCCGATCTCGCGAAGGCGGTCCTCGACCTCGTCGACGATGGCCTTGACCTGCCGGTCGTTGCTCGCCGAGGCGAGGACGAAGGCGTCGGTGATCGCCAGCTGCTCGCTGACGTCGAACGCGATGATCTGCTGGGCGAGCTTGTCCGAGGCCGCGCGGGCGGCGGCGTGGACGAGCTCGAGGGCGTGCTCTGTGGCTGTCATGAGTCTCCGGGGTAGAGGTCGTGCTTGGCGATGTACTGGACGACGCCGTCGGGCACGAGGTACCACACGGGTTCCCCGCGCCGTTTGCGCTCACGGCAGTCGGTGGACGAGATCGCGAGCGCAGGGATCTCGACCATGGTGACGCGCTCGGACGGGATCGACTCGAGGGTGTCGGCGTCCATGGTGTAGCCGGGTCGGGTGCAGCCGACGAACTTCGCGAGCGCGAAGAGCTCCTCGGCGTCGCGCCAGGTGAAGATCTCGGCGAGCGCGTCCGCACCGGTGATGAAGTAGAGCTCGGCGTCGGGCATCGCCGCGTGCAGGTCCTTCAACGTGTCGATCGTGTACGTCGGGCCGTTGCGGTCGATGTCCACGCGCGAGACGTTGAACCGGGGGTTCGCCGCCGTCGCGATGACCGTCATCAGGTAGCGGTCCTCGGCCGGCGAGACCTCGCGGTCCGACTTCTGCCACGGGTCGCCCGTCGGGACGAAGACGACCTCGTCGAGGTCGAACCACGCCTGGACCTCCGAGGCCGCGACCAGGTGGCCGTGGTGGATGGGGTCGAACGTGCCGCCCATGACCCCGACCCGTCGGGATCCGGGCGTCACCGGAGGGCCTGTCGGCCGGACGAGGTGCTCAGCTGTGCTCTCGCCCCGCGCCGAACATCAGGAGGGCGGCGATCATCGCGAGCAGGATGCCCAGCGTGATCCCGCCGACGAGCCAGTGGTTGATCCCGCCCGAGGTGGCCTCTTGGGCGTGCGTGTGGAGAGCGCTCAGCGACGTCAACGACATGGGCGACAGACTACCGGCAGGCTCACCGGACCCCTCATCGGACGTGGCCGTCCCCCGTCACGACGTACTTGGTGGACGTCATCTCGGCCAGGCCCATCGGGCCGCGGGCGTGCAGCTTCTGGGTGCTGATGCCGATCTCGGCGCCGAACCCGAACTCGCCGCCGTCGGTGAACCGAGTCGAGGCGTTGACCAGGACGGCTGCCGAGTCCACCGCGGCCGTGAACCGGCGGGCCGCCGTCTGGTCCTCGGTCACGATCGCGTCGGTGTGCTGGCTGGAGAAGCGGCGGATGTGCCGGACGGCGGCGTCGAGGTCGTCGACCACGGCGGCCGAGATGTCGAGGGAGAGGTACTCCCGCGCGTGGTCCTCGTCGGTGGCGGCGAGCACCCCGTCGTACGACGCGAAGTCGCGGTCCCCGTGGATCGTCACGCCGGCCTCCTGCAGGGCTGCCACGACGCGCGGCAGGAACGCGTCGGCGACGTCGCGGTGGACGAGCAGGGACTCGGCCGCGTTGCACACGCTGGTGCGGTGGGTCTTGGCATTGAGCACGATCGCGAGCGCCTTGTCGAGGTCGGCGGCCCGGTCGACGTAGACGTGGCAGTTTCCGACCCCGGTCTCGATGACCGGCACGGTGGACTCCTCGACCACGCTGCGGATCAGCCCCGCTCCCCCGCGCGGGATGAGCACGTCGACCAGCCCGCGGGCCCGCATCAGGACCTTGACGCTGTCGTGGGCGTCGCCGGGGACGAGCTGGACCACGTCCGCGTCGAGCCCGGACTGCGCGGCAGCGGCGCGGAGCACCGCCACGATCGCCGCGTTGCTCGAGCGTGCGCTGGAGCTGCCCCGCAGCAGGACCGCGTTGCCGGACTTGAGGCAGATGCCCGCGGCGTCCGCGGTGACGTTCGGCCGCGCCTCGTAGATCATGCCGACCACGCCGAAGGGCACCCGCACCTGGCGCAGCTCGAGGCCGTTGGCCAGGGTGCCGCCCCGCACGACCTCGCCGACGGGGTCCGGCAGGGCGGCGACGTCGCGCAGCCCCTGGGCCATCGCGGCCAGCCGTTCCGGGGTGAGGCGGAGCCGGTCGACGATGTTCGGCGGCGTCCCGTCAGCCTCGGCCCGGGCGACGTCCTCGGCGTTCGCCGAGAGCAGGTCGTCATGGGCCGCGACGAGCGCCTCGGCCATGGCGAGCAGCGCCCGGTCCTTCTGCGCGCGGGTCGCCAACGCCAGCCCGTGGCTGGCCTCGCGGGCGCGGGTCGCCGCGTCCAGGACGGCCTGCTGGGTGCTCATGGCTGCGAGCGTAGTCAGGCGGGAGGAGACTTCAATGCGTGTCTTGCACGTCAGGCAACCGAATGGGACCTCGGCGCGTCCTACGCTCACCACAGTCTTCCTCTGGAGAAGGACCACGCCCGTGCCTCGTCACTCGCTGCGGACCGCCGCCCGGGCCGTCGGCCTGGTCTTCGCCCTCGCACTCCCCGTCGCCCTGCCCCCGGTCTCGGCCGGGGCGCAGGGACCAACAGCGGCTGTCTCGGCCAGCCCGCTGACCCTGTGGTCCCCGGACCGGATCGTCACCTACGCCTACGGCGGACGCGTCTGGACCGACCTGGGGCTCCGCGTGATCGCGCAGTCGCAGCCGTTCGAGATCTGGTCCACGCGCACGTCGTACGCCGATCCCGTCCGCGCCGTGTGGCGCTCCCCCAGCGGCGACGTGGCACTGCCCGGCTGGGCGACCAGGGACTTCTCGGGCCTGCGGGCCTTCATCAAGCTGAGCCTCACGCGCATGGACAGCGGCCAGGTCACGCTGCTCTCCCGCAAGGCCTGCTTCAGCGGCTGGGCGGAGCGGGTCCGCCCCGACGCCCCGCCGCGGTCGCCGTACCCGCGCAACGGCTGCTGGTCCAACCCCTACAGCCTCGGCTCGGTGCAGGGCGTCGAGGCCGGCTGGGCGGCTCCGGTGCTGTCCCAGGAACGGCCGATGCGGCTCAGGCCCGGCCGCTACCGGGTCACCGCGGCCATCGCGCCGGCGTACGCACAGGCCCTCGGCATCTCGGCCGCCGATGCCACGCGCAGCCTCGTGCTCGTCGTGAAGCGCCAGCAAGTGGTGTTCCCCGAACCTGCCCCCTCCCCCGGAATCGCGCGACCGGCGGCGCAGGAACCCTCGGGAACAGGCTCCCGCCGGGCGCCCGTGAGTGGTCCGGTGCCGGACCTGCGCTCGCTGCCGGCCTGGGGCATCAAGATGGCCGGCAACGGCAACTACCTGCAGTTCTCCGCCACCGTGTGGAACGCCGGCGACAGCCCGCTGGTCGTCGACGGATTCCGCCGCGAGGGCGAGGACACGATGGACGCCTACCAGTACTTCTTCGACGCCGCCGGCAACCAGACCGGCTACCAGCTGGTCGGCGAGATGCACTGGGACGCCAAGCCCACCCACCAGCACTGGCACTTCGAGGACTTCGCTCGCTACGCCCTGCTGGACGCCGGCCAGGCGGAGGCGGTGCGTTCCCACAAGGAGGCCTTCTGCCTCGCCAACACCGACGCGGTCGACCTGACGGTGCCCAACGCCGCCTGGAACCCCGAGAACACCGATCTCAACACGTCGTGCGGCGACCTCGGCTCGCTGTCGATCCGCGAGGTGCTGGCGTCCGGTTGGGGTGACACCTACGCCCAGTTCCGGGCCGGCCAGTCCTTCGACCTGCGCGGCCTGCCCAACGGCACCTACTACGTCGCCGTCATCGCCAACCCGGCGAACCGCCTCGTCGAGTCGTCGACCGACAACAACATGTCGCTGCGCCAGGTCGTGATCCGCGGCACCGAGAACAACCGCACCGTGACCGTCCCCCAGGTGGGGCTGGTCGTGGAGCCCGCCTTCCTCGGGAGGTAGGCCGCTCGTCACGACGTCGCGGGATCTCCGGCACGTGGTGCCGGAGATCCTCCGATGATGGCGACCGGGCAGCCCGGCTGACATCCACGCGGCAGATCCGTCCACCCGCGGGCGAGCAGGAGCCGGGCAACCGCGGCGGCGAGACGGCACGGATCGAGCACCTGCCGCCAGCCGGCTCGAACGGTCAGGTCACCTGCCACGGCCGCGTCGATGTCGCGGTCGAGGTCGCGCCAGCGGTCCGCGTTCCACTCATGACCGAGTCGTCCGTCCAGCTCCACGACCACGCGCAGATCCAGGTAGTCGACGTCCCGGTGCGCCACGGTGCGGCCCGGCCGCACGACGCGTTGGCGTTGAGCGTGCGGCAGCCCATGTGCCCGCTCGACGTGGACGAGATATCTGCGCTCGAGGGCCGACCAGGCGCCGACGGCTGCGTCCTCGAGCACTTCGGCGAGCAGATGTCTCCGGCGCAGCCGAGGCATGGTGGCCAGCGCGGCAAGCAGCAGTCTTGCGGTCGTGCGCCGGACCTGACAGGCATCCGCGATCACCGCGACGGCCGCGTCCTCGGTGGGCGCTCGCGAGGCGACCGTCAGGACTGCGTGCTCGAGCCGCACACGCGGAGGCACCAAGTGCATCTGGGCGAGGTCCACGAAGCTCGTCAGCCTGGTGACCCTGATGCCTGGGCCACCGGTGACGCGCCGCGTCTCGTCCACGACCACCTCGACCCGTCCGCCGTCCTCGCGGCCCGTCCTCATGCCGTGGGCCTGCAGAGCCGAGGAACCCGCCAGGGCTGCGGGCCAGCACCGGAGGACCGCGGCCCATCCCGTCTGGAACGGCGTCAGCGGACCCGTGTGGGAGACGTAGACGCCTGGGTGGACCTGCGCCCACTCCCGCCGGCGCACCCGTCGCTCGATGTCCACGTCCGAGCCGCCGGTGTCGAGCACCTGGCGTCGCGCGATGACGCCATGTTGGCGGGTCATCAGCTCAGAGATCTCCAGCTCGTCCATGCCTGCCAGCGTTCCCGCGCTCGCCCGAGGCCCCACCACGCAGCGAAGAGGCTGTGGAGAGATCGGCTCCACGACGAGACGTCGGAGGATCTCCGGCACCAGGTGCCGGAGATCCTCCGATGATCGCGGGAACGGGGCTCGCCACCCGGTGCGTGTCGTACTGCCCCGGAAAGCAGGACGCCCCGCCACCTGACGGTGACGGGGCGTCCGGGCGGGACCGTGAGCGGTCAGCCCTTGCGCTTGTTGATCTGCTCGGTGGCCGCGGGCAGGACCGTGTGCAGGTCACCCACGACACCGAAGTCGACCAGCTCGAAGATCGGGGCCTCTTCGTCCTTGTTGACGGCCACGATCGTCTTGGAGGTCTGCATGCCGGCGCGGTGCTGGATCGCACCGGAGATGCCGTTCGCGACGTAGAGCTGCGGCGACACCGTCTTGCCGGTCTGGCCGACCTGGAAGCTGTGCGGCATCCAGCCGGAGTCGACCGCGGCACGCGAGGCACCCACGGCCGCCCCGAGCGCGTCCGCGAGACCCTCGACGGGCTCGAAGTTGCCGCCGGTGCCACGACCACCGGAGACCACGATCGCGGCCTCGGTGAGCTCGGGGCGACCGGTCGCCTTGCGGGGCTGCGACGCCACGATCTGCGCGGTCTTCGCAGCGTCGGAGATCTCCGCGGCGAACTCCTCCACCGCACCCGCGCCCTCGGACTCCTCCGGCGTCGCGGCATTCGGCTTGACCGTGATGATCGGCGTGCCCTTGGTGACCTTGGCGGTCACCGTGAAGTTGCCCGCGAACACGCTCTGCGTGGTGACGGGGCCCTCCTGCACGTCGACGGCGTCGGTGATCAGGCCGGACTCCAGCTTGATCGCGAGCCGACCGGCGATCTCCTTGCCCTCGGCGGACGAGGTGATCAGGATCGCGCCCGCGGACGTCTTCTCCGCGAGCTGCTGCAGGGCCTCGGCCTTCGGGGCCACCAGGTAGCCCTTGAGCTGCGCGTCGTCGACGGCGTAGACCTTCTCGGCGCCGTACTTCTTGACGGCCTCCGCGGCGTCGGCGGCCTTGTCGGCCGGGCCGATGAAGACCGCGGACGGCTCGCCGAGCCGCTTGGCGATGGTGAGGAGCTCGTACGTCGGCTTGCGCACCGCGCCCTCGACGTGATCGATGAGTACCAGGATCTCAGACATGTCTTCGCTCCTCAGATGAACTTCTTCGAGGCGAGGAACTCGGTCAGCGCAGTGGCGCCCGACCCGTCCTCGTCGGTGACGATCTCGCCGGCGGTGCGCGGCGGGCGGGCCGTGGTCTCCTGGACCTCGGTCCAGGCAGCCGCGAGGCCAACCTGGTCACCCTCGACGCCGATGTCGCTCAGCGACCAGGTCTCCAGCGGCTTCTTCTTCGCCGCCATGATCCCCTTGAACGACGGGTAGCGAGCCTCACCGGACTGGTCGGTCACGGAGAGCACGAGCGGCATGGTGCCACCGATGACCTCGGTCGCGGTGTCCCCGTCGCGCTTGATGCGCACCTGGTCACCCTGGGTCTCGATCACCGAGGCGAACGTGACCTGCGGGATGCCGAGGCGCTCGGCGAGCATCGCCGGGACGACGCTCATGCCGCCGTCGGTCGAGGCCATGCCGCAGACGACGAGGTCGGCGGGGCCGGCCTTTTCGATGGCCTTGGCCAGGACGAGCGAGGTGGCGATCGCGTCGGAGCCGGCGATGGCGTCGTCGACCACGTGGACGCCCTTGTCGGCACCCATCTGCAGCGCCTTGCGCACTGCGTCGACGGCCTTCTCGGGGCCGATGCAGACCGCGGTCACCTCGGCGCCCTCGTTCTTCTCCTTGATCTGGAGAGCCTGCTCGACGGCGTACTCGTCCAGCTCCGACAGGAGTCCGTCGACGCCAACGCGATCGACGGTGTTGTCCGACTCGAACTGCCGGTCGGCAGTGGCGTCGGGCACGTACTTCACACAGACAACAATGTTCATGGTGGTGTGGCCGGTTCGGCCCCTCCTGTGCACTCGATGTGGTCGTGAGGTTACTAGCGGGTACCCCGAGGTGGAACCGCCGATGCGGTGGGGTCAGTCACAGCGTCGCGTGGGTCACACGCCACTGCGTGGACTCGTCGTTGAGTAGGTCAGGGACGGATCGCCCGGTCGAAGATCCGGCCGACAACCAGCCAGGCGATGGCGGCGAGACCCCAGTTGAACAGGGCGTTCTTGGTCTCGGCGTTCTCGCCGACGTACTCCTTGATGCCGTTGTCGCGGGAGAAGACCCCCAGGTCGACCGCGTCCGCCACGTCGAGGACGAACCGGACCAGGTCGTTGCTCCGGTTGGCGTCCAGCGCGATGCAGAGCGCGCCCACCGCGAGGAACAGGGCAGCGACGACGAACACCAGCCACACGACCTGCGCGATCCGGACGCGCACGGTTGCCGCCTTCATGCCTACCTCCGCCTTGCGCTTCATCGCCCCTCGAACTCGGCCTTGCCGGGACCGCTCTCCACGAAGGATCGCATACCGATCGTGCGGTCCTGCGTGGCGAACAGCGCCGCGAACTGCTGGCGCTCGATCTCGAGGCCGGTCTCCAGGTCCGTCTCCAGCCCGCGGTCGATGCTCTCCTTGGCCGCGCGGACGGCGTACGACGCCGCATTGGCGAACTGGCGGGCCCAGGCGAGCGCCTCCTCGTAGACCTTCTCGGCGGGGAAGACCCGGTCGACCAGGCCGATCGCCAGCGCCTCGTCGGCCTGTACGAACCGACCCGTGAAGATCAGGTCCTTGGCCGTGCTCGCCCCGACCAGGCGGGTCAGCCGCTGCGTGCCACCGGCTCCGGGGATGATGCCGAGCAGGATCTCGGGCTGCCCGAGGACCGCGTTGTCGGCCGCGAAGCGCAGGTCTGCGCAGAGCGCCAGCTCGCAGCCGCCGCCCAGCGCGTAGCCCGTGATCGCCGCGACGACCGGCTTGGGGATCCGCGCCACCGCCGAGAACGACGACTGCAGGCCACCGGAGCGCTTGACCATGTCGGTGTACGACATGTCCGCCATCTCCTTGACGTCCGCGCCGGCCGCGAAGACCCGCTCACCGCCGTACACGACGACGGCCTTGACGTCGTCGCGGTCCGTCGCCTCCGCGGCCGCGGCCCGGATCTCCTCCTGCACCTGCACGTTGAGTGCGTTCATCTTCGGCCGGTCCAGCCGGATCGTGCCCACGCCGTCGGCGACTTCCAGTCGAACGAACTCACCCATGCTGTGTCTCCACCTCTTCGTTTCGGTACATCCAGCGATCAGTCTGCGGGCATTGTGCCGTCATCGGGAACAATGGCTCGGGTGACCCCGGGACTGTGGCGCAATCGCGGCGAGAGAGCGGCCGTGTGGCCGGGCCGCAACTACCCCCTGGGGTCGTCGTGGTCCGAGGAGGCGACGAACTTCGCTGTCTACGCCCCGGAGGCGTACGCCGCCTGGGTCTGCCTCTTCGACGACGAGGGCGCCGAGTCCCGGCACCGGCTCACCGAGCGGTCGCTCGGCATCTGGCACGGCGCCGTCCCGGGCGTGGAGGTCGGCGCCCGCTACGGCTACCGGGTCGACGGGCCGTGGGACCCCGACGCCGGGCTCCGGTTCAACTCGCACAAGCTGCTGCTCGACCCCTACGCGCAAGCGATCTGCGGCGACGTCGTCACGCACCCGGCGATCTTCGGCTACGTCGTCGGCGCCGTCGACGAGCGCAGCACCGAGGACTCCGCACCGTACGTGCCCCGCAGCGTCGTCGTGAACGACGAGTTCGACTGGGACGGCGACCAGCAGCCGCGCCACCGCTGGCGCGACACCGTCATCTACGAGGCGCACGTCAAGGGCATGACCGCGCTGCACGACCGGGTGCCGGAGGAACTGCGCGGCACGTACGCCGGCCTCGCGACGCCCGCGGTCGTCGACTACCTCCGCGACCTGGGCATCACCGCGATCGAGCTGCTGCCCGTGCACGAGTACGTCTCCGAGCCGGTGCTGGCCGCGCGCGGCCTGGTGAACTACTGGGGCTACAACTCGATCGGCTTCTTCGCCCCGCATCACGCCTACGCCGCCGCCGGGGACAGAGGCCAGCAGGTCACCGAGTTCAAGGCGATGGTCAAGGCGTTCCACGACGCGGGGATCGAGGTCATCCTCGACGTGGTCTACAACCACACGGCCGAGGCCGGGGTGATCGGGCCGACACTGTCGTTCCGGGGCCTCGACGACAAGGGCTTCTACCACCGGGTGGCCCCGAGCAAGCTCGGGCTGCCCGACCCCGACACCTACTGGGACGTGACCGGCTGCGGCAACACCGTCGACGCCTCCGACCCGTTCGCGCTGCGGCTGATCCTCGACTCGCTGCGCTACTGGGTCACCGAGATGCACGTCGACGGGTTCCGCTTCGACCTGCTCTCCGCGCTCACCCGCACCGGGTACGACGTCGACATGCGCTGCCACCTGCTCACCGCGATCGGGCAGGACCCCGTGCTGCGGCACGTGAAGCTGATCGCCGAGCCGTGGGACGCGTCGATGGACGGCTACCGGGTCGGCGAGTTCCCTCCCCCGTGGATCGAGTGGAACGACCAGTTCCGCGACGAGATGCGCGACTTCTGGCGCGGCGAGTCCTCGGGCATCCGCACGGTCGCGACCCGGCTGGCCGGCTCGTCGGACCTGTACGCCGACGACGGCCGGTCGCCGTACGCCTCGGTGAACTTCGTGACCGCCCACGACGGGTTCACCCTGCGCGACCTCGTGACGTACGGGCACAAGCACAACGAGGCCAACGGCGAGGACAACCGCGACGGCACCGACAACAACCGGTCGTGGAACCACGGCGTCGAGGGCGAGACCGACGACCAGGAGATCGTCTCGTTACGTCGGCGGCAGGCGGCCAACCTGATGGCGACGCTGTGCCTGTCCAACGGCGTCCCGATGATCACCGCGGGCGACGAGCGCGGCCGCACCCAGGGCGGCAACAACAACCCGTACAGCCAGGACAACGAGACCTCGTGGATCGACTGGCGACCCGACGACGCGTGGCTCGACGTCTACGAGATCACCAAGACGGCCCTGCGCCTGCGGCGCGAGCACCCGGCGCTGCGCCAGCGGCACTGGTTCGAGGGGCGCCCGACGATGCGGGGCGGCCCGAAGGATCTCGCGTGGCTGCACCCGTCCGGGCGCGAGATGATCGGTGACGACTGGCACGACGAGTCGCTCACCTCGGTCGGCATGTTCGTCTCCGGCGACCCGCTCCGCTCCCCCGGCCCGCGTGGCGAGCAGCAGGTCGACCGCTCGTTCATGATCTGGCTCAACTCGGGCTCGAAGCCGCTGCGCATCGAGGTGCCCGAGAACGACTGGGTGCAGACCGGTGAGGTCGTGCTCTCCACCGACTTCAAGCTGCCCGTCGGCACCCCGATCAAGGCCGGCGACCGGCTCTCGCTGGGGAGTCGCACGGTCGTGGTCTTCCGCCAGACCTGAGGCCCCACCCCCGGTCAGTGGTAGCCGACCAGCACCGGCTTCGCAGTCACCACGCGCAGCTGCACGGGCGCACCCGGGATCGTCACCGTCCCGTTCACGTCGCGCCACGGCCCACCGTTGACCCGGAACTGGGCGGCGTACGTCGTGTCCACCCGCGGACTCACCCCACCCCTGGTGCGGTAGGCGTGGGTGATCTCGAGGTCCGGGTACGGCGATCCCGCACTCGCCGACGTCAATGACTCCCCGTCCCCGAAGACCCACGAGTACCGGCTCGGCCAGATCCGCAGCTCCACCGCCTGGCCCAGCAACCGCAGCCGCCGCGTGAACGACCCCTGCTCGGTGTAGAAGTTCGTGTCGAAGTTGACCAACGTCCGCCCATCCGGCGGCTCCACCGCCAGCGCCGACGCCGGCAACGGCACGTCCCGGAACGCCCGCGCCACCAGCCCGGGTGTCACGGTCGGTACCACCGCAGTCGGAGGAAGGTCGCAGAAAGCAACGGGATCCAACCCCACCGTGATCGCTGTGCGAACACACGCCGCATCCCAGTCGGAGTCACGAGGTGGCACCACCACGTCGCCCACTGGCGCGATCTCGAGGTCCGGGCTCTCCGTGCACCGGTGCTCCCACCGGAGCTGAATCGCCCCATCGACCATGTGCTGTACCTGAACCCACGAACACTCGGCGAAGGCCGGGGTCGTGGGCACCACAGCCATCCCGATCGCAACGACGATCAGTGCCAACAGGCCGCGAAGGTTCATGACAAGAACCCCAAGAAGGAGAGTTGCCAGCCATCCCCCACCGGCCGCAACCTGAAGACCACCACATGATTCTCGGCTTGGTAATCGACCGGATCAGCTCCCGCTTCACTCACCGTTGCTCCGCCGGAAATCGTGATCCCGGTATCGACGACCGCAGTCGCCCCATGAGCCTTCCGCAATTTTGCCTTGACCACGGACCAGCCCTTGGTCTCGAAATGACCGCCCGCCGCATAGATCCGTTCGATCGGCTCGATGAGCCCTTCACAGGGCTTGCAGTCCGCGTGACTCAGTTCCCGAACCGCACTCGTGTCACCCGTCGACAGTGCGACGTTGCGTGCTTCGACCCAGGCGCGAACGGTCTGGACCGGGCCCATCGGAGCGGGGGCGGACGAACTGTCCGTCGGGGAGGGTGACTCGCTGGGGGCAATCCTGGGCTGGGGTTCATCATTGGAGCACCCGCCCACCACGAGGAGCGGCACGACCAGGCCGAGAGCGAACGCCGTCCGAGAGCGACTCACGCGCGGATCCTTCCC
>DASTUX010000130.1:0-3971 GCA_035759395.1 Nocardioides sp.
GGGTGACGTCGACCGTCACCCATTCCGTGACGTGAGGCGCGCTGAACGCCGACGACACCATGGCCTGCGCCATCATCTTGCGGACGCCCTTGATCGGCTCGCGGGTCTCCCGCTGGCCGGCCGGGACGTCATACGAAGTGGTCGCAGTAGCGACCGGAGTGTATGACGTTGCACCCGAGGACGCGGCCTCGACGTCGGCGCGCGTGACGGTGCCGCCCGGTCCGGTCGGGGCGACCGAGCCGAGGTCGACGCCGAGGTCCTTGGCCAGCTTGCGCACCGGCGGCTTCGCCAGCGCACGGGCCTCCGAGGGCGTGGTTGCCGACGAGGGCACCAGCGCGTGGGCGACCTCGGCCGGCTCGGTGGTCCGGGCCGAGGTGGCCGGGACCGCGGGCTCGTCCGAGCCGTCGACGTCGGGCGACGGACCGGGCTCGAACGCACCCTGGACCTGCACGTTGGCGGCCGATGCCCCGACCGCGACACCCTCGGTGGCCGCCTTGCGGGTACGCCGCACGGCCGTGCGCTCGGCCTTGTTGCGGCCGACCAGGCTCTCGCCCTCGCCGCCGCCGGAGGCGCGCGGGTTGGACAGGTCGATCTCCATCTCGGGCTGCGCCGGGGCGGCCGGCGCGGGCGCCGGAGCCTCGTTCGGGTCGCCGACCGAGATGATCGGCGTCCCGACGGCGACGGTCTCGCCCTCGGGCACCATCAGCGCGAGCACCGTGCCGGCGTACGGCGACGGCAGCTCGACCAGCGACTTCGCGGTCTCGATCTCGACGATGATGTCGTTGATCGCGATGATGTCGCCGACCTTGACCTTCCAGGCCACGATCTCGGCCTCGGTCAGGCCCTCGCCGACGTCGGGAAGCTTGAACTCGGACATCCTGCTCCTCAGAAGTTGAGCGTGCGGTCGACGGCGTCCATGACCCGGTCGAGGTCGGGGAGGTAGTCCTCCTCGATCCGCGACGCGGGGTACGGCGTGTTGAAGCCGCCCACCCGCAGCACCGGGGCCTCGAGGTTGTAGAAGCACTCCTCGGTGATCCGGGCGGCGATCTCCGCGCCCATGCCGAGGTTGGTGTGCGCCTCGTGGGTGACGACGGCGCGGCCGGTGCGGCGCACGGACTCGAGCACGGGACCCATGTCCAGCGGCGAGAGCGTGCGCAGGTCGATGACCTCGAGCGACTTGCCCTCGCCCGCGGCGGCCTCGGCGGCCTTCAGCGCGGTCTTCACCATCGGACCGTAGGACAGCACGGTGACGTCGCTGCCCTGCTTCACGACCCGCGAGGTGAAGAGCGGCTCGGGGGTCGCGTGCTCGTCGAGCTCGGCCTTGTCGGCGTGGTACTGCCGCTTGGGCTCGAGGAAGATCACCGGGTCGTCGCACGCGATGGCCTGCTGGATCATCCAGTAGCCGTCGACGGGGTTCGAGCAGGCCACGACCTTGAGGCCGGGCGTGTGCGCGAACTGCGCCTCGGGGGACTCGCTGTGGTGCTCGACCGCGCCGATGCCGCCGCCGAACGGGATCCGGATGACCATCGGCATCGGGGAGCGGCCCTTGGAGCGGTAACACATCTTCGCGACCTGGCAGACGATCTGGTCGTAGGCCGGGTAGACGAAGCCGTCGAACTGGATCTCCACGACAGGGCGGTAGCCGCGCAGCGCCATGCCGACCGCGGTGCCCACGATGCCGGACTCGGCGAGCGGGGAGTCGATGACGCGGTCCTCGCCGAAGTCCTTCTGCAGGCCGTCGGTGATCCGGAAGACGCCGCCGAGCTTGCCGACGTCCTCACCCATGATCAGGACCTTCGGGTCGTCCTCCATCGCCTTGCGGAGCCCCATGTTGAGGCCCTTGGCGAGCGTGATCTTCTGGCCGCTCATCAGTGGCTCCCCTCAAAGCTCTCGAGGTACGCCGCGAAGCCTTCGCGCTCGCGCGCCAGCTCCTCGGTCTCCTCGGCGTACACGTGGTCGAACATGTCCATCGGCTTCGGGTCCGGCAGCGCCTTGCAGCCCTCACGCAGGTGGTGACCGAGGTCGTCGGCCTCCTGCTTGACGGTCGCGAAGAAGTCGTCGTCGGCGAGGCCGTTGCGCTTGAGGTAGACCTCCACGCGGGCGATCGGGTCCTTCAGCTTCCAGTGCTCGACGTCGTCGGAGAGCCGGTAGCGGGTCGGGTCGTCGGTCGTCGTGTGGGCACCCATCCGGTAGGTGTACGCCTCCACGAGCGTCGGGCCCTGGCCGTCCCGGGCGCGCTGCAGGGCGGCCTGGGTGACGGCGTACGTCGCGAGGACGTCGTTGCCGTCGACGCGGACGCCGGGGAAGCCGAAGCCGAGTGCGCGCTGGTAGAGCGGGATCCGGGTCTGGCGCTCGATGGGCTCGGAGATGGCCCACTGGTTGTTCTGGCAGAAGAAGACGACCGGCGCGTTGTAGGACGCGGCGAAGATGAACGCCTCGTTGACGTCGCCCTGCGAGGAGGCGCCGTCACCGAAGTGCGCGATCACCGCGGAGTCGCGGTCCGGGTCGCCGGTGCCGACGTCGCCGTCGCGCTGCATGCCCATGGCGTAGCCGGTGGCGTGCAGGGTCTGGGCGCCGATCACGATCGTGTAGAGCCCGAAGTTGTTCTCCTTCGGGTCCCACGCACCGTGGTCGACACCGCGGAACAGGCCGAGCAGGTTCAGCGGGTCGACGCCCTTGCAGTAGGCGACGCCGTGCTCGCGGTAGGTCGGGAAGACGTAGTCCTGGGGGCGCAGCGCGCGGCCGGCGCCGATCTGCGCGGCCTCCTGGCCGAGCAGCTGGGCCCAGATGCCGAGCTCACCGTGACGCTGCAGCGCGGTGGCCTCGGTGTCGATGCGGCGGGTGAGGACCATGTCGCGGTAGAAGCCGCGGACCATCTCGGCCTCTTCGTCGCGGGACATGTTGTCGCCGAAGCTGAACTCGGGGTGCTCGACCCGTTCGCCTTCCGGCGTGAGGAGCTGGATGAGTTCGGGGCCACCATCCTGGTGGGACGGTCCGAAGACCTCCGCCAGGTCGGGGCCGAAGCCTGACTGCTGGGTCACGTGCACTCCTTCGAGAGTCACCGGCGTCGCGGGTTCTCCGCATGCCGCTGGGGGACTCGGGTCAGGCCGACAGTGGGTGTTCCGCTGCCTGGCCCGGTCCTTCTGCTGGGCGCCACGACCTGGCACCCAGGCCCCAAACAGGCTTGTGACCGGCACCACATCGTGCAGCGACCAACCTACCGGGGGCCGACCCCGGCTCGCCAATCCGGTACGACGCCCCCCGCGACCGCTCCGGCACGGCCCGGTCAGTGGGCCTCGCCGAGGTCCTCGTGCTCGCGGTGGCTGAGCGGCTCGACCTGGAACGTCGCGTGCCGCACCTCGAAGTGCTCGGTCGCGCACTCGCAGAGCCGGTCGAGGATCACGCCGACCCCGTGTTCGGCCAGCGCCTCGTCCGTCACCGTGACGTGCGCGGACAGGCTGGGCAGCCCGCTGGTGATCGTCCATGCGTGCAGGTCGTGCACCTCCACGACGCCCGGGACGCCGGCGAGGTGGCGGCGCACCTCCTCGAGGTCGAGGCCGGCGGGCGCGATCTCGAGCAGCACCGATGCCGAGTCGCGCAGCAGCACCAGCGAGCGGGGCAGGATCATCGCGGCGATCAGCAGCGACGCGATCGGGTCCGCGCGCTGGAAGTCGGTGAACCAGATGACGACGCCGGCGGCCAGGGCCAGCGCCGAGCCGAGCAGGTCCGCGAACACCTCGGTCGCGGCCCCCCGCAGGTTGAGCGACCCGGTGGCGGAGCCGTGCAGGATCCACACCGAGACCGCGTTGGCGAGCAGCCCGACCAGCGCGAACACCATCAGCGGACCGGCGCGCACCGTCTCGGG
This sequence comes from Nocardioides sp., assembly GCA_035759395.1. Taxonomy (GTDB): domain Bacteria; phylum Actinomycetota; class Actinomycetes; order Propionibacteriales; family Nocardioidaceae; genus Nocardioides. Next base: position 3,866 of record DASTUX010000130.1, read on the forward strand.
ATCGCCGAGCCGCGCGATCCCGGCGTAGGCCAGATAACCGCAGACCACCAGCAGGACAAGGGCGTTCGCCATCGCGGCGAGGATCTCGGCGCGGTGGTAGCCGAAC
>DASTUX010000131.1:0-5522 GCA_035759395.1 Nocardioides sp.
GTCGGCAACCGCCACCGCCCCGACGGCACCGAGCTCCGCTGGAAGCAGATCGGCATCAACGGCCTGATCAGCGACCCCCAGCTGCCGTTCTTCATCGAGTGGGAGAGCCCGCTCGAGCTGCACCCCAGCAACGGCGCCGACCCGGCGTTCTCCCTGGCCTGCCTGGAGATCGCCGGCGACCCGCAGCGCGTCAGCGAGTGGCTCGGCGAGACCGTCGAGGCCCCTCTCGAGGACGTCAAGGTCGAGTGGGTCGCCCCGCACGGCACCCCCGGGATCATCGCCGCGCAGGTCCAGACCCCCAACGGCCTGGTCCGGATCTGAGGGAGCAGTGGCACGCGCCGCAGGCGCGGACCACGTCGCGAGCCAGGTTGAGCAAGCCCCACGACCGAGGGACGAGGTCGTGACGGGCGCGTCGAAACCCGACCTCCCGCGCGGGGCTGTCCCCAGCCCCAACATCTGGCACCACACCGCGACGTACGAGACCGAGAACCGCGCGGTCGACCCCGAGGGTCGCCTCGAGGCAGCCATGACGGCGATCGCCGGCTGGTCCGGGCGCACCGTCCTCGACGTCGGCTGCGGGACCGGCTTCCACCTGCCCCGCTTCGCCAATGCGGCTGCGTCGGTGATCGGCGTCGAGCCGCACCCGGACCTGGTCGCCCTGGCCCGGCGGCGCACCCGGTCACTGGCCAACGTGTCGGTCTCGCAGGGCACTGCCCAGGCCCTCCCCCTGGCCGACGCGTCGGTCGACGTCGCCCACGCCCGGTGGGCGTACTTCTTCGGCCCCGGCTGCGAGCCGGGCCTCGCCGAGCTCGGCCGCGTCGTACGCCGGGGCGGCACCGCGTTCGTGGTCGACAACGACGCCACCCGCTCGACCTTCGGCGGCTGGTTCCGGCGCGGCTACCCGTCGGTGGACCCCGACGCGGTCGAGCGGTTCTGGTCGACCCACGGCTGGACCCGCACCCCGGTCGACATCCGCTGGTCGTTCTCCTCGCGGGCCGACCTGGAGAGCGTGGTCCGCATCGAGTTCGCCCGCGAGCTCGCCGACGACGTACTCGCGAGCCACCAGGGCACCGAGGTCGACTACGCCGTCAACCTCTGGTCGAAGGCCTTCTGACCGCTCACTTCCCGGGCACTTCCTGCACTTCGCAGGCGTTGCAACGGCCCGGAACTGCAGGAATCACCGGTGAACCGGCGACTCCTGCACCCCTCAGCTCGAGCCGCGGACGGCGAGGGAGGGGGTGAGGAGTACGCCGGGGCCGACGAGCGGGGGGTGGCCGAGCAGGCCCTCGAGCGCCTTCACGACCTGGACCGCGACCTCCTCCAGGGGCTGGCGCACCGAGGTGAGACCGGGCGGGACCACCTGGGCCACCTGCGAGTCGTCGAAGCCCACCACGGCGACGTCGCGGCCGGCGACCAGACCCCGCTCGGCGAGGGTGTGCAGCACGCCCATCGCCAGGGTGTCGGACGCACAGACGAAGGCAGTCGGCTGCGCCTCGTCGAGGAGTACGGCGCTCGCCTCACGGCCGCTGGCGACGGTGTCCTCCACGCGGGAGGCCAGTCCGGTGGTGGGGAGTCCGCGCGAACGCAGGGCGCGGCTCCACCCAGCCCGCCGGTCCTCACCGATGAACGAGTCCTTGCGCCAGCCGATCCAGGCGATCCGCTGGTGCCCCCGGTCGAGCAGGTGGGTCGTGGCGAGGTCGGACCCGGCGGCGCCGTCGACGTCGACCCACGGATGCCGGGCCTCGGGGTTGTCCCACGGACGGCCGAAGGCCACGAACGGCGCCCGGCGCGACTCCAGCCACGCCGCCTGCGGGTTGCCGAGGTAGGTGTCGGTGACGATGAACGCGTCGACGGCGGTCGAGCGGAGCAGGTCGTCGTACCCGGCCAGGGGGTCCTCGTGGTCCCCGGGGAAGAGCAGGACGTGGTAGCCGGCCTCACGCGAGGCCTCCACCAGCGAGTGGACGAAGCGGTCCATCAACGCGTCGGCGGTCCCCTCCTGCGCGGGACTGATCTTGAGTCCGATCAGGTGCGAGGCCCGGGTCCGCAGGTTGCGGGCCGCGCGGTTCGGGGAGTAGCCGAGCGCGTCGATCGCCTCCTGCACCCGCAGGAGCGTGTCCTCGCGCAGCAGGTCAGGGTTGTTGACCGCGTTCGACACCGTCTGGCGTGACACCCCAGCCAGCTCGGCGACGTCGGCGAGAGTCGGCGGAGCGGCGGGGACACGCCCGAGAACATTTGACACCCGACTCCCCTCACTTGATCGATCCAACCCCAGCATAACGAGCCCCCGGCCCGGGGACGACCGGTTCCCGCCGACAGCCGTCCCCGGAAGTTCTCGACGCAGACGCGGGCGAAGTCACGTGGCGGCCGGGTCACTGTCGGCGACGTCGCCTAGCGTCTGCGCCATGGCGAAGACAGCACGCACGTCCTACCGCTGCACCGAGTGCGGCTGGGAGACCGGCAAGTGGGTCGGGCGGTGCGGCGAGTGCCAGGCCTGGGGATCGGTCGCCGAGGCCGCCTCGGCCCCCCTCACCCGGGCCGCCGCGAGCCCGGTGACCAGGCCGGCCGTCCCCATCGGCCAGGTCTCGGTCGAGGACTCCCAGTTCCGCACCAGCGGGGTGCCCGAGCTCGACCGGGTGCTCGGCGGCGGGCTGGTCCCCGGCGCGGCCATCCTGCTCGCCGGCGAGCCGGGGGTCGGCAAGAGCACGCTGTTGCTCGAGGTCGCCGCGCAGACCGCGCGCTACCAGCGCCGCACCCTCTACGTCACCGGCGAGGAGTCGGCCTCGCAGGTCCGGCTGCGCGCCGACCGCACCGGCGGGGTCCACGACGAGCTCTACCTCGCCGCCGAGACCGACCTGGGCGCGGTGCTCACCCACATCGAGCAGGTGCGGCCCGAGCTGCTGGTCGTCGACTCCATCCAGACGATCAGCGCCTCCGGCGTCGAGGGCGTTCCCGGCGGCGTCACCCAGGTCAAGGAGGTCGCCGCGGCGCTGATCCGGGTCGCGAAGACCCGCAACATCACCATCGTCCTCGTCGGGCACGTCACCAAGGACGGCGCGATCGCCGGGCCACGGGTGCTCGAGCACGTCGTCGACGTGGTGCTGCACTTCGAGGGCGACCGCAACTCTCGGTTCCGCATGGTCCGGGCGATGAAGAACCGCTTCGGCCCGATCGACGAGGTCGGCTGCTTCGACCTCTCCTCCGAGGGGATCAGCGCGGTCACCGATCCCACCGGCCTCTTCGTCGAGAACCACGTCGCCGGCGTCCCCGGCACCTGCGTCGCGGTCACGATGGAGGGTCGCCGTCCGTTGCTGGCCGAGGTGCAGGCGCTGGTGACACCGACCGCCGCCGAGCGCCCGCGTCGTACGACGTCGGGGCTCGACAACTCACGGGTGGCGATGGTGCTGGCCGTGCTGCAACAGCACTGCGGCATCCGCCTGCACAACCACGACGTGTTCGCCTCGACCGTCGGGGGCGCCCGCCTGTCCGAGCCCGCGAGCGACCTCGCGGTCGCCGTGGCCCTGGCCTCGGCGACGATCGGTGCCGCCGCCCCGCACGGCGTCGCGGCGATGGGCGAGATCGGGTTGTCCGGCGAGCTGCGCCGCGTGCGGGACCTGCCGCAGCGGATCGCCGAGGCGGCCCGGCTCGGGTTCCGGGTGGCCGTCGTGCCGACCGAGCCCGGCAAGCCCGCGGCGCAATCACCGGGGTTGCCCGACACCGGAGTGACGGTGGACGGGATGCGGGTGCTCGAGGTTCCCGACATCGGCTCCGCCCTGCGCATCCTCCATCTCCCAAGGGACCAGAAACGCCCGGCGCGTCCCCTAGACTGACGGCTCGGCCGGCATTCGTCGCAGCCGGGATGGAGGACACGGCAGTGGTGGGGACCGATCGCTCGGACGAGACGCTGCGCCTGCGGGCGACCCTGGCCTCGATCGCGCCCGGAACCGCGTTGCGCGACGGGCTGGAGCGCATCCTGCGCGGCCGCACCGGCGCCCTGATCGTGCTCGGCCAGGACAAGGTGGTCGAGTCGCTCTCCACCGGCGGCTTCACGCTCGACGTCCCGTTCACCGCCACCGGCCTGCGTGAGCTCGCCAAGATGGACGGCGGGATCATCATCGACAAGGACATCACCCGGATCCACCGGGCGGCGGTCCACCTGATGCCCGACCACACGATCCCCTCCGAGGAGACCGGCACCCGCCACCGCACCGCCGACCGGGTCGCGCGGCAGACCGGGTTCCCCGTGATCTCGGTGTCGCAGTCGATGCAGATCATCGCGGCGTACGTCGGGGAGACCCGCCACGTCCTCGAGGACTCGGGCCAGATCCTCTCCCGCGCCAACCAGGCGCTGGCGACCCTCGAGCGCTACAAGATGCGCCTCGACGAGGTGGCCAGCACCCTGTCCGCGCTCGAGATCGAGGACCTGGTGACCGTGCGCGACGTGGCCGTCGTGGCCCAGCGCCTCGAGATGGTGACCCGGATCGCGCGCGAGATCGAGGACTACGTCCTCGAGCTCGGCACCGACGGCCGGCTGCTCTCGCTGCAGCTCGAGGAGCTGATCACCGGTGTCGACGCCGAGCGCGAGCTGGTGATCCGCGACTACCTGCCGGCCGGACGCCGTGCCAAGAGCCCCGAGGCCCTGCTGGCTCGGCTCGAGGCGCTCTCCCCCACCGAGCTGGTCGACCCGGCCGCGGCCGCGCGTGCCCTCGGGCTCGGCGCCGGTGAGCACCTCGACGGGGCGGTGGCCCCGCGCGGCTACCGGCTGCTCGCCAAGGTGCCGCGGCTTCCCGCGTCGGTCGTGGACCGGCTCGTCGAGCACTTCGGCACCCTGCAGAAGCTGCTCTCGGCCGGCATCGACGACCTGCAGGCCGTCGACGGCGTCGGCGAGCTGCGTGCCCGCAGCGTGCGCGAGGGTCTGTCCCGCCTGGCGGAGTCGACGATCCTCGAGCGCTACGTCTGAGCCGAGCCGCTCTCGCGGTCAGTCGGTCGAGCCCGACGGCGACGCCACCGGCCGGCCGCCGCTCTTCTGGGCGTTCTTGTTCCGGTGGGGCTGCTGGTGCGGCGACGGCGACTTGGTGATCACCTCGCCGGTCGGGGCCTCCAGCTCGAACTGCTCGTCGGCCGGCTCGCCCGCGAGGGCGGCCGCGGCGACGTGGTAGTAGCCGGGCAGCGCCCACCGGCTCAGCCGTGAGCAGTCGTCGTCGTCGGAGCGCTTGCCGTTCCACGTGAGGCCGACGTCGGTGGTGACCGCGCTGCGGACCACGACGTTGCGCGTGGGCACCGCGCGCGGGCACTGACGGCTCGACCAGATGTCGTCCTTGCCCGAGGAGATCTTCAGGGTGAGGCTCTCGTGCGAGACCTGCCAGGTGCACGCCGGCGACTCCAGCGTGCGCAGGTGCAGCACGATGAACACCTCGCCCCGGGGGCCGGCCACCGCCTTCGTGACCTCGGGCGTGACCGCGATGTCCTCGTTGTCGCACGGGCCCTCGGGTGCGGCCAGGACCGGCGCCTGCCGCTTGCCCCGC
>DASTUX010000132.1:0-10492 GCA_035759395.1 Nocardioides sp.
GCGGTCGAGGTCAACTTCGACGGCATCACCTACGCCAAGGGCGCCTCGGTGCTCAAGCAGCTCGTCGCCTGGGTGGGCCTCGACCACTTCCTGACCGGCGTGCAGCAGTACTTCAAGGACTTCGAGTTCTCGAACTCCGAGTTCACCGACCTGCTCGCCGCGCTCGAGAAGGCCTCCGGCCGCGAGCTCGACTCGTGGGCGAAGGAGTGGCTGCAGACCTCCGGGGTCAACACGCTGACCGCCGAGTTCGAGCTCGACGCGGACGGCAGCTACTCGTCCTTCGCGGTCCGCCAGAGCGCCACGGCGGAGTACTCGACGCTGCGTCGCCACCGCATCGGCATCGGCCTGTACGACGAGGTCGACGGCCGCCTGGTCCGCCGGGCGTCGGTGGAGACCGACATCGAGGGCGAGCGCACCGTCGTCGCCGACCTGGTCGGCCAGCAGCAGCCCGCGCTCCTGCTGCTCAACGACGGCGATCTCACCTACGCCAAGATCCGCCTCGACGAGCGGTCGCTCGCGACCGTGGTCGACGGCATGTCCCGTCTCGACGACTCGCTCGCCCGGGCACTGTGCTGGGGTGCGGCCTGGGACATGACCCGCGACGCCGAGATGAGCGCCACCGACTTCGTGTCGCTGGTGCTGCGCGGGATCGGTACCGAGACCGACTCGTTCGGTGTCAGCCGGATCCCGGGGTACGCCGCCCTCGCGGTGAACTCCTACAGCGCGCCCGAGAATCGGGCCGGGCTGGCGGCGACGTGGGAGCAGGGGCTGCGGACCCTGCTCGGCGAGGCGGCTCCCGGCAGTGACCACCAGCTGTCGTTCGCCCGTGCCTACGCCGGTGCTGCCCAGAGCGAGGAGGCCCTGGCCGACCTCGAGGGCCTGCTCGACGGCTCGCTCGCGTTCGAGGGCCTCGCGGTCGACACCGACCTGCGCTGGGCGCTGCTGACCGGGCTCGCCCGGGCCGGCCGCGCCGAGGAGGACCGGATCGCCGCCGAGCTCGAGCGCGACAACACGATCTCCGGCCAGGAGCACGCCGCGGCCGCCCGGGCCTCCCGCCCCACCGCCGAGGCGAAGGCCGAGGCCTGGGAGATCGCGATCGTGCGCGACGACGTCCCGAACGAGACGCACCGCAGCGTGGCGCTGGCCTTCCAGCGCTTCGGCCAGGACGAGGTGCTGGCGCCGTACGTCGAGAAGTACCTGACCGCGGCCGACACGCTCTGGGAGGAGCGGGGCACCCACCTGGCCTCGACGGCGCTCGAGTACATGTTCCCGAAGCCGCTGGCCTCGCAGGAGCTCCTCGACCGCGTCGACGCCTGGCTGGAGAGCTCGCCGGCCAACCCGGCCGCCAAGCGGTACGTGCACGAGGGTCGCGACGACGTGGCTCGTGCGCTCGCCGCCCAGGCCCGGGACGCCCGGGCCTGACCGACGCAGAAAAGCCGCGGACCCGCTCGATTCTCGGGCGGGTCCGCGGCTTGTCTCTTGGGTCGGTCCGTGAGGTCAGCCCGCGTGCAGGGTGTTCTGCGGGCGGGCGTGCTCGGCGAGCATGCTGATGCCGCGCTTGAGGCCACCCACGAGGTCACCCTCCGCGAAGGCGGACTGCATCTCGAGGGCAGCCAGCTCGACCTCGGTGTCGGAGAGGTTGCGGCGGACGTAGCCGCCGGTCACGATCTCCAGCGCACGGGCCTGCGGGTCGACCATGATCAGGACGCTGCGCGAGGGTGCGACCAGCGAGTTGTGCAGCTGCGTCGCGAACGCTCGGGGGTCCGCGCCGGCGGTGCCGACGAAGAGCGAGAACTCCACGCGGGAGAGCTGCTCGGCCTTGCGGATCGCCTCGTCCAGCGCGAACCGCTCACCGCTGCTGAAGGGGTCACCAGCGGCCACTTGCGCCACCGGCCTTCGACTCGTCGGTGTCGGGGCCGGCCAGCTCGGTCGTTCCCTTGCGCGGGCCGCCGAACCACTGGTCCTCCACGGAGGGCTCGCCCGGGGCCACCCGCTCGCCGCGGATCAGCGCCGGGACGTAGACCGCCAGCGTGATCAGCACGAAGAGCAGCAGGGGGATCCCGCCGAGCACCAGGAGGGCGTACAGCACCGAGACGTCGTCGGGGTTGCTCCAGCCCTCCGGCACGTCCGCGGTGGCCGGACCCGCGATCGCGACGAGGGCGCCGGTGGTGACGAGGACGGCGACGGTACGGCGAGCGATGGTCTCGAAGTTGGCAGTCACACAGGCAGGATATCGGCTCCCGGAATGTGCCCCTGACCACGCTGCGGGTCGACTCGGTCACACCCGCAGCGCGCGCGTTCGGAATCGGACCGGGTGGTGTGAATACTGGGCCGCATGTTTGAGCTCAGCAGCACTGACAACTGCGAGACCGGTGAACAGGTCTGCGCCACGGTCTACGGCTGGACCGACAACCAGGCCCTGGCCAACGCGTCCGACATCCTGATCGGCAAGCCGCTGGCACTCTTCGGCCTGCTGGTGCTGGGACTGGTCATCAGGTGGGTGCTGCACAGACTGGTCAACCGACTCGTGTCCCGGGCGGAGGGCGGGGTGATCCCGGCCAACCGGTTCACCCGGCGGGGCCGCAAGGACGTCCAGGCCTCGGCCACCGAGATGGTCAACAAGACCCGACGGGTCCAGCGCGCCAAGACCATGGGCGACCTGCTCAAGAGCATCGTCACCGGCGTCCTGGTCGCGATCATCGGGACGATGATGCTGAGCGAGCTCAGCATCAACATCGCCCCGATCATCGCCAGCGCCGGGATCATCGGCCTCGCCCTCGGCTTCGGCGCCCAGTCCCTGGTCCGCGACTTCCTGTCCGGCATCTTCATGATCATCGAGGACCAGTACGGCGTGGGTGACGTGGTCGACGTCGGTGAGGCCAGCGGAACGATCGAGGCGGTCAGCCTGCGGGTGACGCGGCTGCGCGACCTCAACGGCACCGTCTGGTACGTCCCCAACGGCGAGATCCTGCGCGTCGGCAACATGAGCCAGAACTGGTCTCGTGCGGTCGTCGACGTCAACGTGAGCTACAGCGAGGACCTCGCCCGCGTGACGCGGATCCTGGGCGAGATCGCGCACGACATCTGGCAGGACGAGGACTTCAAGGGCATCGTCATCGAGGAGCCCGAGGTGACCGGCGTGGAGCTGTTCAACCCCGAGTCGGTCATGCTCCGGGTGCTGCTCAAGACCGCCCCGATGGAGCAGTGGGGCGTGGCGCGCGAGTTCCGGCAGCGGATCAAGGCTCGCTTCGACTACGAGGGCATCGAGATCCCGCTCCCCCAGCGGGTCGTGTGGCACCGCGAGGAGAAGGCCGCGGCCCAGCAGGAGCCGGAGATCCCGCCCGTCGGTTGAGGCGCGAGGGCGCGCTTGCGCGCCCGAGCCTCGAGATCCCGTAACGCAAGGCAGGGCGGTGACCAGATGGTCACCGCCCTGCTTGCGTTTGGACCGATCAGCCGAGCTTGGCGTCCAGCGTGATCGTCGTGCCGGTGAGCGCCTTGCTGACCGGGCAGTTGGTCTTGGCGCCCTCGGCGGCCTCGACGAACTGCTCCTCGGTCATGCCCTCGACGACGCCGACGACGCTCAGGTGGATTCCGGTGATCCCGGTGCCGGGCGTGAACTCCACGTCGGCCCTGGTCTCGAGGGAGGTGGGCGGCGTACCTGCCTTGCCGAGGGCGCCGGACAGCGCCATCGAGAAGCAGGACGAGTGCGCGGCGGCGATCAGCTCCTCGGGGCTGGTCTTGCCGTTGGGCTCCTCGGCGCGCGCGGGCCAGGAGACGTCGAAGGTCCCGATGCCGGAGGACTGAAGGGTCACCTTGCCGGCGCCCTCGGCGAGGTTGCCTTCCCAGTGGGTCTGCGCGGTGCGCGTGGTGCTCATGCGGCGATCACTCCTAGACGGTCGTGCACGACGTTCGGTGGACGAGTTCGAGTCTTGCACGCCGGTGTCGGACGGCCGTGGGCGTCTCGGCACAATGGGCGCGTGACCACGTTCTACGACGACATCGGCGGCTTCGACACGATGCAGCGCATCGTTGCGAAGTTCTACGAGGGCGTGGCCGGCGACGAGCTGCTGCGACCGCTGTACCCCGAGGAGGATCTCGGCCCGGCCGAGGAGCGCTTCCTGCTCTTCCTCGTCCAGTACTGGGGCGGGCCCACGACCTACTCCGAGACGCGGGGCCACCCGCGGCTGCGGATGCGGCACGCGCCGTTCGCGGTCACTCCGGAGGCCAAGGACCGCTGGCTGGTGCACTTCCGGGCCGGGCTCGACGAGGTCGGACTGAGCCCCGAGCAGGACACGCAGTTCTGGGACTACGTCACCCATGCGGCGCAGTTCATGGTGAACACGCTCGAGTGAGCACGTCCCCCGGAACTTCGTGTGCCCGAAGAATCTCGGGTTCGGTGTAACGCAGGACACGTCGGGTGACAGGTAGAGGGTGACAAGGCGGACCACCGCCCTCTCGATGACCGAGGAGTCTCCTCATGCGCAGGACCACCGCAGCCCGAGCCATTGCCGCCAGCGTCGCTCTCGCGGCCGCCACGACCATGGGGGCGGCCTACGCCACCGGTGACGATGCCGGCCAGGACGACACCGGCACCAGCACCCCCGTGGTCAACAAGAACGGCCACGAGGTGAACGAGCACGCCGCGAGCGGTCAGCAGCGCGCCGCCGAGGCACGCGCCCAGCACCTGAGCGACGACGGCGCCGCGGACGAGGCCGACGACGAGACGGAGGCCGAGGACTCCACTGCTGACGACTCGTCCGACGAGGCCACCGAGGCACCGGAGGCTCCCGAGTCCGAGAGCGCCGAGGACGAGGGCGACGACGACCAGGGCGAGGACGAGCAGGGCGACGGCGAGCACGCCGACGACGAGGGTGACCAGGGCGAGAACGAGGCCGACGAGGCTGACGACGACCAGGGTGACCACGCCGACGGCGAGCACGCCGACGAGGACCACGGCGACCACGCTGACGACCACGGGGACGACGAGGGTGACGACGACGATGGCGATGACGGCGACGACGACTGAGCGTCGCAGCGGCTGACACCCAGGTCCCGGCGGTGGCGCGGAAACGCGCTACCGTCGGGGCCTCACCACTCGAGGGATGAGCGCATGGCTGGAGCACGGCAGGGGGTCCCCGACCTCCGGATCGGCGTACCCACGCTGGAGCCCGACCCCGTCTTCATCACCCAGCTCGCCGCAATCGCGGCCGCGGCGGGTGCGGCCGGGGGCTTCGCGGCCGTCCGACCTCGACCGCACCACCTCAAGGTCGCGTTGGCTGCCGCGAGCGTGGCGGCGATCGCCACCGGGGGCGCCTGGGCCTCCGTGGCCCTCTCCGGCAACAACGCCCCGACGCCGCCCAGCGGGCCGGTCGACCACCCCACGGCACCGCTCATGACGCCCACCGAGGCTCCCGACGACGACACTGCGGTCGACGACCAGGCACCTGAGGGCTCGGCGCCGGGGGCGGACGCGCGCACGGCCCGGCCCGACGATCAGCAGGGTGAGCCGACAGGCGGCTCCCGAAGCGCCGGCGCTCCGGGCGACGGCGCAGCGCCGGCGGGCGCGCCCCTGCCCGGCGACACCGACGACGAGGACGAGTCCGGCGAGCAGCAGGAGCCGGGCGACGACGACGGCCCGGACGGGCACGACGCGAGCGGCAGCAGCACGGATGACGACGAGGATCACCACGGCACGGGAAGCGGCGACGACCGGGACTCTGACCACGACACGGCGGGGGACGACGGGCCGGAGGGGCCCGATCCCTCAGACGCCGACGACTGAGGTCGCCGGTGCGCGCCGACGACGGGCTGGTGCAGCGAGCCAAGAGCGGGGATCCAGAAGCCTGGCGTGACCTCTACCGGGCCCACGGGGGCCGGCTGGTCGTGTGGCTCTCCACCCGTCCCAGCGGGGACACCGCCGTGGCCCCGGAGGACCTCGCCGCGGAGACCTGGCTGACCGCAGCGCAGAAGATCCCCGACTTCACCGGCACCGGCGAGGAGTTCGCGGGCTGGCTCTTCGGCATCGCCCGCAACCTGTCGACCAACACCCGGCGGCGCAGCGCGCGCCGGGGCACCTCACCCGCCGCGGACCCGGCACCGCAGCTGTCCACGGACGGCCCGGAGCCCGAGCTCGTCGCCCGCGACTGGGTGGCGCACGTGCTGCGCGGGCTCCCCCCGCGGGAACGCGACGTCGTCGCCTGCATCGACGTCGTGGGTCTTGATGTGGAGAGCACCGCCCGGGCACTGGACATCAGCCAGGTGGCCGTCCGGGTCGCCCACCACCGGGGGCTGCGCAAGCTGCGGGGCATTCCCGGGCTGGAGGCGCCCGAGTCGTCGAAGGCCGACGTTCGCTGACAGGTGCGGTCAGACGACGATCGAGGTCAGCCGCTCGCGGTAGGCCTCGGGGGCCGGGGTCGAGCGCTGGGTCGCCGGGTCGAAGAAGACGATCGAGACCCGGGCCTGGGACAGGACGGTGTCGCCGTCGCAGATCACCGAGTCGATCGTGGCCGAGCTCGTCCCGACCCGGGAGACCCACGACCACGTGTCGTAGGGCTCCGGCCGGAACAGGATCGGCACCTTGTAGTCGACGTCGGTCTGCGCCACGACCGTGCTGACCTCGGGGGCCTCGAGGGGCAGGTCCCTCCAGAGGCGGGCCATGAGCAGGATCCGGGCCTCCTGGAAGTACTCGAAGTACTTGACGTTGTTGACGTGCCCGTAGACGTCGACGTCCGAGAACCGGACGTGCACCGGGTAACGGCCGACCTTCGTGCGCTGCACGGGTGGGAACGCGACCCGCCGGGTGCGCTCGACCGGCTCGAGGAAGACCGCCAGCGTCTCGCGCTCCGCCTCGGTGAGGCGACGCGGTCGCTCGGTGGCGAAGACATACGGCGTGAGCACGGTCGTCGCCCGCACGTAGACCCGTCGGCCGCCCTCCGCCTCGGGGTCTTCCTGGAACACCTCGTAGGCCATCGTGAACGACGCAGCCCGGATCTCGGTGACCCAGCACTCGATGCTCACCGGCCGGAACCGGAACGTCAGCGGCGCCGTGTACTGCACCTCGTGGCGCACCACCACGACTCCCTCGGCCAGCTCCGCCGTGTGGGCGGCGGGTCCGTGGGTGCGCAGCATGTCGACCCGCGCCTCCTGGAGGTAGTCGACGTAGACCACGTTGTTCACATGGCCCAACAGGTCCATGTCGGCCCAGCGCATGGGGCACTCGTAGAGGTGGCGCACGGCCCCGATGCTGCCAGATGCTCCGATGGCCGAACGCCCCGCGCCGACCCAACGGTGACGGGTCTAGGGTGACTGCCGAGTAACCACCGCCCACGATCGGAGTTCCCCATGCCCGAGGCCGTCATCGTTTCCGCCGCCCGCTCCCCCATCGGCCGCGCGAACAAGGGGTCGCTCAAGGACCTCCGACCCGACGACCTCGCGGCGTTCATCGTCAGGACCGCGCTGGACAAGATCCCGTCGCTGGACCCGAACACCGTGGACGACCTCTACCTCGGCTGCGGTCTCCCGGGTGGCGAGAGCGGCAACAACATGGGCCGGATCGTCAACGTCCTCAACGGCATGGACCAGGTCCCCGGCGCCACGATCACCCGCTACTGCGCGTCGTCGGTCCAGACGACCCGGATGGCCTTCCACGCGATCAAGGCCGGCGAGGGCGACATCTTCGTCTCCGCGGGCGTCGAGACCGTCTCCCGGTTCGCCAAGGGCACCTCGGACCACTGGCCCGACACCCAGAACCCTCTCTTCGCCGAGGCCAAGGCGCGCACCGACAAGGCCGCCGAAGGCGGGGTCGACTGGCACGACCCGCGTGAGGACGGCATGGTTCCCGACGCCTACATCGCGATGGGCCAGACCGCCGAGAACGTCGCGAGGCTGCGCGGACTCAAGCGCGAGGAGCTCGACGAGTTCGGCGTCCGCTCGCAGAACCTGGCCGAGAAGGCGATCAACGACGGCTTCTGGGCGCGCGAGATCACCCCGGTCACGACCCCCGACGGCACGGTCGTCAGCGCCGACGACGGCCCCCGGGCGGGGGTGACGTACGACGCCCTCTCGCAGCTGCAGCCCGTCTTCCGCCCCGACGGGGTCGTCACCGCCGGCAACTGCTGCGCCCTCAACGACGGCGCAGCGGCCGTGGTGATCATGTCCGACACCAAGGCCGCCGAGCTCGGGCTCACCCCGCTGGCACGGATCGTCTCCACGGGCGTCAGCGGGCTGTCCCCGGAGATCATGGGGCTGGGTCCGGTCGAGGCGACCAAGCGGGCGCTGGCCCACGCGAACATGAGCATCGGCGACATCGACCTCGTCGAGATCAACGAGGCGTTCGCGGCCCAGGTGGTGCCGTCGTACCAGGACCTCGGCATCGACATCGACCGCCTCAACGTCAACGGTGGCGCGATCGCCGTCGGTCACCCGTTCGGGATGACCGGTGCCCGCCTGCAGAACACGATGCTCAACTCGCTGGAGTGGCACGACAAGTCGACCGGCCTGATCACGATGTGCGTCGGCGGCGGCCAGGGCATGGCGCTGATCCTCGAGCGGCTCGGCTGATCGGGTCTGGCACCGGCGATCGGCGGATACGCTGGCGTCCATGACGGACGAACCCACGGCCCGGTGGCTCGATGCCGGACAGCAGCAGTCGTGGCGCGCCCTGGTCATGGGCACCACGCTGCTGATGGACCGGCTCGACGACGACCTGCGCCGGGCCCACGGGATCTCCCTGACGGAGTACGAGATCCTCGTGCGCCTCTCGGAGCGCGAGGACCGTCGGCTGCGGATGGCCCAGCTCGCCGACGCGCTCGCCCACAGCCGCAGCCGGGTGACCCACACGATCGCCCGGATGGAGCACGCGGGGCTGGTCGAGCGGTCGATCTCGCCCGAGGACGGCCGCGGGATCCTCGCGACGATGACCGAGAAGGGGTACGCCCTGCTGGTCGAGGTCGCCCCCACGCACGTCAACGGCGTCCGCGACCACCTGGTCGACCTCGTCAGCCCTGAGGACTTCGAGGCGGTCGGACGCGTGATGAACGCCGTGTCCGACCATCTCGTGGCCGCGCACCCCGAGATGGAGATGAGATGACCCCCGCTCGGGCGAGGAACGAGCCCGGGCGGTAGGTCAGCCAGGTCGAGCAAGCGCCGCGGCTGAGCCTGCGAAGCCGCGACGCGCGCGTCGAGACCAAGCGTGCCCTAGTCGCGGGTGAGGCGACGGTGCGTCACGCGGTGCGGTCGGGCCGCCTCGGCGCCGAGGCGCTCGATCTTGTTCTCCTCGTAGGAGGCGTAGTTGCCCTCGAACCAGAACCACTTGGCCGAGTCCTCGTCGTCGCCCTCCCAGGCGAGGATGTGGGTGGCGACGCGGTCGAGGAACCACCGGTCGTGCGAGGTGACCACGGCGCAGCCGGGGAAGTCGAGCAGGGCGTCCTCCAGCGAGGAGAGCGTCTCGACGTCCAGGTCGTTGGTGGGCTCGTCGAGGAGCAGCATGTTGCCGCCCATCTTGAGCGTCAGCGCGAGGTTGAGCCGGTTGCGCTCACCACCCGACAGCACGCCGGCCTTCTTCTGCTGGTCGGGCCCCTTGAAGCCGAACGACGCGACGTAGGCGCGTGAGTTCATCTCGAAGTTCGCGACCTTGATGAAGTCGAGCCCGTCGGAGACGACCTCCCAGACGTTCTTGGTGGGGTCGAGGCCGCCGCGGCTCTGGTCGACGTACGAGATCTTCACGGTCGAGCCGACCTTGAGCTCGCCCTCGTCGGGCTTCTCCTGGTCGGTGATCATCCGGAAGAGGGTCGTCTTGCCGACGCCGTTCGGGCCGATCACGCCGACGATGCCGGCGCGGGGCAGCGAGAACGACAGGTCGTGGATCAGGGTGCGGTCGTCGAACCCCTTGCCCAGGTCGTGGGCCTCCAGGACGATGTCGCCGAGGCGCGGGCCGGCAGGGATGTTGATCTCGGAGGTGTCGATCTTGCGCATCCGGTCGGCCTCGGCCGCCATCTCCTCGTAGCGCGCGAGACGGGACTTGCTCTTGGTCTGGCGGGCCTTGGCGTTGGAGCGCACCCACTCGAGCTCGCGCTCGAGCATCTTGGCGCGCTTGGCGTCCTTCTGGCCCTCGATCTTGAGGCGGTCCTTCTTGGTCTCGAGGTACGTCGAGTAGTTGCCCTCGTAGGGGTGGGCCTGGCCGCGGTCGAGCTCGAGGATCCAGGACGCCACGTTGTCGAGGAAGTAGCGGTCGTGGGTGACGGCCAGGACCGCGCCGGGGTACGACGCGAGGTGGTTCTCTAGCCACTGGACCGACTCGGCGTCGAGGTGGTTGGTGGGCTCGTCGAGCAGCAGCAGGTCGGGGCGCGACAGCAGCAGGCGGCACAGCGCCACCCGGCGTCGCTCGCCGCCCGACAGGGTCGTCACCTCGGCGTCGCCCGGCGGCAGCCGCAGGGCGTCCATGGCGATCTCGGTGGCACGGGACAGGTCCCAGGCGCCCGCCGCCTCGATCTTG
>DASTUX010000133.1:0-4707 GCA_035759395.1 Nocardioides sp.
GGAATGCCGGGCAGGTGCAGGCTCACGTCCAGGGCCCGGTTCGTCCACGCCGGCGACACCACGTCGTGCCCGGAGCGCACGGTCTCCCGGAGGTCGAAGACCCGGTCCGAGGTGGTCAGGCTGTCGTCCTGCACCCGGGACAGGGTGAGCAGGTCGTCGATGAGCGAGAGCAGTCGCGTGCTGTTGTCGGCGACCCGTCGTACGGCGTCGGCCTGGCGCCGGCTGAGCTCGCCGAACGACCCGTCCTGGAGCATCTCGAGATAGCCGACGATGCTGGTGATGGGGGTACGGAGCTCGTGGCTGACGCTGGACACGAAGGCGTCCTTGACCTGGTCGACCTCGCGCATCTGCTCGACCGCGCGACGTTCGGTCTCGAGCGCCTCGACGAGCGCCGCCTGGGCCCGGACCCGCTCGGTGACGTCCTCGGACGTGCTGACGTAGCCCGTGACCTGGTCCAGGTCGTCGACGATCCGGCTCAGGGTCATCGAGTGCGTGCGCTGCTCGCCGTCCTTGCGCAGGAACGGCATGTCCCGCCCGGCGGACTCAGGTGCCGCCATCGCCCGCACGACCGCGCCGAAGTCGTTCTCGACGCCGAGCTCCCGCGCCTGGGCGGCCAGCCCTTCCTCCGAGTGGAACATCGTGGTGGACCGGCCGAGCACCTCGTCGGCCTGGTAGCCCAGCAGCCGCTCGGCGCCGGGGTTGAAGAGGGTGATCGCGCCTGTCTCGTCGGTGCCGATGATCGCCACCCCGGTCGCGCTGTTGACGATGTTGGTGACCATGTCGCGCTCGGCGGCGGCTCGCCGCGCGTTGTCGATCTGCTCGCCGACGGTGAGCACCAGCGGCACGACGACGAGCGCGCAGGCGAAGGTGAAGACCGCCAGGATCATGCCGCGGGCGTCCACGGGGAGACCGAACTGCTCCGACACCCGCGAGAACGGCCCCAGCCCGAGACTCGTCATGATGGCCGCGATCGTGAGCACGACGATCATCTGGGCCAGGGCTTCACGCGGCCCGTTGCGCAGCGCGCCCCACCCGAGCAGGGGGATCACGGCGAAGACCACGGACGGGAAGTCGTGGGGCAGGAAGACCAGCGGGACGACCGTCGCGATCATCAGCCACTGGATGGCCCGCTCGCCGGCACCCGCCACGGCCGCGTGCCGGTGGAGGCGGGAGAAGAACGGCAGGAGGGTGAGCTGGGAGGCGAGGTGCGCGAGGGCGAGCGCGAGGCCCACCACCGGCGGGCTCCCGAACCCCGTCACCAGCGAGGTGAGCATTCCGAAGAACGCGATCAGGAGGGCGCCGATGCCCGAGGCGCTGACGAAGCGCGCGATGTCGGGGTTGGTCCGCAGCTGCGGCGCGCCCCACTCCCGCTCCGCGCCGGCGAACCACCACCAGACGACCCAGACCTCGAGCGTCGTGCCGAGCCCGTAGCCGACCGCCACGGGGAACGGCCGCCCGCCGAGCCAGATCGTGCCGACGGCGCTGAGCAGGACGATCCCGAGGAGCAACGGCGTACGCCGTCCTCGGGCGAGGATCAGGGCACCCGTGCCCAGTCCCACGGGCCAGATCCCGATGACCGAGCTCTCCGGGGCAGCCGAGTGAACGGCGAGAAACCCGAGCAACGTCATCAGTGCCAGAAGCGCGGCAGCGCGCACGGCCCACGCCTTGACCACGGCTCACCTCTCCCGAGCGGTGCCCACGTAGCCCCGATCCGGGTAAAGGATCCCCTACAACCGGGCCCCGCGTGGGTGATTTGCCCGGCTCGTCGACACGGCGGCTAGGTTGAGGCGGTGCAGTCGGCGAAGAAGCAGTACGACGTGGTCATCGTCGGTGGAGGCCACAACGGCCTCGTCTCAGCGGCGTACCTCGCCCGGGCCGGCCTGTCCGTGCTGGTGGTCGAGCGGCTCGACCACACCGGTGGGGCCGCGGTCTCGGCCACGGCGTTCGCCGGCCACTCGGCCCGACTCTCCCGCTACTCCTACCTCGTCTCCCTGCTGCCGAACCAGCTCGTCGAGGACCTCGGCCTCGACATCGCGCTGGCCTCGCGCACCACGGCGTCGTACACACCGGTGCTGCGCGACGGCAAGCCGCGCGGACTGCTCGTCGAGCGGCCCGAGGGCCGGGCCACGGCGCGCTCCTTCGCCGAGCTGACCGGCGGCGACGAGGAGTACGCCGCGTGGCAGAAGTTCTACGCCGACGTCGCCGGCCTGGCCGAGGTCGTGGCCCCGACCCTGCTGTCGCCGCTCCCCCTCGAGCGCACCATCCGCGGCCAGGTCGACCCCGACGTCTGGCGCGACCTCGTGGAGAACCCGCTCGGTGCTGCGGTCGAGGCGAGGTTCACGGATGACACGGTGCGCGGCGTGGTGGCGACCGACGCGCTGATCGGCACGTTCGCGTCGATGAACGACCCGTCGCTGATCCAGAACCGTTGTTTCCTCTACCACCTGATCGGCAACGGCACCGGCGAGTGGCGCGTGCCGGTCGGCGGCATGGGCGCCGTCACGACCGCCCTGGCCAAGGCCGCCGCCGACGCGGGCGCCGAGGTCATCACCTCCGCCGGGGTCAGCTCCATCCGTGGCTCCGCCGACGGCGCCGAGGTCACCTGGCACGACGGGATGTCGACGCAGACCGCCGAGGCCCGTTTCGTGCTCGCCAACGTGGCGCCGTGGGTGCTCCGGATCCTGATGGGCGAGCAGGAGGACCCGACCACCAAGCCCGAGGGCTCCCAGCTGAAGATCAACTTCCTGCTGGACCGGCTCCCGAAGCTGAAGTCGGGGGTCGACCCGGAGGTCGCCTTCGCCGGCACGCTGCACCTCGGCGAGGACTACACCCAGCTCGAGGCGGCGTACGCCGATGCCGCCGCCGGGCGCGTGCCGTCGGTGATGCCGGGCGAGGTCTACTGCCACTCGCTGACCGACCCGTCGATCCTCGGCTCCTCACCCGAGGGCACGCAGACGCTGACCTACTTCGGCCTGCACACCCCGGCGTCATTGTTCGCCACCGACCCGGAGGGCCAGAAGGCGCTGGCGGTCTCGCGGGCGCTGGCGTCCCTCAACGAGCACCTCGTCGAGCCGATCGAGGACTGCGTGGCCACGGACGCGACCGGCAGGCCGTGCATCGAGGCGAAGATCCCGCAGGACATCGAGGCCGACCTGGCCATGCCGGGCGGGCACATCTTCCACGGCGACCTCGACTGGCCGTGGGCCCCGAACCGGACCCGGCTCGAGACACCCGCGCAGCAGTGGGGCGTCCAGACCGACGTCGCCTCGATCCTGTTGTGCGGCTCGGGATCGCGTCGCGGCGGTGCCGTCTCCGGACTCGGTGGGCACAACGCCGCGCAGGCCGTGCTCGCGTCGCTGTAGCTGCACTCCCCGATTTTTCCGCAACGTCGTCCGCTGGTAGAGTTCACGTCGCTTCACCACGCGCGGCATTAGCTCAATTGGCAGAGCAGCTGACTCTTAATCAGCGGGTTCGGGGTTCGAGTCCCTGATGCCGTACCACCCTCGAGGCCAGGCCCAAACGGAGCCTGGCCTCGAGCCATTTCCGCCCCAGACTTCGAAGGACTGCCCGGTGCCACCCACCCTCAAGGGACGCCCGAGCATCACGTTCGCGGTCCTCACGATCGCCGTGTCCTCGTTCGCCCTGCTCCAGTCCCTGATCGTCCCGGTCCTGGCCCGGATCCAGGTCGAGTTCCACACCGACCAGACCACGGTCACCTGGGTGCTGACGGCGTACCTCCTCTCCGCCTCGATCTGCACGCCGCTGCTCGGCCGGATCGGCGACGTGGTCGGCAAGAAGCGGATGCTGGTCGTGACGCTGACCGCGCTGGCGGTCGGTTCGCTCGCCGCGGCGCTCGCCCCGTCGATCGGGTGGCTCATCGCCGCCCGGGTCGTGCAGGGTGCGGGGGGTGGGGTGCTCCCCCTCTCGTTCGGGATCATCCGCGACGAGTTCCAGGACCGGGTGACCTCGGCGCTCAGCGTGATCGCGTCGCTCACGGCCGTGGGCTTCGGCGCCGGCATCGTGATCGCGGGGCCGATCGTGGACGGCCTGGGCTACCACTGGCTGTTCTGGCTGCCGATGATCGCGACGGCCGTGGCCGCGGTCGCCGCGCTGCTGTTCATCCCGGAGTCCCCCGTGCGCACTCCGGGACGCCTTCCCGCGCTGCCGGCGGTGCTCCTGTCGGTCTGGCTGGTCGCGCTCCTGCTCGCGCTCAGCGAGGGCAACCAGTGGGGCTGGGCGTCGCCGCGCATCCTGGGGCTGTTCGCCGGGGCCGCCCTCGTGGCTGTCGTCTGGGTCCGCGTCGAGACCCGGGTCCCCGTGCCGATGATCGACATGCAGATGATGCGGTTGCGCGGCGTCTGGACGACCAACCTGGTCGCCGCGTTCGTCGGTTTCGGCATGTTCGCCTCGTTCGGCTTCCTCCCGCAGTTCCTGCAGACGCCGTCCTCGGCCGGGTACGGCTTCGGCGCGTCGATCAGCGAGTCCGGCAACCTGCTGCTGCCGTCCGCCGTGGCGAGCTTCCTGGTCGGCTTCGGCACGTCCCGGCTGATCCACGCCTTCGGTGCCCGCGCGGTGATCGTGACAGGGACGCTGCTGAACGCGGTCGCCTTCACCTCCATGGCCCTGCTCCACGACGTGACCTGGCAGCTGTACGCCGCGACGACGCTGCAGGGCGTCGGCTCGGGGCTCGTCTTCTCGAGCCTCGCC